>JBDSCZ010000169.1:0-11794 GCA_039920865.1 Burkholderiaceae bacterium
TTAATCTGCAGAACTGACATGAAAAAAAACAGACGGCTGCGGCCGCCTTTGCTCTGCGATATCTGATTGGCGTTGTCGCATTGAATGTTGGGCTTTGCAGCCCAACCTACCGTATTTTTGACGCGAATCTTCACCTGAATCATTACGTCCCCGCATACATCACACCAGCCGGCGGCATGCCGGCCGGTTAATGCGAATACCGTAGCGGCAGGTCCCAAACCTGCCGGTCAGGTGTCAGCCAGTCGAGGCTATCCACCAGTTTGCGCAATAGTTGCTGCATTTCCGGAGATTCAAGCCACAGCGGTGCGCTCATGCGTCGGCCTGTTCCGCCGCCTCAAAATGGATCTGCGCCTGCTCGCGCACCTGCAGCCGGCGCGTCTCCCACAGCGCGCGCAGCTGGTCCGAGTGCAGCTCGCGCTGATCCGCTTCCGAGACGAAACCGACTTCGCCGTTGCCGTCGGCCACGGTGCGGCTGAAGCTCCATTCGCGCGAGAACTCGGGCTTGATCGCGCCGGCGTGCTTGGTCGGCATCGCGCAGATCAGTTGCATCCCGAGGTGTTCGCGCAGGAACTGCAGGACGTCGCGCGCGCGACCTTCATCCATCTTGGCAAACGATTCGTCGTTGACCAGCAAACGCAGGCTGCTGCCCTTCTCGAAACGCTTGAGGCGGTTGGTGACCACCGCGGCGTGAATGATGTAGGCCGGCGTCTCCAGCTGGCCGCCGGAGCCGGTGCCCCATTCCGACAGGCGCACGTGCGAGCCGGTATCGGATTCCTTGTAGATTTCGTAACGCCGGTAGTTGCGGTAGTCGGCCACCCGCTGCAACTCCTTGAGCGCCTTGTCCTCGTCTTCCGACAGCAGTAACTGCACCAGCTGGTCGCGCACCTGACAGTTTTCCGGACTCAAGTCAGGACCATCAAACAGGCTGCCCGACCCTTGCATGTCCGCTATCTCCGACATTTCCGAGGTGGCGCAGAAAAAATCGTAATAGGCCTTGAATTCCGGCACCCACTCCGACCAGTCGATGCGGAACTTGTCGGTGCCGAACTTGAGCTTGTCGAGCTCGACATTGAGCGTCTTCAGGGTGCGCACGCCGGTATCGACGTTGTTGCGAATTTCATAGCAGAACTGCTTGGTAAACACATCGTTGAACGACGATTCGGCGGTGCGCAGCTGTTCCAGATTTTTGATCAGGCCGATGTCTTTTTGCCGCATCAATTGCGCGCGGATGCGGGTTTGCAGCGCCACCATCTGCGCGTACAGCGGCGTAAAGTCGTTGTCGCGCAGGTCGTCGCCCTGCACCACCTCAAAGCGTTCATCGCTGCGGGCATGGGCGTGATATTCGCCCAGCGCAGTGCGCGCATCGGCGTACAGTTGCCAGCTCAGTGCGGTTTGCCTGGCAGCATTGCCGGACGCCTGCGATTGCGGATAGCTGTTATCGCTGACCCAGCTGGCGACTTCGTCGGTGAGCGCAGTAAACGACAGGCTGCCGTTGACGATGCACAGTGCGCGCAATTGCCCGGTATCGGCATCGACCCGGGCTTGCTTGGCGCTCAGGCCCAGATTCAGGCGGGCAATCGCAGCCTGATGGCCTTGCATCGCTGTTTCATGACCGCCGATGCGTTTGTTGCAAGCAGTCTGGCACGCTCCCATCGTGGCAATCTCTAAACTTAGCGCCTGCGCCTCCTGTTCCAGCTTGCCGACCTGGGTCAGGTCGAGCCGGCCCAGATCCTGGCGTGCGGCATCGAGCTCGCGCACCAGACACTCGAGCTCGCCAATCGCGGCAAACGATGGGCAATGCAGTCGCCCCATCAATTCCAGCGCGCCCTGCAGCTCGCGCAACTGGGTACGGATTTCGGTCAGCTCGCGCTCCGCCTGCGCATGATCCTGCTCGGCGCGCTGCCTGGCGAGGCGCTTGGCTTCCCGGCCGAACACCAGGCTGTCGGCATCGGCGCCAAACATGGTGCGCGATCCGCTGCACTTGCCGTCCCGGGTCAGTCCGCGCGAAGTGCGGCGCAGGGCCTCCGCATCGGCGACCTTGACCACCTGGCCGAACTGCTCATGCAGGTAGGCGCGTGCAATCGGATGCTCGGTGCCGAGTTCATGGACGATCGAGTCGCTTGGAGTCCTTTCGATTTTCAGATTTTCCAGACAAAGACTGCCCTGAATCACCTTGGCGCGCAGCTTGTGCTGATGCACGAACTCGATCGCCTTCTCTTCCCATTCCTGATCGACCACCAGATTGAAACGGGCGCCGCCCATATAACCTTCGATCGCCGCCTGCCAGTCGGCCGACATCGGTTCCACCAGATCGCACAGCACCTGGGCGCGGGCCGCAGCCAGCGCCGACCGGAATTCTTTCAGCGCGTGCAGCACATAAATCGGATAGTCGGCGCCGCCTTCGGCCAGATTGGCCTTGCGCGCGGCGGCATCCTTCTCGCGCCGCAGCGCTTCCTGCTCGCTGGCGCGCAATTGCGCAATCTGGGTGTGCAAGGCCGACACGAAGCTGCTTTCGGTGCCAGCCAGCGTGACGTGCAATTTTTCCAGCGCCGCATCGACACCGGAAAAGTCGCTGACCAGCAGCAGCGCCTGCAGCACATCCACTTCGTCGGCCCTGGCCAGCGCAGCGATGCTGGCCAGACGGGCGGCCAGATCCAGCGCCGCAGCCGCCGCCAGCGCCTGCACCACCTGACGGGCGGCATCGGCAATCTCTTTTTGCTGCGGCGGAATCTGCATGCCGGCGACATTGCGGGCCGCGTTTTCCAGCTGCCGGGCGCTCTGCGCATGCTGTTGCAGCGTGTTGAACACGGCCTTGATCCTGGCCTCGCACTGCGCGATCTGATTTTGGATCCGGGCTTTCTGTTCTGCGGCAGGAATCCCCGCCATCTGCACGTGAATCTGCATCAGGCTGCGGTTCTTGGCCTGGCAATCCTGTTCCAGTTTCTCGGCGTGCCCGTCTTCCTCGGCGATTTGTGCCTGCAAGGTGGCGTTGGCGACCGCTGCCGCCTCCAGCTGGCGCTGGTCTTCGCGCAGCGCCATCGACGCCACCAGCAACTGCGACTGACACGCCAATTGATGTGCGCCGGCGGTAGCGCTGACGGCCTGGCCGAGCTGCTCAAGGCGCTCGACGTTGTCGCTCAGGCGCTCACCTTCCTTGCGCAATGCATTGACCTGGCGCATCAGCTTGCTGATCTGGGCGATGCGTTGCGCCAGCTGCGAGGTGTCGAGCTCCAGGATCTGGTGCTTGACCAGCTCGTCGACGCTGCCGATCGGCTTGTGCGCAATCGACTGGCTCCAGGCTTTGGCAGCGCCTTCCGCTTCGATGAAGGAGACGGTTTTCTGGCCGCGGAAACGGCCGTACAACTGGCACAGATACTCGCGCTTGCTGTCGCGAAAATTGGTCACATTGCTGTATTTGGCGGACAGATGCTGTTCGATATTTTCGACCGCCACCACGTCCATGCTGTTGTCGATTGCGCTCGAGGTCAGGTCGCCCAGTTGCAGCGCTACGCCGTCGATCAGCAACAATGCCAACCGCTCCACTACAGCATGACGGCGCTCGCCGGCACCGTCGACGCGTGCCGCTGCCGCGACCAACGCGGTGAATTCCCGCCCTTCCTCGCCCTCGCTCGGTTTGAAGACCGCCGCGATGTAGCCGTGCGCACCGTCCGGGCGGGCGAACAGATTGTCCTCGGCACCGACGATGTAGGACCACAGCGTGCGCTTGGTCTTGCCGTTGCGCGCGCCCTGGGTGGTCTCGTCCTGGCCCGGGTTGTAGTTGAAAATGTTTTGATAGACGGCGGTCATCACGGTTTGCAGCGCATCGATCATGGTCGATTTGCCGGAGCCGGTGGGGCCGGTCAGCAACGTCATGTTGCCCATCGGATATTCCTGCGAACGCAACGCGCCCCAGTTCACCAGTATCAGTTTGTCCAGTTTCATTCGATGTTTCCTTCGGTGCTGACTGGTTCCATCCCGGCTGGCAGGCTGGCCTGCTGATCTTCTGCATCAGCATCGGCGGCGGCCTCGTGAGATGAAGGATCGGATTCCAGCGCCGCCTGCAGCATGTCGTCGCTGATGATGCCCAGGATCGTCGGCCGGATTGCCAGCAGCGCATCTTCGTCATCCATAGAAAAATGGGGCCCCAGACGGATCAGCCGGTGCCGCTTGAGCTGGTTGAGCAGGCGCAGCCGTTCGACGCCGGTCGGCGGCAGCGCGCGTTTCAACTGGGTCTGCAGCGTGGCCGACAGCTCTTCGAAGCGCGTCAGCACCTCGCCGGAATCGGTCAGGCGGTTGCCGCCTTCGGCCAGGCCTTGCTGATACTGGAAGCGCAGCGCCAGCGCCGCCGCGACAAAATCCGGCGACAGCCTGGCGCGCAGGGCCGGCACCGGTTCCAGCCCATCTTCCGGCATCCCGGGAACTTCGGCCCCGGGCGCGTACAGTCGAAAAAATTCGCCCTTCAGATTGTGTTCGAGGCGGAATCCGCCGAGCCTGAAATAGTCGTTCAGGCAAGCCTCGATGCGGCGCGCATCGTCATACAGGCGCTGCTCGACGCCGTCTTCCTCACGCACCACGATGCCGGCGCCAAACAGCCGTGCGACGATTTCCCGAAACCGTTCCGGCGCCAGATTGTGCAGCGCCAGCTGCTGATTCAATATGTCATTCAGGGTCATTTTTCATCTCGATCTGATAATCGTCGCCGCTATAAAACGGGTTGGACAGCTTGCCCGGCAGTTTGCTGACAGTCAGCCGCGCATCGCGCGCACCGCGCACCGCCTCCACCAGCTGCATATTGTTGAGTACCTCGGCGCTGCTCGCCACCGGCAGGCTCGACAGGCGGATCGGCCGGTCGCGCAAGCGAAGTTCGGCGCGCAGACGATGCACGATGTCGTCGTTGGACAGCCCAAACGCGTCGGACTCGGCGCGATACATCGCGGCCGCCAGCCTGGCGGCGCGCGTCACTTTCGGCTGCGCGGTAACGGTCAGTGCCTTGCGCCGTTGCGACGCGGTACGCAGCTTGAACGCGGCCGGATCGAGCAGGCGGATTTCGGCCGCTGCGATGGCGCAGCCGAGATGCGCCAGCAACGCGTCTTGCGCCGCGCCGCTGCGGCCGGCAATCTGGCTGATCGCCGCGCTGTACGCTTGCCGGGTCTGGCCGCCGCGCAACATCAGCGCCTGCTGCACGATGCTGGCCGCACGCTGCATGTAGACGCCCATCGCCTTGATCAGCTCCGGGTGCTTGGTGGTGCAGGCGGCTTCGACCATTTCCTCAATCCGGTCCAGCATCCAGGCCAGCGTCGACGGCCCCTGCCGCTCCTGGCTGGCCCAGCGCGCGAGATCGTTGAGCTGGATTTCCAGCGCCCGGGCCCGGTCATCTTCCAGGCTGTGCAGGCGGGCGATCAGGTCGCGGATCGCCTGCCGATGGCGTTCGATGCTGTCGGCGGTCAGCTGCTTCTTGAATTCCTTTTCGAAACGGTCGAGAAATTCCATGAAGCCGTCCCACGGCGTTTGCGATGCTTCCAGCATCAGCCGCCGCACCAGTTCCTGAAAATAATCGACCCCTTCCGACAGGTCGCTGATGACTTTTTCGGCGTAATCGTAGGCGTCTATCAGATCGTAGGCATCGGCATTGCGCAGCGCGGCGCCGAGCGCATTGCGGCAGCTGCGCACATTGCGCTGGCGGGTGCGCGCATTGCGCCGCTCGAGCGCCCAAAACGCCTCGGCGAACAGCTTGCCGGCGCGCGTAAAACGGTATGCGGTCACCAGCCCGGCACGGTCGCCGAAGCTCTCCAGCCAGCCGTCCTTGAGCAGCGTGCGCAACACCGCGCTGCTGCTCTGCTGATCGTCGGCACCGTCCGGAATCACGTCGTCACTGAGCGCGCTGCCGGCCACCGCATCCTCTTCCTGCAGCAGGATCTGGCGCGAGGCCTGCACCACAGGCAACCACAGGTCGCGCAAGCCGTCGCGCGTCAGGTTTTGCCCATAATCGGCGCTGGGCCCGTGCAGCCGCTCGTACAGCGCACGGACACAGGCCACCACCACCGCGCGGTGTTTACCGGCAAGAGGTCGAAAAAAATTGAGTCGCTCTGATTCAAAAAACAATGGGCTAACCTGCAGTAGTTGCCAAAACGAAACGGGCGCGCCTTGGCGGATTGGTACGGAAATATTTAAGTGTGCGCAACAAATTAGGTAAATCACAAACGGAATTAAACGGCCCGTCATTGTAAAGGGTCGCCGCCGACACGCCGCGTCTTGCCTGACAGCAAGCAGAATCCGCTACACTGTTTTTGCAGCAATGGCAAACCGAGGCGAGCGCTCGATGTGGCCGGATCGGTACTTGACGCTCATCAAGTTTTTGGTCGCAGGCGAGGCCTAGAATAAAAAGTTATTCGCCAGCAAGCCGGCGGAGCTACCACCCATAAGAAAGCTGAGACATGCCCGAATTCACCGCCAAAAAAACCGCCCCGGTACGCCGGACCCGTCGCAAAGTTGAGCCGCTGCACGCCACCGCAGCGCCCGTTGCCGGTGCAAAAGCCGGCACCGGAGTGCGCGCCGTCAAGCGCGGCGACCGGGCGCCGAGCACGCGCAGCCGTGCGATTGAACAGTTTGTCAGCACCGAAAGCGCGCAGGCGGCGCAACAGCAGCAAGTCGCCGCCGCGCTTACGCTGCTGGTGGATGGGGACGGTGCCGGTGCCCAGCCGCACGATCGCGCCCAGGCCCTGCGCGCGTTGCTGGAGGGCGCCTCCTCGGATGACTTGCAGGTGCTGCGCGCCGCGCTGACAGGCCAGCAGGCCGATCCGGACCACGCCTGCACCAATCCCGATGATGAAATGTCGCTGGATTGGCGCGACGGCGGTTATCCGTATCGCAACCTGATGCGGCGCAGCACCTATGAAAAGGAAAAATTCCGGCTCCAGGTCGAGTTGCTCAAGCTGCAAGCGTGGGTCAAGGAAACCGGCCAGCGCGTGGTGATCCTGTTCGAGGGGCGCGATGCGGCCGGCAAGGGCGGCGCGATCAAGCGCTTCATGGAACATCTGAACCCGCGCGGCGCGCGCGTGGTGGCGCTGGAAAAGCCGTCGGAGAGCGAGCGCGGACAGTGGTATTTCCAGCGTTATGTGCAGCATTTGCCGACCCGCGGCGAAATCGTGCTGTTTGACCGCTCCTGGTACAACCGGGCCGGCGTCGAGCGCGTTATGGGCTTTTGCACCGATGCCGAATACACCGAATTCATGCGCCAGGCGCCCGAGTTCGAGCGGCAACTGGTGCGCAGCGGCGTGCATGTAATCAAGTTCTGGTTCAGCGTCAGCCGCAAGGAGCAGCGCCGCCGCTTCAAGGAGCGCGAAGGCCATCCGCTCAAGCAGTGGAAGCTGAGCCCGATCGACCTGGCCTCGCTCGACAAATGGGACGACTACACGCGCGGCAAGGAAGCGATGTTCTTTGAAACCGACACCGCCGATGCGCCGTGGAGCGTGATCAAGAGCGACTGCAAGAAGCGCGCACGCCTGAACGCGATGCGCTACGTGCTGCACAAGCTGCCCTACACCAACAAGGAGCCGGCGCACATCGGCAAACTCGACCTGATGATCGTGGGCCGCGCGCACGTAGTGTACGAACGCGGCGAAAAGGCGGGTGCGATTCTGTAATCGGGATCAAAGCAGCGCCCGGGCGGGCAGATTTTTTGCCCACCCTCGATCTGACTGGCATTATCGACAGCAATATACTCGAATCTGTATTTTATAAGCCGCCCATAATGATTGCGGAAAGTGCCATGATTTATGGCATACCCCTAATTATTCGTATATAGCTGGACGGCTGTGCGGGTGTTCCCGGAACCGGGTGCGCCGAATCGCCCCATCGGCGCGTATCAAATCATTTCACGGGCTGAGGAGGCCGAGCCTTTGCCCCCTTTTTCCGCCTGATACGCAGAGGCCGTATCGCTGTGCCGATTCGATCTCCATCTTGACGCCATTGCAGGTCGGCGCTGCGCGCTGGCCATGCCGGCTGTGCGTCCGCTTCTGATGCATGGTGCGCTGCACCAAATTCGTCCGCAGCATGACCCTCGCACCGCTTGATGTTATCCGATGGGTACCGCGGGCGCTGCCAAGAAGCAGTATTTAAATACGAATTGCGTGACGGGATTGCGCTAAAACAATGTTTCTTTAAAAATATCTTAGCAAGTCAGCAATTTTATAATAATATTGCTATGCAGCAAAAATTCTTTCAGACATTTCCGATCCGGGCATAAGCGGCAGGTTTGACGCTTATTTTTTAATTTCACTCCTTGAGTATGCACATGAAAAATATATTTAAAAAAATCGCACTGAGTCTTTGTGTACTGGCCTTCGCCGGCGCAGCCTTTGCCGCAGAAAAAGGTACCGCCGACGAAGCCATGTCCATGGTGAAAAAAGGCGTGCAACTGGTTAAAACAAACGGCAAGGAAAAGGCTTTCGCTGAATTCAACGACCCCCATGGCCAATTCGTCAAAGGCGATTTGTATGTGATGGTCTACGACATGGAAGGCATCAACAAGGCGCATGGCAGCAATCCCAAGCTGGTCGGGAAAAATCTGATCGACATCAAGGATGCCAACGGCGTGTTCATCGTCAAGAATTTCATCGAAGTCGCCAAAGGCAAAGGGCATGGCTGGGTCGATTACAAATGGCCAAACAGCACCACCAAGGCAGTCGAGATGAAGTCGACCTATGTTGAAAAAGTCGATGACGTACTGATTGGCGTCGGCATCTACAAATAATTGCAATCCCATTCAAGCAACAGGGGCAGGACAATGAACTTAAGCGGCTTTCGCATCGGCGCCCGTCTGCGTATCGGTTTTGGCATCATCCTGGCGCTGCTGGTGGCGGTGCTGATCACGGACAACATCATCAGCATCCAGAATCGGGAAAACCTGTTTCAGGGGCTCAAGCTCGCCAATGCGAAAGTCGAGCTCACCAACAGAATGAAGGCGGCGCAACTGGAGGGCGTGGTTGCGATCCGCAGCATCGGACTGCACGCCGATACCGCCGCCATGAACCAGGAAGAAGAGCGGCTCAAGACGCAGCGCACGATTTTTGTCGAGGCGCGCGATCAATTGATCGCATTGGGGGTGTCCGATGCCGGCAAGCAGATCTTTGCCCGCATTGCGCAACTCGACAAGGAACTGGAAGGACCGACCTCGGACGCAATTTCCCAGGCGCTGGCCTTCAACCCCGAGGCGGTCGCGACGCTGATCGGCACCCGCATCGATCCGATCTACCGCCAGGTTCTGGTTGCCATCAACCAGCTGGTTGATCTGCAAAAAACCGAGGAACGCAAGCTGCTCGACGGCGCGGTCGATTCAGGCAGGCAATTGACGTATCTGCTATCGCTGATTGGTTTGATCGCAGTCGTGATCGGCATGGTGTCGTCGCATCTGATCACGCGCAGCATTACCGCACCGATGAACCAGGCGGTCGACATCGCCAAGCGCGTCGCGGCCGGTGATTTGACCAGTCAGATCCGGGTCACCAGCACGGATGAAACCGGAGAATTGCTGCAGGCGTTGCACGACATGAACCACAGCCTGCTCAAGATAGTAGGCGAAGTCAGGACCGGCACCGACACCATTGCCAGCGCCTCCAACCAGATCGCTGCCGGCAATCTGGATCTGTCGGCGCGCACCGAAGAGCAAGCCAGCGCGCTGGAACAAACCGCCTCATCGATGGAGCACCTGACTTCGACCGTCAAACAAAATGCCGACAATGCGCGCCAGGCCAACCAACTGGCGGCCTGCGCGTCCGACGTCGCGCTCAAGGGCGGCGCGGTAGTGTCGCAGGTGGTCGACACCATGGGCTCGATCAATCAATCCTCGAAAAAAATTGTCGACATTATCGGCGTGATCGACGGCATCGCGTTCCAGACCAATATCCTGGCATTGAACGCCGCAGTGGAGGCAGCGCGCGCCGGCGAGCAAGGTCGCGGCTTTGCGGTAGTCGCGACCGAGGTGCGCAATCTGGCGCAACGCTCGGCCGCTGCCGCGAAGGAAATCAAGAACCTGATCGGCGACTCGGTCGAGCAAGTCGGCATCGGTGCAAAACTGGTCAATCAGGCCGGCGTCACGATGGAAGAGATCGTCGGCAGCGTGCGGCGCGTGACCGATATCATGGCCGACATCACTGCCGCCGGCCAGGAGCAAACCGCTGGTATCGAACAGATCAACCAAGCCATTGCGCAAATGGATGAAACCACGCAGCACAATGCGGCGCTGGTGGAGGAAGTAGCCGCCGCCGCGACATCGTTGCAGGATCAGGCCGGCCATCTGGCGCAAGTGGTCAGCATCTTCAAGATGGACCAGATCCAGGGCGCGATGGCAGCACCGCAGCCCATGCGCAGTCCGGCAGCCCCCCTCGCCCTCGCCACTTGACTCCGCTTGATTATTTTAAAAACAGCGGAGTATAGGTTAAAACATGCCAATACCCACAGGCAGTCAATGCCAGTTTAAAAATACACTTGGATGTATGACGGGCTTGAAATACCTGGCTCGGGGCTGAACCGGCACAGCCCAATTGCATCAATCCTCCCCCAATTCCACCACCCCCGCCAGCGGCACGCCGGCCGGCGCCGCGTAGTCGGCCACGATCCAGGCCCGCGACGGGTGGTCGGCCACGCCTTGCAGCAGTTCGCGCAGGAAGCCGCTGGAGAGCTTGTCGAGCGCGGCGAACGGTTCGTCGATCATCGTGACGGCAGCGCCGGAGGCGAACGCGGCGGCAATCCAGACTTTGCGCTTGGAGCCGGTCGACAGCATGTAGAGCGGTTTGTCCAGATGCGGGGTGAGCGCAAACCCGTCGACCAGATCGGCCAGTGCTGCGGTACTGAAGCGCGGGCAGATGCGTGGCAGGGTCTGGAACCACGCCGCCGCGCTGTGCGCATCGTGCTGTTCGCTGCGCGGATCGGTCCGGAACAGCTGCTCCCGGTAGCGCTCGGGCTGCTGCTCGAGGCACACGCCGGGCACGCCGCGCGCACCATTAATCTGCAGCTGGCCGGAGTGCGCGGGCAACTCGCCTGCCAGCAGCCGCAGCAGCGTGGTTTTGCCGCTGCTTTCGGCGCCGCGCAGCAGCGTGACGCCGGGCCGGATGCGCGCCGACCAGTGATTGAACAGCGGGCGCTCGGGCCAGCCGAAGCACAGGCCGTCGGCCTGCAGCACAGCATTGTCATCATTCATCGTGCATCATCCGCAACACTTGCAACACTCGCAACAAGCGGCCCAGCCTGCACGAAGCGGTAAACCCCATCGTCGCCGAGCACGCGCTGCAGGCTGCCGTCGAACCACAGCAGGTGCAGGTGCGCCAGCGCCTCGCCCAGTGCGAAGCTCAACTGATGCGAATCGAGCGGACGCACAAACATGATCGGCACGATCTCGGTGGCGGATTTCGGCCTGGCGCAGGCCGCCAGCACTTCGGCCAGGCGCTCTGCGTGATGCGCGTCGAGTTGCGCAATGCGCGTGGCCAGACCGCGAAACGGCTTGCCGTGGCTTGGCAGCACCAGCGTGTCTGGCGGCAGCGGCAGGTACTTTTGCAAGGAATCCAGATACTGCCGCACCGGGTTGGATTCCGGTTCGATCGCGAATACCGAGACATTGGTCGAAATGCGCGGCAGTACCATGTCGCCGGAGATCAGCAGCGCATCATCAATGCAGGCCAGCGCCGCATGTTCGGGCGAATGGCCGAAGCCGCTGATCACGCGCCAGTCGCGGCTGCCGATGCGCACGCTCTGGCCTTCCTGCAGCCGGTGGAATGCGGCCGGCACCGACGGCACCAGC
>JBDSCZ010000170.1:0-24289 GCA_039920865.1 Burkholderiaceae bacterium
TCTCTTTACATTGATTTAATTCGTTCAACCAGCTCGGCACCAAAGGCGATGTAGGCTTGCGCCCCTTTCGAGGCGGGATCAAAGTTAACCCCAGGCATGCCGTAGGAAGGCGCTTCCGCCAGCCGCACGTTGCGCGGAATAATGCTTTTGAAAACCTTGTCGCCGAAATGCTGTTCGAGCTGGGTCGAAACCTGCTGCGACAAGGTCATGCGCGGGTCGAACATCACCCGCAACAAACCGATGATGCTGAGGTCGGGATTCAGGTTCGCGTGTACTTTCTTGATGGTATTGACCAAATCCGACAAACCCTCCAGCGCATAGTATTCGCACTGCATCGGGATGATCACGCCATGCGCGGCGCACAACCCGTTCAGAGTCAGCATCGACAACGCAGGTGGGCAATCGATCAGGATGAAATCGTATTCTGCAGCGACTTGCACCAGCGCGTCTTTCAGTCGTTTTTCGCGGTTTTCCAGCTCTACCATTTCCACTTCGGCGCCGGCCAGTTCGCGGTTGGCCGGCAGCACGTCAAACTTCCCGGTTTCGGAAACCAGCCGCGCAGTTGCCACATCCGACATTCCAAGCAGCACTTCATAGACCGAGGCCTGCAGCTTGGCCTTGTTGATGCCGGCACCCATGGTTGCATTGCCCTGCGGGTCGAGATCGACCAGCAGCACGCGCTGGCCGATTTTTGCCAGGCCAGCAGACAGATTGACGGTGGTGGTGGTTTTGCCGACCCCACCTTTTTGATTGGCGATGCAGAAGATTTTTGCCATGGAATCGCTTTAATTGGTCGTCAACTTGATGCCGAAACCGATCAGAAACAGGCCGGCAGCACGATGCGCTATTTTTGAAATTCGGGGATTACGCTGCAATTTCCCCGTCATTGCATGAACCACAGCAACGCAGGAAAAACAGAACAGGATGGTGATCAAGCTGAAGGTGACAGCCATCGCCAGGATAAAACTCGGGTAACTCGTTATACCGAACATAGCGCTCTTTCATCCACGGTTTTCGGGAGGGTGCGGGCTTGTCACTCAGTGCGCAATGCGCTCGATAAATATCAGATGCCGCTGGGCCTGCAAGCCAGGCACTTTCAGCGCGCGCACTTCCCGCACCACCCAACCGGCCGGCAAGCGCGACAATTCCTGCTCTGGGTTGACGCCCTTCATCGCGATGAAGCGGCCGCCCGCCGCCAGTAAATGACCCGACCAGTTGATGAAGTCGGCCAATTCTGCAAAGGCGCGTGAAGTGATGGCGTCGAACTGCTGCGCCACCTGTAACTGTTCGACCCGTGCAGTATGAACAGTTACATTTGACAGACCTAGCTCGGCCTTGACCTGGGTCAGAAACGCGGTTTTCTTGTGCACGGTATCGATCATTGCGATCTGAATTTCAGGCCGGGCAATCGCCAGCACCATGCCCGGCAAGCCGCCGCCGGCACCGACATCGAGAACATTTTTCACACCATCGAATGCGGCAACCGCAGCCAGCGAATCAAGCACATGCTGGGTCACCATCTGGGCCGGATCGCGCACCGCAGTCAGGTTATAGACGGCATTCCATTTAATTAATAAGGCTAGATAATCCATCAAAAGAGCAATTTGCCGCTCGCTCAAGTCGAGTTGCAGGGTAGTCGCTCCTTGTGCCAGCGTGCTGCTCAGAGCAGTCCGATCGAATCCTTGCATGCTGTCCTCAAGCTTCTGGTTGTGGTTCTGTCGCCGCAGCGGCGAACTGGTTGTATCCGCGCTTTTTCAGATGCACCAGCAACAGCGATATGGCCGCCGGCGTGATGCCGGAAATTCGCGAGGCCTGACCCAGAGTTTCCGGCCGCTGCATATTGAGTTTCTGCTTCACTTCAATCGACAGACCATTGACCTCCAGATAATCGAACTGGGGTGGCAATATCAAATTCTCGAAATGGGCATGGCGCGTCACCTCTTTGGCCTGGCGCTCGATATAGCCAGCATACTTGAGCTGAATTTCAACCTGTTCCTTGAGTTCGCCTTGATCCTCCTGCAGCGCCCCAAGAGCGGCCAAGCCCTGCCCCTCCAACCCGGTCAGCGTCATCAAGCGGTCGTAACTTACGTCCGGGCGTCGCAGCAAATCGGCCAGCGAGTATTCGCGCTCTATCACCTTGCCGATGACCCGCACCGCTTCTGCGTCTGCCAGCATGCGCGGACTGACCCAGGTTGACTTGAGCCGTTGCAATTCCAATGCGATTGCTTCGCGTTTTTGCTCGAACTGCGCCCACTGCTTATCGCCGACGCAACCCAGTCTGCGACCGATTTCGGTCAGGCGCATGTCGGCGTTATCCTCGCGCAAACTCAGTCGGTATTCGGCGCGACTGGTAAACATCCGGTATGGTTCCTGCACGCCTTTGGTGATCAGGTCATCTACCAGCACTCCCAGATAGGCCTGATCGCGCCCCGGAGTCCAGGCCGTTTGCTCCTGTCCCTGCAACGCGGCATTCAAGCCAGCCAACATGCCCTGCGCTGCCGCTTCCTCGTAGCCGGTGGTGCCATTGATTTGGCCAGCAAAGAACAAGCCTTTGATCAGCTTGGTTTCCAGCGACGCTTTCAATCCGCGCGGATCGAAATAATCATATTCAATCGCATAGCCTGGTCGCAGGATGTGGGCATTTTCCATTCCGCGCATCGATTGCACCAGGGCCAACTGAACATCGAATGGCAGACTGGTCGAAATCCCGTTCGGATAATACTCGTTGGTGGTCAAGCCTTCCGGCTCCAGGAAAATTTGATGCGAAGCCTTATCGGCAAAGCGATGAATCTTGTCCTCGATCGACGGACAATAACGCGGCCCTACCCCTTCGATAACGCCGGTGTACATCGGGCTCCGATCCAGTCCGGCGCGAATGATGTCATGCGTGTGCTGGTTGGTGTGCGTAATCCAGCACGGCAACTGGGACGGATGCATGGCGACCGTTCCCATCACTGAAAAAACCGGAATCGGATCCAGATCGCCGGCCTGCTCCTGCATCAAGGAAAAATCGATGGTGCGGCCATCGATACGCGGCGGCGTGCCAGTTTTCAACCGCCCTTGTGGTAGCTTCAACTCCTTCAATCTGGCTGATAGCGAAATTGCCGGCAGATCGCCGGCGCGCCCGGCCGCGTAATTATTCAGCCCAACATGTATTTTTCCATCCAGAAAAGTACCGGCGGTCAGCACCACGGTACGGCTACGGAAGCGTATGCCAATCTGCGTTACCGCGCCGACCACCCGATCTCCCTCCACCACCAGGTCATCGACCGCCTGCTGGAACAGCCACAAATTCGGCTGATTCTCCAACCTGGAACGAATTGCCTGCTTATATAGAATCCGGTCTGCCTGGGCGCGGGTCGCCCGAACCGCCGGGCCTTTTGACGAATTCAGTATCCGAAACTGGATCCCCGCCTCATCGGTCGCGATCGCCATCGCACCACCCATCGCATCAATTTCGCGCACCAGATGGCCCTTGCCGATACCGCCAATCGACGGATTGCATGACATTTGACCCAGGGTTTCAATATTATGCGTAAGCAACAGCGTCTTTTGCCCCATGCGGGCTGCGGCAAGTGCAGCCTCGGTGCCGGCATGTCCACCGCCAACGACAATGACATCAAACTCTTTGGGAAAATACATAGTACGTTTCAAGAAGGCGTGAGCGAAAACAGAATTATAAGGTTTTTCAGCCTCCGACATTGTCGCATTTAGAATTTTGCGGAAAATTGGCATATCCTGTTTCACGTGAAACAATTAAATATTGACGGTGAAGTTGACTGAATCCTGCTTCCGCTCAATCGAAATCTAGTGTTCTAACGATGTTTCACGTGGAACAAAGCATTCACAATTAAACCTATAATGGAGATTAAATCATGTCTTTCGAATTCAGCACCGTACCGCATATCATCAGCGAATTGGGCGCCGCAACACGGCTCGGTGCCATCGTGGCGGAATACTTCCCTCCGGTGCGACACGCATTGATTGTGACTGATGCAGGCTTTGCCCGAACCGGCCTGCTTGATGCGCCGGCAGCGAGTTTGCGCGCTGCCGGCATTTCAGTGCAGCTATACACTGACGTGCTGGCCGACCCACCGGAAGCTCTTATCTTGCAAGCTGTGGAGCAGGTACGGCAACATCCGGTCGACATCGTCATTGGCCTTGGCGGCGGCAGCTCAATGGATGTTGCCAAATTGATTGCTGCGCTGTTTAGCGGCGAGCAGACTCTGTCAAGCATGTATGGGATTGGCAATATCAAATCCAGACGTCTGCCTTTGATGCAAATGCCGACCACCGCCGGCACTGGTTCGGAGGTTACCCCTATCTCGATCGTCACTACCGGCGCAACCACCAAGATGGGCGTCGTCTCACCCGTCCTGTATGCGGATATGGCAATCCTGGACGCGGCATTAACCGTGGGATTGCCGGCCAAGACAACCGCCGCCACCGGTATCGACGCCATGGTGCATGCGATAGAAGCGTATACCAGCAGGCACAAAAAGAATCCTCTGTCGGACATGCTGGCGCGCCAGGCACTCGCCTTGTTGTCGCGCAACATCATTGCAGCCTGTACAAACGGCAATGATTTGGCCGTCAGGCAAAATATGTTGCTGGGCGCGATGCTGGCCGGGCAAGCGTTCGCTAATGCGCCGGTGGCGGCCGTACATGCGTTGGCCTATCCGATTGGCGGCATCTTCCACGTGTCGCACGGCCTGTCGAACGCGCTGGTTTTGCCGCACGTGCTGCGCTTCAATGCAGTAGCAGCCGCGGCCGAATATGCGGAGTTGGCTGAAATCGTTACTCCGGGAATACTGGGCAGCGAAGAAGCACGCTCGCAAGGCTTAATTGCTGCATTGCAGCAGATCGCAGCCGGGATCGGTATCGAGACCCGCCTGCAACAGGTCGGCATCAGTAACATCGATTTAGATCGTCTGGCCGATGCCGCTATGCTACAAACCCGCCTGCTGACGAACAACCCGCGCGAAGTCACGCGGCAGGATGCCTACGCAATTTATTCGGCCGCGTTCTGAATTCTTGTTGGGCATAAAAAAAGGGGCTCAGCGCCCCTTTTCCGTAGTCTTAAGCCGCGCATCAGGATGATGATGCCGGAGAACGACCGAAGCGGGCCAGTATTTCACCGACGATTCCGCGTCGGAATGTCAGCACGCAAATGATAAAAATCAGACCGGTAATGATTGTCACCGAATCGCCTAATGTCTGAAACCATTCGATGCCGGTTGCCGAAGACAGGAAATAACCCAGGCTGCCAAGCTTGTTTTCCAGTGAAATGATAATGATCGCGCCCACAATCGGTCCGATAATGGTGCCCATGCCACCCACCAGCGTCATCAGAACCACCAATCCGGACATGGCCCAATGGACATTGGTCAGGGTTTCAAAACCCAGCACTACAGTCTTGGTGGCGCCTGCCAGACCAGCCAGTGCGGCCGACAACACGAATGCCAGCAGCTTGTAGCGATCCACATCGTAACCGAGTGAAATTGCTCGCGGCTCGTTTTCTTTGATGGCCCGCAATACCTGGCCGAAAGGTGAATGGATGGTCCTGACGATCAACGCAAAGCCGGCAATCGAAATGGCCAGAACCACGTAATACAGAATCAGATCGTTGCCAAGGTCCACCAAGCCCAGCAAAGAGCCGCGTGGCACTCCCTGCAATCCATCTTCGCCACCGGTAAAAGGCGCCTGCAAATAGAAGAAGTAAAACATCTGTGCCAGCGCCAACGTAATCATCGTGAAATAAATACCTTGGCGCCGAATCGCCAGTGCACCCATCAGCAAGCCAATCACAGCAGACACCAGCACCCCAAACAGCACCCCAAGCTCCATCGGCAAGCCCCAAGTCTTTAACGCGTAACCGGCGGCATAACCTGCTCCGCCGAAAAAAATGGCATGACCAAAGGAAAGTAGCCCCGTATATCCAATTAACAGATTAAAGGCAGAAGCAAACAAGGCAAAACACAACACCTTCATCAGGAAAATCGGGTACATCACTAGCGGTGCTACGCACGCCAGAACCAGCACAATTCCATAGCCAATTTTCTTGTTCATATCATTTCTCTTTCCCGAACAGTCCAGCCGGGCGGATCATCAGCACGATCGCCATGAGTATAAACACCACAGTGGCAGAAGCTTCCGGGTAAAACACCCGCGTCATGCCTTCGATCACACCCAGGCCCAAGCCAGTCAAAATGGAACCGAGGATGGAACCCATGCCACCAATTACAACCACCGCAAACACGATAATGATCAGGTGCGACCCCATTAGCGGCGACACCTGTATTATTGGTGCCGCCAATACTCCCGCAAAGGCCGCCAAAGCGACGCCAAAGCCGTAAGTCAACGTGACCATCAGGGGCACGTTGATGCCAAATGCCTCCACCAGCTTGGGGTTTTCAGTGCCTGCACGCAAATAGGCTCCGAGCTTGGTTTTTTCGATCATAAACCAGGTTGCAAAGCATACGATTAGCGAAGCCAGCACCACCCAGGCACGATAGTTCGGCAGATACATGAAGCCGAGGTCGGTACCGCCAGCCAGCACATCCGGCACCGGATACGACTGGCCTGATACGCCGTAAATAGAACGAAAAATGCCCTCTGCCAGCAGCGTGATGCCAAACGTTAGCAACAAGCCATACACGTGATCGAGTTTGTACAGCCAGCGCAACATGGTGCGCTCGATCACGATGCCGATTGCGCCCACCGCCAACGGCGACAGCAACAGCATCAGCCAGTAATTCAGGCCGAAATAAGTCAGTCCCATCCAAGCGAAAAACGCCCCCATCATGTACAGGGCGCCATGGGCAAAGTTGATTACATTGAGCAAACCGAAAATGACCGCCAGACCGAGCGACAGCATCGCGTAAAACGAACCGTTGACCAGGCCTAACAACAGCTGGCTCAACATCGCCTGCATGGGAATGTCAAAAATATCCATATGAATAGAAAATAAAAGTCATCCCGAGGGATAGTGGAACAAAAACGGCGCACCAGACCACAATGCGCCGCCCGAGTCACGCTGCACTACGCAGCGTTATGCGTCATTTCCAGAGCGCGCACTTCGAATCGGCCTTGGTAGTGAAAGCCTGCTCGCCT
Organism: Burkholderiaceae bacterium; assembly: GCA_039920865.1. Lineage (GTDB taxonomy): Bacteria > Pseudomonadota > Gammaproteobacteria > Burkholderiales > Burkholderiaceae_D > AVCC01. The sequence goes on from JBDSCZ010000170.1 coordinate 7,114, forward strand.
GGGATGGTTTGCACCACTTTATAATAATCCCACGGGTATTTCGATTCAGCTTTGGTTTTGACTTGCATCAGGAACATGTCATGCACCATGCGGCCATCCGGGCGAATTGTGCCGTTTTTGGCAAACATATCATTGACTTTGGTTTCTTTCATTTTAGCTATTACCTTGTCGGCATCGTCGGTGCCGGCGGCTTTTACCGCATTCAGATAGTGCATCGCCGCTGAGTAATCGCCCGCCTGCAGGCTGGATGGCATTTTCTTCATTTTTTCAAAATAGCGCTTGGCCCATTTACGCGACTCCGGGCTTTGATCCCAGTACCAGCTATCGGTCAAATACATGCCTTGCGTCAGATTCAAGCCCAGTGAATGAATATCGTTGATGAACATCAACAAGCCGGCCAGCTTCATCGTTTTGTTAACGCCGAATTCGTTGGCGGCCTTGATCGCATTGATGGTGTCGCCGCCGGCATTGGCCAAACCGAGAATCTGTGCTTTCGAAGTTTGCGCCTGCAGCAGGAACGATGAAAAATCGGATGCCGACAGCGGATGCCGAACCGAACCCAACACCGTACCGCCGGATGCCTTGACCACATTGGCGGTATCGTTTTCCAGCGAATGGCCGAACGCGTAATCGGCGGTCAGGAAGAACCAGGTCTTGCCCCCTTGCTTGACAACGGCAGAACCGGTGCCCTTGGCCAGCGCCACGGTGTCGTAGGCGTAATGTGTGGTGTACGGCGAACACTCCTCATTAGTCAGGCGCGCGCTGCCAGCGCCAACTGCTATGAACGGTTTCTTCTTTTCCTGTGCGATCTTCGCCATCGCCAGGCTGGTGCCCGAATTGGTGCCGCCGATTAGCACATCGACGCCTTGCCGGTCGAACCATTCGCGCGCCTTGCTAGCCGCAACATCTGCCTTGTTCTGATGATCGGCACTCACAAATTCAATTTTTTTGCCGAGTACCGTGCCACCGAAATCAGCAATTGCCATCTTGATCGCTTCTGCACCACCTTCGCCGTCGATGTCGCCGTACAGACCCGAAACGTCGGTAATGAAACCAATCTTCACCGTATCGCCCGAAACCTGCGCGCTGGCGCTGCCGGCAAAACCCACGCTTATGACTGCTGAAACTGCCAGTGCCAATGTTTTAATTTTCATGTCTTCTCCAGTGATTAAAAACAACTACTCCGCAAGTCAATCCACTAACCTACACTCCCAGCAGCGCGTTCAGCACAGGCATTTTTGCGCTCAATTCGCTAGAAGCAAAAGCCTCGACAATCTGGCCATGCTCGACCACATAAAACCGATCCGCTAGCGGTGCGGCAAACCGGAAGTTCTGCTCCACCATCACAATCGTATAACCCTTCGATTTCAGCATCTTGATCATGCGCGCCAAAGCCTGCACGATAACCGGCGCCAATCCTTCGGAAATCTCGTCTAGCAGCAGCAAACGCGCGCCGGTGCGCAAAATCCTTGCCACCGCCAGCATTTGCTGCTCGCCGCCCGACAGCCGCGTTCCCTGGCTCGATTTGCGCTCCTGCAGATTCGGGAACATCGCGTAAATTTCATCGAGCGACATGGCTTGCTCGGTTTTCGACAGCAGCGGCGGCAACAGCAAATTTTCTTCGGCCGACAGCGAAGAAAAAATCCCGCGCTCCTCCGGGCAATAACCGATGCCGCAGTGCGCGATACGATGGGTCGGCATGTTTATGGTTTCAACCCCGCCGACCTTGATCGAGCCCTTGCGGGCGCCGGTCAAGCCCATGATCGCGCGCAAAGTGGTGGTGCGGCCGGCGCCGTTGCGCCCCAGCAGCGTGACCACTTCGCCCTGCTGGACCGAAAAATTGATGTCGTGCAGGATGTGCGATTCGCCATACCAGGCATGCAAGCCGGTGATTTCCAGAACGTTCTGGCCCATCAGTGCGCTCCCGCCAACTCTTCACTGTCTGTACCCATGTAGGCCTCCATGACTTCGGCATTGTTCGATACTTCGGCATACGTTCCTTCGGCCAGAATCGCACCGCGCTGCAGCACCGAAATATGGTCGCAAATACCGGACACCACATTCATGTTGTGCTCGACCATCAGGATGGTGCGCCCGCTGGAAACTTTCTTGATCAGTTCGGTAACGCGGCTGACGTCCTCGTGGCCCATGCCCTGGGTCGGCTCATCGAGCAGCATCAGTTCCGGCTCCATCGCCAGCGTAGTGGCAATTTCAAGCGCGCGTTTGCGCCCGTATGGCAAATCGACCGTTATGGTGGCGGCGAATTCACCCAGATCAACCTCTGCCAGCAATGCCATCGCCCGATCATCGAGTTGCGCCAGGCTGGCTTCGCTTTTCCAGAAATAATAGGAGGTACCGAGTCCGCGCTGCAAGCCGATGCGCACGTTTTGCAACACGGTCAGATGCGGAAATACTGCGGAAATCTGGAACGACCGGATGATGCCCTGACGGGCAATCTGGGCCGGCCGTGCAGCGGTGATATCGCGTCCGTTGAACAGAATCTGTCCTGCGCTTGGTGTCAGGAACTTGGTCAGAAGATTGAAGCAGGTAGTCTTGCCGGCGCCATTGGGCCCGATCAGCGCGTGAATATGGCCGCGCTGCACCTTCAGATTTACATCATCAACGGCAGTAAAGCCCTTGAACTCCTTGGTCAGGTGTCTTGTTTCCAAGATAACATCGTCCATACTGTCTCCTTGCTGCTGCTACTGGGTATTTCCAGCTTTATTTGTATAGTTTCATTTTTAATATACAGCAATAATTAATGCGTAGTGCTACGTAGAAATACGGATCTTGATGATCAAACGCAACCTTTAGCATCGCGGCTGGCACGTATCCATGCTGCCGCTTTTTCGGCGATCATGATGGTCGGCGCATTGGTGTTGCCGGAAGTAATGGTCGGCATGACCGAGGCATCCACCACCCGCAAGCCGGCCACGCCCCTGACTCGCAGCTGGCTGTCGAGCACCGCCAGCGGATCGCCGCTGCGTCCCATCTTGCAGGTGCCGACCGGATGGAAGATGGTGGTGCCAATATCGCCGGCGGCGCGCGCCAGTTCTTCCTCGCTGCGAAACTGCGCACCGGGCTTCAATTCCTGCGGCGCATATTTTTGCAGTGCTGGCGCCGCGACGATATTGCGCGTCAACGTCAGCGAACTTGCCGCTATCTTTCTGTCTTCTGTAGTACTCAGGTAATTAGGAACAATTTTTGGTGCGACCTCGGCCCGGCCGGACGCGATCTGCACATGGCCGCGCGAAGTCGGGCGCAGATTGCACACGCAGGCGGTGAATGCCGGAAATGGGTGCAATGGCTCACCGAATTTTTCCAGCGATAGCGGCTGCACGTGATATTCGAGATTGGCGCTGGACTGGCCCGGGTCGGACTTGGTAAACGCACCCAGCTGCGACGGCGCCATCGACATCGGGCCGCTTTGCAGTAGCGCATATTCGAGGCCGATTTTCATCTTGCCGAACCAGTTGCCGGCCATCGTGTTGAGCGTTTTGGCACCCTGAATTTTGAAGGCGGAACGGATCTGCAGATGGTCTTGCAGGTTTTCGCCGACTCCCGGCGCGTCCAGCACCAGCGCAACATCATGCTGCCGCAACAAGGCAGCCGGGCCGATGCCCGACAGTTGCAGGATTTGCGGGCTGCCGATGGCGCCGGCGGCCAGGATCGTTTCGCATGCCGATTCGGCAAACCATGCACGGCCGCCGCCGACGAATTCCACCCCGCTGCAGAGCACGCCCTGCGGCGTGCTCTCGGTGCGCAGACGCTGCACCTGGCAACCGGTCATGATCTCCAGGTTGGGACGGCCTGCGGCCGGCCGCAGGAAAGCCTTCGAGGTATTCCAGCGCACCCCACGCTTCTGGTTGACTTCAAAATAGCCGCAGCCGGTGTTGTCGCCGCGGTTGAAATCGTCGGTATTCGGAATCCCGCACTGCAAAGCTGCGGCGCGAAATGCATCCAGGATTTCCCACGATAGCCGCTGCCGCTCGACCCGCCATTCGCCGCCGCTGCCATGCATAGGATCGGCCCCCTTGTAATGGTCTTCGCTCTTCTTGAAAAACGGCAACACATTGTCCCAGCGCCAGCTATCGTCCCCGCTCAATTCTGCCCACTGGTCATAATCGCGGCTCTGCCCGCGCATGTAAATCATGCCGTTGATAGAGGAACAGCCGCCCAGCACCTTGCCACGCGGATAAATCAGGCTGCGCCCGTTCAGGCCGGCGTCCGGCTCGGTGCGGTACAGCCAATCGGTGCGCGGATTATTGATGCAATACAAATAGCCGACCGGAATATGAATCCACAGGTAGTCGTCCTTGCCGCCGGCCTCGATCAGCAGCACCGAAACCTTGCTATCGGCACTGAGCCGATTCGCCAGCACGCAACCGGCCGAGCCGGCACCGATGATGATGTAATCGTACTTACCGGCAAACTCCATGGCGTGCTCCGCTATTTGCTTAAAAATATACTACACATTGTATTTAAATACATGCCTATAAATAATGCGAAAAAACACTGTTTTAATAACATACCCCAATATAAAGCGTGATTAGCCAGCAACCTCAAATATAGCTATCCAGCCGCTCAAAACACGCGGTCGTTCTATTCGCAAGCGGGAATCCAGCCTCCGCGAACACGAGATTTCCGCCTGGCCGTACGCCAGTTCATCCTGAGCCTGACGAAAGGCGGAATGACGATGATGGGGAATTTCTTCTTCGCCTGAGGTTGCGCTTATGCAGGAAAAATCTGCTTGCAATAACAATTTGCACATTGTTCCAAGCTCCTGAATAATTTAACATTATTAGCAGTATGCTTAAAAACATGTATTTTTACGCATATAAATAAAAGAACTTAAAAAATACTGACTATCAGTATAATATTTTATCCCATTGTGGATAAGTCTGTGGATAACTTGTCAATCTGTTGTGAGCAAGTACCTCCGGCGCAATCGGGATTTTTCTTATCCAGAATCTATCCTGTAAACATACGCGGTTTATGCAGGCTTTATGAAATCGCCAATTGCTTGAAATCATTCAGTAAAATGTAGTTATCCACAGAAAAGTACTGCAGTTAACTATTACTACTATAGATATATATAACTAATTAAATAAAAACCGAAAAAGCAAAATCCACTGCATCGACTGTCCGCTCAAGCTAACCCGCTATATCACTTTTTAAAAAAAATGCGGTCAGCTCAAAAGACCAACTTTTGCAAAGTTGATCTTGAAAGACCTTTCGAAAAATTTTGTTTAAAAACCGGCTTTTTAGAAATTGCAGACTGTTTGGTTCCAACAAGGCAGGCACTAACCGATAAATGCCGCCCAGAAGCCTTGAATCAACCGCTGACGCCACCGAAAGGTCATTTGGCATCTCGTGAACGCTGAAATGTATTAAAAGCGTGCCAGCAGGCTGAAAACCCCATTTTCTGCCGATGTAAAAATTGAAAATGTGGATAAGTCGGTCAAAAATGCGCTTAAAACCCTATATTTTCAATTTCCCTGTGGATAACTCTAGGGATATCCACAGGGGATCTTTGTGCATAAGCGTTGAATATCATTGCAGTTAAAATCTTGTCCAGAATCCATCCTGAAACCATACGCCCTTTATGCAGACTTTATGAAATCGCCAACACCTTGAAATAATTCGGTTTTTTAGAGTTATCCACAGAAATGCCGTCGCTTTACTACTATTACTATTTATATATATAAAGAAAGTATTAAATAACCCGCAAACTCCCGGCAGAGAAGCAAAGGCAGAAAATGACAGAGAAAAACATCCGTTTGGGCTTGATCAGTGCACTGCAAGAAGAACAAACCGGCGTAATCGAACAAATGCAGAACAAACGCAGCATCCGGCGCGGCATGCGCGACTACACTGCCGGTTCCTTATGGGGAATAGACTGCGTATGCGTGCTTTCCAGAATTGGAAAAGTTGCAGCATCAGCAACAGTAGCCACTCTGATAGAGCGCTTTGACGTCACCCATATCGTGTTTACCGGTGTCGCCGGCAGCGCTACGCATCAGGTGCAGGTAGGCGACATCGTGCTGGCTGACAATCTGGTGCAGCACGACATGGATGCAACGCCACTGGCGCCGCGTTTCGAGATTCCGCTGACCGGCATCAGCAGCTTTGCCGCCGATGCGGATTTAAGTGGATTGCTGGGACAAGCTGCGCACGATTTCCTCGGCCTGGACTGGTCGGATGCCATTCAAAGCCGGGACAAAGCTACATTCAGGCTGAAAAAGCCGCGCCTGCATCGCGGTCTGGTTGCCAGTGGCGATGAATTCATCACCAGCAGCCAGAAAATTTCAGAATTAAAACTGGCGTTGCCGCAGGTGCTGGCGGTCGAGATGGAAGGTGCTGCAGTAGCGCAAGTCTGCTTCGAATTCGGCGTCCCGTTTGCGGTAATCCGCACCATTTCGGACAACGCGAATGAAAATGCGGGCATCGATTTCAGAAGCTTTCTGGAGCAGGTGGCGCAGCGTTACGCATTCAATATCATCAAAAGAATGTGTGCGGAATTGCACATGCAAAAAGGCCATTTAATGCTTTAAATTACTATAATTTCTTTTAAAATAGTCTAACGTCTTCTAATTTTTATTAAATAATCCATATTATCGCGCGAGTTAAATAATCGACATTCACACTAATGCAGCAAAATGGCACTTAGCTGGAACGAATTTAAAGACCGCTCTTTTAAATTTGCAAAACAATGGGAATTTGAGACCAGCGAAGACGCCGAGGCGAAGAGTTTTTGGGACGATTTTTTTGAGGTGTTCGGGATCTTGCGCCGGCTGGCGTAAGCCGGATTTCGCTCTTGCCAGGCCGATATACAATGCCATAGTATATTTATATAGGGAAATGAATATATGTGGTAAATGGCATGAAAACGACGATACTCCTTGTTTTTAAATGATTAGCCAGCAAACGCAGACGAAGAAAAAATTCCCCATTATCGTCATTCCCGCCCTTCGTCAGGCTCAGGATGAACTGGCCTGAGGCCAGGCGGGAATCTAGTGTTTGCGGAGGCTGGATTCCCGCCTGCGCGGGAATGACGGCGTGTTTTGAGCGGCTGGAGAGCTATGTCTGAGCTTGGTAGCTAATCAGGTATTTTTATAGAACTCGCCGGATCGTGATCCTGGTTCGTGCTTTTCGTGTCTTTCGTGGACCAGGTTTGTTCTTGAAAATGTATTCCGCTATCAGTACCGTTAGCATGAAAATAGCCACCGGATTGCACAATCCGGTGGCTTCTTAACAGCGTAAATTTACTGAAATAAATTAGTCAATCAGCCCTGCAGCGTCATCAGGCTGGCATTGCCGCCGGCCGCAGTGGTGTTGATGCACAGGGCTCGCTCGGCTACCAGCCGCCACAAGGCGATCGCGCCGGTTTCAGTGGTTTCCACGGTGCTGATCAATGCCCCCTTGCGTGCCGCCAGCTGCGGCAATAGGGTTGCCATTTGCGCGCCGTCCACCAGTGCAATCTCGATGCCGATATCCTGCGCCGGATGGTCGCTGATGCGAATATGCTGGTGCACCTGCTTGGGCAGGCCGGACGGGATCAGCGCAGCGGATTGGGCTGCCACCATCACGGTGTTGCCGGTGGCCAGCACCGCAGCTATCTGGTTCAGCAAGGCGCTGGTACTGGAGGCCGCGCACAGCACGCCGCCGCGCGCGGCGAAGCTGAGGGTGTTGCGCTCGCCGGTCGGTCCCGGCAGCACCAGCGTGGTGCCCAGCGGCGTGTTCTGCGCATATTGTTCGCCGAGGGCGGCGATGCGTTCGTGGCCGTGGGTCTTGGCCCAAGCCAGCAGGCTGCTGAAAGCGCCGGCAGCCAGCGTCGCGGCCGGTTCATGAATGGTGTGCGCGCCTAACGTGCCGCCCAATGCGCCATCCGGGTTGCGCTGCAGGCGCTTGAGGTACAAAGGGCCGCCGGCCTTGGGGCCGGTGCCGGACTTGCCTTCGCCGCCGAATGGCTGCACGCCGACTACTGCGCCGACGATATTGCGGTTGACGTAAATATTGCCGACATGGGCCCGGCTGGCGATGAAATCGATGGTTTCATCGATGCGCGAATGCACCCCCAAAGTTAAACCGTAGCCGGTGGCATTGATCGCGTCGATTAATAGCGGCAGCGCGCTGCGCTGGTAGCGCAGTACGTGCAATACCGGCCCGAATACCTCGTGTTGCAATTCGGACAGCGACGCAATTTCGATCATGGTCGGGGCCACGAAGGTGCCCTGCTGGCATTCTGACGGCAACGGCAATTGATAAAAATCTTTTGCGCCGGGTTTCATTTTCGCGATATGCGCCAGCAGTTTTTGCTGCGCTTCGGGATCGATTACCGGGCCGATGTCGGTTGCCAGCCGATCCGGATTGCCGATGCGCAATTCCTGCATCGCGCCTTTCAGCATCGCGATGGTCTTGTCGGCGATATCGGCTTGCAGGCACAGCACCCGCAGCGCCGAACAGCGCTGGCCGGCGCTGTCGAAGGCCGACGCCAGCGCGTCCTGCACCACCTGTTCCGGCAGCGACGAAGAATCGACGATCAACGCATTCTGGCCGCCGGTTTCAGCGATCAATGGAATGTCGCAGGATTCGGCAACCGAGCGCTGCGCCAAGGTGCGGTTGATAATCTTCGCCACTTCGGTCGAGCCGGTAAAAATCACGCCGCGGCTGCGCACATCGGCGGTCAGTGCGGCGCCGATTATTTCGCCGCGGCCCGGCAGGAATTGCAATGCTTCACGTGGAACACCGGCTTCATGCAGCAGTTGCACCGCGCGCTGCGCGATCAGCGGCGTTTGTTCGGCCGGTTTGGCCAGCACCACGTTGCCGGCCGCGAGGGAAGCACTGACTTGCCCGATAAAAATTGCCAAAGGGAAATTCCACGGGCTGATGCACACCACCGGCCCGAGCGCCAGGCTATTTGTGTTGGCGGTAACCTGGGCGCCGTAATAGCGCAGGAAATCGACCGCTTCGCGCACCTCGGCAATCGCGTTCGGCAAAGATTTTCCGGCTTCGCGAATTGCCAGCGCCATCAGTTCCAGGTGATGGGTTTCCAGCAGGTCGGCGGCGCGCCACAATACTGCGGCACGCTCCGATGGCGGCGTGGTTTGCCAGTCCATGGCAAAGGCGTTGGCGGCTGCCAATGCGGTTTCGACGTCAATCTGGTTGGCTTCGATCACACTACCGACGACATCCCGGTGATCGGCCGGATTCAGGATCGCCTGTACTTGCGTTGCCGCTACCGCGCCAGCCAGCAGCGGCGCTGCCTGCCATTGATGGTTGCCGAATTGGCCCAGTGCGGTGCCGATCTCGCGCAGCACGTTTTCATCGCTGAAATCGACGCCGGCGGAATTCTTGCGTTCGGAACCGAACAGATCCGGCGGCAGCACGATGTTCGGATGCGGCGTGCCGGCCAGCTGTTTCGACAGCGCCAGCGGGTCGGTGATGAGCGAATCGATCGATACGTTTTCGTCCATGATCTGGTTGACGAAAGACGAATTGGCGCCGTTTTCCAGCAGCCGGCGCACCAGATACGCGAGCAGGGTTTCGTGCGAGCCGACCGGCGCGTAGATGCGGCACGATTTGTCCAGATTATCCTTGCCGACCACCTGGTCGTACAGCGTCTCGCCCATGCCGTGCAGGCATTGGAATTCGTAATCGGTGACGTTCTGTTCCTTGGCCCAGGTGTAGATGGTCGCTAGCGACAGCGCATTGTGGGTCGCGAATTGCGGATAGATCACGTCGGTCACCGCCAGCAGACGCTGCGCACATACCAGGTAGGACACATCGGTGTACACCTTGCGGGTGTAGACCGGATAACCGGGCATGCCGTCGACCTGAGCGCGCTTGATTTCCGCATCCCAGTACGCGCCCTTGACCAGTCGCACCATGAATTTTCGGTTGCTGCGGCGCGCCAGATCGGCCAGGTAATCGATCACGAACGGGCAGCGCTTCTGGTACGACTGCACCACGAAGCCGAGGCCGTCGAAGCCGGCCAGGTCGGGATCGAACGCCAGCGCTTCCATCAGGTCCAGCGAAAGTTCCAGCCGGTCGGCTTCTTCGGCATCGATGTTCAGGCCGATATCATATTGCTTGGCCAGCAGCAGCAGGCTCTTCAGGCGCGGCAGCAATTCGGTCATCGCGCGCGCGCGCTGGGCCCGTGCATAGCGCGGATGCAGCGCTGACAGCTTGACCGAGATGCCGGGGCCATCCTTGATGCCGCGCCCGTTCGAGGCGCGACCGATAGCGTGGATCGCGCTTTCGTAGGACGCGTAATAATGGGCCGCGTCCTGCTCGGTTAGCGCCGCTTCGCCCAGCATGTCGTACGAATAACGGTAGCCGCGTTTTTCATTGTCGCGGCCGTTTTTCAGCGCTTCGGCGATGGTCTGGCCGGTGACAAACTGGTTGCCCAGCATGCGCATGGCCAGATCGACGCCCTTGCGGATCAGCGGTTCGCCGCCCTTGGTAATCAGTTTGGTCAGCGCCGAACCCAGGCCCTGCTCGCTGCTGGTGCCGACCAGCTTGCCGGTTACCAGCAAGCCCCAGGTGGCGGCATTGACGAACATCGACGGCGATTCGCCCAGGTGCCGGCGCCAGTCGCCCTTGCTGATCTTGTCGGCAATCAGGCGGTCGGCAGTCTGGCTGTCGGGAATCCGTAGCAGCGCTTCGGCCAGGCACATCAGCGCCACACCTTCTTCCGACGACAGCGAGAATTCATGCATCAGTGCATCCACGCCGGAGGCGCGGGTACGTTTTTCGCGCACCGATTGCACCAATTTGCGCGCCAGCGCCTGCACTTCGACTTGGGCCGCGCTGCCGATGCTGACTTGTGACAGCAGCCATTGCACCGCAGTACTTTCATCGCGGCGGTAAGCAGCGGTGATGGCAGCGCGTAGCGGGGTCGGGTCGCGCAGAATTTCATTCTGTAGTGCGGAAAATGGCATAGAAGCTGCAGCGGAAGTGGTGGAATTGGTCATGTTCTGGCGCAATCGAATAGGTAAGAGGAAAGCCGTCAGCCGACAGGTTGCTAGTCACGGTTACGGAATTGATTTGATTGTAGGAGGGATTGACGCGCATTTCTTCTGGTAATTGCGGCCGCTATCAAAATTTTCTATTTGGTGGGAAAATTACACCGAATAAAATTTATAGCTGGAAGCGTATGCTCGACAAGATCAGTAAAAAAATTCTATCGGAATTGCAAAACGACGGTCGCATCAGCAATGTCGAATTGGCTTCGCGCGTCAATCTATCGCCAGCGGCCTGCCTGGAGCGGGTGCGCAAGTTGCAGGAAACCGGCTACATCCTCGGCTATACCGCACAGCTCAACCCCGCGTTGCTCGATGTGGCGCTGCTGGTATTCATTGAGGTGGTGCTGGACCGGACCACACCGGACGTGTTCGATGCCTTCAAGCGTGAGGTGCAGGCGACACCGGAAGTGCAGGAATGCCACATGGTGGCCGGCGGTTTTGATTATCTGGTCAAGGTGCGCGTCAAGGATATGAGCGCCTACCGCGAATTTCTCGGCAAATCGCTACTGCAGCTCAAAGGCGTGCGCGAAACCCATACTTACGCGGTCATGGAAGAAGTCAAGAACTCCACCAAGCTTCCGATAAAATAGGCGGGTATTTATTGTACAGCACTGAATTATTGCGGAAAATAAGCTTTTTTACAGCATACTCATATTGAGTATTGAAAAAATACCGGCGCACAGGCCGGTATTTTTTCGACTATTTCAAATTGCCGGAATTGAATTGATACTGGCTCATCGTGGTCAAATGTTCACGCAACCATTTATGCGCCAGATTGCGCGCATCGCGTTCGTGCCACAGCATGTCGACATGCACAGTCGGGGTCTTGAACGGCAGATCCTTGTGGATCAGTTCGTTGCCCATGCCGGTCGATACCACCAGGTGGCGCGGCAGCACCGTGATCAGGTCCGAGTTGGCGACGATCCGGCCGGCGGTAAAAAACTGATTTACCGTCAGCAGAATATGTCGTTTGCGCCCGACCTTGGTCAGTTCTTCATCGACTAAGCCATGCGCGCGGCCGGAAAAGCTCACCAGCAAGTGGTTGGCTGCACAGTAGGCGTCCAGTGTCAGTTCGGATTTTGCCAGCGGATGGTCGCTGCGCATCACGCAGACGTATGAGCCGGAATGCAGGCGCTGGTGCAGAATCGGCGTGCCGCCGCCCTGCCCGCCTTCCATTTGTGCCACCACGCCAGGGAAAAATCCCACTGCAAGGTCGATATCGCCGCGCATCAGCATCGGACGCGGCTCGCGCGTCGTCAGCGGTACCATGCGGGCGCTCAAACCGGGTGCTTCGCGCTCGAACGAACGCACCAGCGACGGCAGCCAGAGTGCTGCGGTCGCATCGGCCATCGCCATGTGGAAAGTCTGGTGCGCAGTCTTGACGTCAAATGCTTCCGGAATCAGCGCTGCTTCCAGGTCCGATAACGCGCGCCGCACTGCCGGCCACAGCGCTTCGGCGCGCGGGGTCGGCTTGACGCCGTATGCAGTGCGAATCAGCAAATCGTCGCCGACGGTATCGCGCAGGCGCTTGAGCGCGTTCGATACCGCCGGTTGCGTAACCGACAGCCGGACGGCAGCGCGGGTCAGGTTCTGTTCGGTCATTACCGCATCGAAGACGCGCAACAAATTCAGGTCCAGAGAGAGAAAGCGCATGATTATTAAAATCTACCGTAAGTGAATCGGTGCCGGATCATCGGCTGCAGGTTGCTCCAGAAGCAAGCCTGCGAATATTTAATCAGGCCTGGTACGCCTGTTTGTTATTAATTTAAATTATGAAAAATCAATTAAATATTCACAATAAGTATAACTGATATGGAAATTTGAAATTTGATTTATATATTGCAGTGCAATATAGTCTATTTCAAGAAAATAATTATCTATACATTGATTTGGAGCAATTTATGCCCATCACTTCCCTAGTACAGATTGCAGCCAGTTTCATTCTCTTGGCCACGTTGACAATTTTGTTCAGGCCTTTGCTTACCGGCACCTATCGCGCAGTAAAAATGATAATCATGCCTAGCATTAGTAGAGAGCAGCGTCTTGCACGCGCTTATTACCGCAATGCAATGACTTTGCATTCGATGTCCAGCGCAAGCGATGCGCTGTCGCCAAATCTGGCTGCCGAATTGCGCGCCATGTCCGGACGCAGCTAATCCGTTAATGAAATAATCAGCAGTTTACAACCGGTAACGACCATCATGCATAACAACACTAACATCTACAGCGATCAGATGCACCCTGCGGCAGCTTTTTACCTCAATTTGACGCCGGTTGCGACCTATTCTGGTGTAAAAAATGCCGGGCGTTACGCACCGCGCGTTTCGAACAGTCTGGCATCGATGCTGCCATCCTTGCTGATGACGGGTCTGATTACCTTGGTGATGTCGGCGGTTCTGCGTCTGGTCTGGGTCGGATTTTCTGCCGATTTCACAGCCGCCTGGATGGAAGCCTGGTTGACTTCCTGGCCGATAGTGTTTCCTTTTGCATATTTGCTGAGTGCGCCGGTTTCCCGTTTGGCTGCGCTGATTACAACAGCGGCAGTCACGCTTGAAGCCGGCCGCGCCGCCAATCTGTCGCTGGCACAGATTGCCGATGCATCGGCAAACGCGACTGCGATAAACGGCCTGCATATACAGCGCCGGCAGCACGCCGTTATTTGACGCGCAACACCGTATCGAATATTTGCTGTTCAAGCCCCGCTGGCAGTGCCGGCGGGGCTTTTTTCATGTGCTGCAGTGCAGCGGCCGATGAAACGGCCGCCCTGCTGTGGACTCAATAGAATCAGACTGACAGAGCTTGCTCCAACGCGACCCGGTTTGCCTCCAGTTCCGGCGGCAAATGGTATTGCAGTTTTTTGAATAGTTCCGCGTGCAGCTTGAGTTCCTCCTGCCATGCATTCTTGTCGATCGAGGTGATGGTGTCGAACTGGGCTTGCGTGAAGTCCATGCCTTTCCATTGCAGATCGGCAAACTGCGGACTGATGCCAAAGATGTGATCGATGCCGCCGGTGGTGCCATCCTTGTCTTCGATGCGGTCCAGCATCCATTTCAGCACCCGCATGTTGTCGCCGAAGCCGGGCCAGACGAACTTGCCTTCGGCATCGGTGCGGAACCAGTTGACGCAGTAAATCTTCGGCAATTGCGCCGGCGACGAAGCAAGCGTTTTGCCCATGTCGAGCCAGTGCTGGAAATAGTCGCTCATGTTGTAACCGGTAAATGGCAACATCGCAAACGGATCACGTCGCACCACGCCCATTTGCCCGACTGCGGCGGCGGTAGTTTCGGAACCCATGGTCGCTGCCATGTACACGCCTTCGACCCAGTTGCGCGCCTCGGTTACCAACGGCACCGTAGTCGAGCGGCGGCCGCCGAAAATGAAGGCGGATATTGGCACGCCGGCCGGATCGTCCCAGGCGCTGTCGAACACCGGGTTTTGCGTTGCGGCGACGGTGAAACGCGAATTCGGATGCGCCGCCTTGGCACCGGTCTCCAGAGCGATGGCAGGGGTCCAGTCGCGACCCTGCCAATCGATCAGATGCTCGGGCGCTTGCTTGCTCAAGCCTTCCCACCAGACATCGCCATCGTCGGTCAGCGCGACGTTGGTGAAAATCGTGTTCTCGCGCATTGAAGCCATGCAGTTGAAATTGGTTTTTTCGTTGGTGCCGGGCGCCACGCCGAAATAACCGGCCTCCGGATTGATCGCGTACAGGCGTCCATCGGCACCCGGTTTGATCCAGGCGATATCGTCACCGACGGTGGTCACTTTCCAGCCCTCGAAACCGGCTGGCGGAATCAGCATCGCGAAATTGGTCTTGCCGCAGGCCGACGGAAACGCCGCTGCCACATAGTGCTTGTTGCCGGCCGGCGACTCGACTCCCAGGATCAGCATGTGTTCGGCCAGCCAGCCCTGATCGCGGCCCATGTTGGACGCGATGCGCAGTGCAAAACATTTCTTGCCGAGCAACGCGTTGCCGCCGTAGCCGGAACCGTAGGACCAGATTTCGCGGCTTTCCGGAAAATGGACGATATATTTGGTTTTGTTGCAGGGCCACGCAAGGTCCTGCTGTCCGTCGGCCAGCGGCGCACCGACGCTATGCACGCAAGGCACAAATGCGCCATCGGTGCCGAGCACGTCATATACTGCGCGCCCCATGCGGGTCATGATGCGCATGTTGACCACCACATACGGTGAATCGGTCAATTCGACACCGATATGGGCGATCGGCGAGCCCAGCGGACCCATCGAGAATGGCACCACATACATGGTGCGGCCCTGCATGCAGCCGTCGAACAGGCCCGACAGCGTATTGCGCATCTCAGCCGGCGCCATCCAGTTGTTGGTCGGGCCGGCATCTTCTTTTTTTGCCGAACAGATGAAAGTGCAGTCTTCCACCCGCGCCACGTCGGACGGGTCCGAGCACGCCAAAAAGCTGTTCGGGCGTTTGGCCGGATTGAGCTTTTTCATGGTGCCGGATGCGACCATGGCGGCGCACAGGCGGTCGTACTCTTGTTGCGAGCCGTCGCACCAGACGATGCTGGCAGGCTTGGTCAGGGCGGCGACTTCGGCCACCCAGTTTATGAGTTTTTGCTGCTGCACAAAGGCGGGTGCATTGACTGCAGTTACGCCTTTCATGGTGGGTTGGTTCATGAAAACATCCTCCAAAGAGTTTAGATAAAATTATTGCCGCGTTTCGGCGCATTGGGGCTGTCATCAGCTTGTGGCTTGCGCTGGATCACCTGAAAGCGACCGCGCTCCGACGCCCGTGCGAAGAAGGCCTCTGGTTCGGCCATCAAACCCATGGAATCAAGCGGTATCCAGGCTGGCGGGACTCACTGGGTGAAGTGAGTGCAGAAACATATTTTGGATTCTACACTTTGGCACGCTGCATCTCAACGGAAATGGTTTATATGATAAGTAATAATGCAGAGCAATGCAGCAGGCCATGTACCATTTACCATTTTCTATAATGCTGTAATTTATTGCGAAACCAACGTTAAAAAAGGCGAAGTGTAATGAAAATTGCCATTCTCGATGATTATCAGGATTGCGTGCGCGGACTCGATTGCTTTGGATTGCTGTCCGATCACGAGGTCAAGGTGTTCAATAACAGTGCGCGCGGCACCGGACAACTGGCGGTGCGTCTGGCCCCTTTCGATGCGCTGGTGCTGATCCGCGAACGCACCACATTAAGTGCCGCCTTGCTGGCCCGCTTGCCGCAGCTGAAGCTGATTTCGCAAACCGGCAAGGTCAGCGGCCATATCGACGTCGCCGCCGCTACCGCGCGCGGCATTGCCATCGCGGAAGGCGTGGACGACCCGAGCGCAGCGGCCGAGCTGACCTGGGCCTTGATCATGGCGGCGCGGCGCAAGATCGCGCCCTACGCTTCCTATCTGAAAGCCGGCAGATGGCAGGTCGCAGCGCAGGCGCCGCAGCACAATCAGCTTGGCATGCTGCTGCAGGGCCAGACTCTGGGTATCTGGGGCTATGGCAAAATCGGACGCCGGATCGCCGCCTACGGCAAGGCTTTCGGGATGACTGTGCAGATTTGGGGGCGTGCCGACAGCCGGCTTGCCGCAGTCAGGGACGGTTTTCTGGAGGCCGAATCAAAAGCGGAATTTTTTTCTTCATCCGACGTCATTAGCCTGCATCTGCGCTTAAACGATATAACCGCAGCCTGTGTTGATGCGGTCGATCTGGCGCTGATGAAGCCCGATGCGCTGTTCGTCAACACCAGTCGCGCCGAACTGGTCGCACCCGGAGCACTGCTGGAGGCTTTGCAGGCCGGGCGACCGGGTGCGGCTGCACTGGATGTATTCGAGAACGAGCCGCTGCCACCGGACTCGCCGTTGCTGCGGATGGAAAACGTGCTGGCCACGCCGCACCTCGGTTATGTCGAACGGAACAGTTATGAACTGTACTTCGGTGCCGCGTTCCAGAACGTGCTTGATTTCGCCCAAGGCAAGCCGAACAACATACTCAACCCGCAAGCCTTGCAGCAACGCTGATGTATGCAGAATTCGTCATCGAATCGCTGCTTTTCCGGCAAGACGGCGGGCTTCCGGCGCGCTAATCTGGCGACATGAAAAAAATATCCATCATCGATTCCCACACCGGCGGCGAACCTACCCGTCTGGTGCTGGCAGGCG
>JBDSCZ010000171.1:0-6620 GCA_039920865.1 Burkholderiaceae bacterium
GTGCAGGGCAAGGCGGTGGTGAACTCAATCTCGATGAAGGAAGGCGAGCAAGAATTTCTGCGTCAAGCCAAGTTGTGCCGCCGTTACGGCGCGGCGGCAATCGTGATGGCCTTCGATGAAAAAGGCCAGGCCGACACCTACCAGCGCAAGACCGAGATCTGCAAGCGCGCCTACGATTTGCTGATCGACAAACTCGACTTTCCGCCGGAAGACATCATCTTCGACCCGAACATTTTCGCGATTGCAACCGGGATCGAGGAGCACAACAATTACGCGGTCGATTTCATCAATGCGACGCGCTGGATCAAGCAGAACCTGCCGCACGCGAAAATTTCCGGCGGGGTGTCCAACGTATCGTTCAGTTTCCGCGGCAACGATCCGGCGCGCGAAGCGATCCACACCGTGTTCCTGTATCACGCGATCCAGGCCGGCATGACGATGGGCATCGTCAACGCCGGCATGGTCGGCGTCTACGACAATATCCCGGCCGAATTGCGCGAGCGGGCCGAAGACGTGGTGCTAAACCGCAGGGTAGCAAGTGAAATGAGCGCGACCGAACGCATGATCGAATGCGCCAGCAGCCTGAAAGCGGGCGACAAGAAAGAGGAAGCAACGCTGGAGTGGCGCAACGATACGGTGCAAAAACGCTTGTCGCACGCACTGGTCACCGGCACCACCAACTGGATCGTCGAGGATACCGAAGAAGCGCGGCAAGAATTGCTGGCGAACGGCGGGCGTCCGATCCACGTGATCGAAGGGCCGCTGATGGACGGTATGAACATCGTCGGCGACCTGTTCGGCCAGGGCAAGATGTTCCTGCCGCAGGTGGTCAAGTCGGCACGCGTGATGAAGCAGGCGGTGGCGCATCTGATCCCGTTCATCGAGGCTGAAAAACTGCTGGAAGAACAGCGCACCGGCATTGTCGCCAAGCCGAAGGGCAAGATCGTGATCGCCACCGTGAAAGGCGACGTGCACGACATCGGCAAGAACATCGTGTCGGTGGTTTTGCAATGCAATAACTTCGAAGTGGTGAACATGGGCGTGATGGTGCCGTGCTCGGAAATTTTGGCGATGGCGAAGTCTGAAGGGGCCGATATCGTCGGTATTTCAGGCCTGATCACGCCGTCGCTGGAAGAGATGGCACATATTGCCAAAGAGATGCAGCGCGACCCGCATTTCCGCACGCAGAAAATCCCGCTGCTGGTCGGCGGCGCCACCACCTCGCGCGCCCATACCGCAGTCAAGATCGCCATCAATTACGAAGGGCCGGTGGTGTACGTGCCGGACGCTTCGCGTTCGGTGGCGGTGGCACAATCGCTGCTGACGCCGGAAAGTCGCGACCAGTATCTGGCCGACATCGCGACCGATTACGAGCGCATCCGGCATCAGCATGCGAACAAGAAAACGGTGCCGATGCTGTCGCTGGCAGCCGCCCGCGCCAACAAGATGCGGGTCCCGTTCGAGGGCGATTTTGCGCCGGCCAAGCCGAAATTCATCGGACGCCGGGTGTTCAGGAACGTCGATCTGGCTACCATCGCGCAATACATCGACTGGGGCCCGTTCTTCCAGACCTGGGATCTGGCTGGACCTTTCCCTGCCATCCTGCAGGACCCGGTGGTGGGCGAGACTGCCACCAAGGTATTTGCCGAAGGGCAGGCGCTGTTGAAGAAAGTGATCGAAGGCCGCTGGCTGACCGCCAGCGGCGTGATCGCGCTGCTGCCGGCCAATAGCAGCAACGACGACGATATCGAAATCTATACCGACGACACGCGCACCGAAGTCGCGTTCACCTACTATGGCGTGCGCCAGCAGACCGAGAAGCCGGTGATCGACGGCGTGGCGCGTCCGAACCAGTGCCTGGCCGACTTCATCGCGCCGAAATCGTCCGGCATCAAAGATTACATCGGCATGTTTGCAGTCACCGCCGGTCTCGGCATCGAGAAATACGAAAAGCGCTTCGAGGATGCTTTCGACGATTATTCGTCGATCTTGCTGAAATCGCTGGCCGACCGCCTGGCCGAAGCATTCGCCGAATATCTGCACCAGCGCGTGCGCACCGACTTGTGGGGCTATGCGGCGCAGGAACAACTGGACAAGGACGCGCTGATCAAGGAGGGCTACAAAGGCATCCGTCCGGCGCCCGGCTATCCGGCCTGTCCCGAGCATACGGTCAAGGCCGACATCTTCAAAGTGCTGCAATGCGACGAGATTGGCATGCTGCTGACCGAGTCGTTCGCGATGTTTCCGGGGGCGGCGGTATCGGGCTTCTACTTTGCGCATCCGCAGTCGAAGTATTTCAGCGTCGGCAAGATCGGCCAGGACCAATTGAACGACATGGTGGCGCGCCGCGGCGCCAGCAAGGAAGATGTCGAGCGTTGGTTGTCGCCGAATCTGTGATCGATCCGGGCAGTGTAGTTTGCAGGTTTGCGGCGCTGCATTAGGCAGACGCGCTGTTGAAAGGTGATGCTGCAAAACCTGATCTACGAATCGTTGCTCGGGCTGAAAATTTGATGTTGCGGAGTATGTCGAAATTTCGTGCTGTTTCCGCATGTAAAACGCGGTCGTAATGAAATACATCTAAGGTGTATATGCGTGCAGCAAGATTTTCCTGAGGTTCTTGCTGTCACACTGGCACCCCGCCAACAAAAATTTTCAGTTCGCCCGGGGCAAATGGAATCCAGCTCTCGTTGGCCGTCAGCGGTTCGGTGACGATGATGGCGACGCAGTCTTGCGGGGTCGTGACTTGCGAGAAGTCGACGCTGACATCCTCGTCCGACAGTTTTGCAGTGGCAAAAGGATAGCGCCGCACGATGTAGTGCAGTTTGGTCGAGCAGTGCACGAACAGCGCATCGCCATCCGACAGCATCATGTTGAAAGTACCGTGGTCAGCGATCTCGCTGCACAGTTGTTGCAGCGCGTTTTTCAGTTGCGCATTCGGCGGCCGTTGCTCGCTGAAGCGCTGCCGCAATTGCTGCAAGATATAGCAAAACGCATGCTCGCTATCAGTGCTGCCTACCGGGTGATACGCGCCGGTCAACTCCGGCGCAAAATCCTTCAGGTCGCCGTTGTGCGCGAACACCCAGTAATGTCCCCACAATTCGCGCACGAAAGGATGGCAGTTTTCCAGCGCCACCGCGCCATGCGTAGCCTTGCGGATATGCGCGATGACGCTCTTGGATTTGATCGGATAGCGTTTGATCAGCTCGGCAATCGGCGACTCGACTGCCGCCTGGTGATCGACAAAATGGCGCACGCCATTGCCCTCGAAGAAAGCGATGCCCCAGCCGTCCTTGTGTTCATCGGTGCCGCCGCCGCGGGTGGCGAATCCGGTGAAGCTGAAAACGATGTCGGTGGGGACATTGCAGTTCATCCCGAGCAGTTGGCACATGCGTGAAGTCGACTCCAAAAATGTTTTGAGAAATCTGGGAAACTACGGTAACACGCGCCGCCGATGCCGTATAGCGCGGCCTGCGGTGCGCTCGGATATCGGCTGCACCGCCACCGACGGCTCCGGATAAGGCCCGCAGACACAACAGGATTTACGGTAGTATTCATGGAGTGCCACGGATTCTGTGCGGGTAACCATAAGTAGATCAATATACCATATAGAGTATAAATAATTGCGCTGTGTTATCATTAAGTTCGTGCTCTGGCCTGGTCGCCTGAGCGGCCGGGCCTTGGATTCAAGCAATCAACCAAGGGAGGCACACCACCGTGGCAAAGCAAATCTGCATCAATCATGTATTCAAAGTGTTCGGTGAGGCACCGCAAGCCGCACTTGAGCTAGTTCGCCAGGGCTGCACCAAGCAGGACATCCTGGCACGTACCGGGAACTCGATCGGCGTGTTCGACGCCAATTTAACCATTATGGCGGGAGAGATATTCGTCATCATGGGCCTGTCCGGGTCGGGCAAATCGACTTTGGTGCGCATGCTTAATCTTTTGATTGCGCCCACTTCCGGCTCAATCGAAGTCGATGGTACCGACATCAGCAAGCTATCCGATGCAAAACTGCGCGCATTGCGCCGCAAGGATATCAGCATGGTATTCCAGTCTTTCGCGCTGATGCCGCACATGACGGTACTCGACAATACCGCCTTCGGATTGGAGCTGGCCGGCGTAGGCCGCGCCGAGCGTAGTGTTCAGGCGGCCCTTGCGCTGGAGCAAGTGGGCCTGACCGGCTGGGGTGCCAGCTACCCGGACGAGTTATCCGGCGGCATGCAGCAGCGGGTGGGCCTGGCGCGGGCGCTGGCATCTGATCCGTCCATCCTGCTGATGGATGAAGCATTTTCGGCGCTCGATCCGATCATCCGCACCGAGATGCAATCGGAGTTGCTGCGCCTGCAACAGGAAAAACGCCGCACCGTCGTGTTCGTTTCACATGATTTGAACGAGGCAATGCGCATCGGCGACCGGATTGCCATCATGAAGGACGGCCAGGTAGTGCAGGTCGGCACGCCAGACGAGATTCTGCGTAATCCGGCCGATGATTATGTGCGCAGTTTCGTCTCCGGTGTCGATGCGGCCGCCGTGTTCAAGGCCGCAGACATTGCGCGCAAGACCCAGGTGGTGATTTCCGAACAGGCCACCCATGGTTGTCGCGCCGCGCTCAAGATGCTGGAGGATCAGGATCGCAATTACGCTTACGTGGTCAGTCCCGCGCAGCAGTACCTGGGCATAGTGTCGGCCGACTCGCTGCACGAGGCGTTGCACGGCCATGTCGGCCCGATGGGCTTGGCGCAAGCTTTCTTGCCGGAGGTGCAGCCGATTGCTGCCGATGCATCGGTGAGCGAGTTGTTCGGGCAGGTGGCGCAGGTGTCCTATGCGGTGCCGGTGGTGACTGAAGACGGCCGCTTTTGCGGCGCCATCAGCAAGACCACGCTATTGAAATTCCTGGATCGCGACACCCCTGTGGTGCCCGCGACCTGACTCTGAAAGGTATTCCCATGCAAAATTCATCTCCCCCCGAGACGCTGCCGATTGACGCTGGGGCAAGTTCTTCTCCCTGGGATAGCGCCGCGCAGTCCAGCCCACCAGCAGACGTCAGTCCCTGGGCCAGTGCCCCGGATCCGACTGGAACGGCGGACAGCGCTGCTACGGTACCCAATTGGCTTGATGCACCAGCGCCTGTCCTGCCTGCTGATGGCGGCAGTTCTAGCGGCTGGCATATCCAGCAATTGTGGGATGGCTCAATGCCGATACAAGACTGGATTAACCAGGGGCTGGACTGGGTGGTGCTGCACTTCCGTCCTTTTTTTCAGGCGGTAAGAATACCCATTGATAGTACGCTGACCTGGGTTGAGGCGATGCTGCAAAGCGTGCCGTCGCTGGCAATGGTGGCGCTCTTTGGCTTGCTGGCATGGCAATTTGCCGGCCGCATGGTGGCGCTGGGCACGGTAGTGTCGCTGTTGGTGGTGGTTATGCTGGGCATCTGGCCTGCAGCCATGGTCACACTCTCGCTGGTATTGACCTCGCTGGTGTTTTGCCTGGTTGTGGGTCTGCCACTGGGTATTCTGCTGGCCAGCAGCGATCGCGCCCAACGCATCATGCGTCCGTTTCTGGATGCGATGCAGACCACGCCTGCCTTTGTTTACCTGGTGCCGGTGGTGATGCTGTTTGGCATCGGCAACGTGCCCGGCGTGATCGTCACCATCGTCTTTGCGCTTCCGCCCTTGGTGCGCCTGACCAATCTGGGCATACGTCAGGTGCGGCCCGACTTGGTGGAGGCTGCGCGCGCCTATGGTGCCTCGCCTTGGCAGATGCTGATCAAGGTGCAATTGCCGCTGGCAATGCCTTCCATCATGGCCGGCGTCAACCAAACGCTGATGCTTTCGCTGTCAATGGGAGTGATCGCTTCGATGATCGCGGTGGGCGGTCTGGGTCAGATGGTGCTGCGCGGTATCGGTCGCCTGGACATGGGACTAGCCACCGTCGGCGGACTGGGTATCGTGCTGCTGGCTATTTCACTGGACCGCATCACTCAGGCGGCGGGCCAGCCGCGCCGCGGCGTACGTCACTGGTGGCAGACCGGTCCAGCCGGTCTGGTGGGGCGTTTGTTGCACCGTAGCGGCAAGCCATCCACTGAAGGCGAGCAGACCACTGCATCGACGTCCGCCTCCGATGTCCCGTAACGCATGGATTGCAACCGCAACCGTTTTTTCACCCATGAATTAAAGGAACCCATCATATGACTACACTCACCACACGCCGTTTTACGCGCACCCTGCTGGCTGGCGGCCTGCTAGCCCTGGGCTTGGCGACCCAAGCCTCGGCCGATACCCTACCCGGCAACGGCGTCAAGGTACTGCCGCTCCAGAGCCCGGTCGCCGAAGAAACCTTCCAGACGCTGCTGGTGTCGAAGGCGCTGCAAAAGCTCGGCTACGACGTGCAGCCCATCAAGGAAGTCGAGTACCCGGCCGCGCATATTGCGATTGCCAACGGCGACGCCACCTTCATGGCCGACCACTGGAACCCGCAGCACGCCGACTTCTACAAGAACGCCGGCGGTGATGCCAAGCTCGCACGCAAGGGCGTGTACTCGGACAACGCCGCCCAGGGCTACCTGATCGACAAGGCCACGGCCACCAAATACAAGATCACCAACATCGGCCAGCTCACCG
>JBDSCZ010000172.1:0-2691 GCA_039920865.1 Burkholderiaceae bacterium
TACCTGATTACCTATATACCTCAGACACAGCATTGCACGTTCAAAAATCCCCGTCGTCCCCGCGAAGGCGGGGATCCATACACCGGTGATTCAGCGTGCGATGTATGGTTTCCCGCCTTCGCGGGAATGACAATATTGTGAATTCCGCTCTTTGTCTGAGTTTAGTAGCTAATCAGGTGTTTATATAAATCAGCCTTACGCTGAATCCGGTTCGTGATTTTCGTGTCTTTCGTGGACAATGTTTTCACCTGTAATGGATCTGCGTGACATCAGATAATAAAAGGGCGGGCCTTTATGCGGCCCGCCCGCCCAAATCAGTTGCAACGTTTGTAAATTACCCGCCCAACATGTTTTGCTTGAGCGAACTATCGGCCGGCTTGTCGCCCAGCCAGATTTTCAGATACGCATTGTAAAAATCAATGCCAGGCAAGATTTCGCCCACCAGTTTACCGTTGACCTGAATCTGCATGCCGGAGCCAGGCAGCCAGTCGGTGATGATCGTGTCGCCTTTTTTCAGCGCAGGGATGGCAGCGAATATTTCGCCCATCTTGACCATCTGGTTGATGATTTTCGACTTCTCGGCCTTATCCGAATTGGCATTCATGCCGGTCATGAAGCTCTGACCGAAATCCTCGCTGCTGACTTCACGCAGCATCACCAGCGTCAGCCGCCGCGGCCCGGCGAGGTCCAGTATCTCAGGCACGGTGGTTTTCTTTGCCGGCAAATACAGCCCTGCCACATATACCTTGAAGATGGCCTTGACCCGAATTCCAGCGCCGTTAAGCTTGAGTTCCTGGTTGGCCACGCGCGCGGTTTCATCCAGTTTCACGCCGGCGATTTCAATTGCCGACGCGCCCTGACAGAAGCCCATCACGAGGCAACCCAAAGTCAGCGCCCGTTTGATGTGTGAATTGATGTGCAAATTTTTAATCATGTCGTCTCCAAAATAATACTCAGTGGTTTATTCGAAGGGACTTCTAACGCGCCCTCCTCGAAACTTAAAAAGGCACATATCGTGCCGGCAATCATTCGGCAGCAATCCGCGTGGCGGCGATATGGATCATTGCCGGTGAGCGCTTAACCCTGGCTGGCGGGATGAGGCGCTCAGCAACTGTGGCAACCGCGGCAACATTTGGATTCCTGTCATGCAATTTGAAAACGCTCACCACCTGGGCCAGATTCACAGCCTGGTTCTGCATCGATTCGGCTGAAGCGGCGGCCTCTTCCACCAGCGCCGCATTTTGTTGTGTTACCGCATCCATCTGGCTGATGGCGCGGTTGACCTGTTCGATGCCGACGCTCTGTTCCAGGCTGGCGGCGGTGATCTGCGTCATGATGTCGGTCACGCGCGCAACACTTGCCACCACTTCATCCATCGTGATGCCGGCCTGGCGCACCAGTTTGCTGCCGATTTCGACTTTATTTACCGAGTCGCCGATCAGCGATTTGATTTCCTTGGCTGCCGCAGCCGAGCGTTGCGCCAAACTCCTGACTTCGGACGCAACCACCGCAAAACCGCGCCCTTGCTCGCCGGCGCGGGCCGCTTCCACTGCGGCATTCAACGCCAGGATGTTAGTTTGAAATGCAATGCCATCGATGACGCCAATGATGTCCACGATTTTCCGCGACGAATCGTTGATCGAATGCATGGTGCCTATCACCTGAGCCACTACCGCTCCGCCCTTGGCCGCGACATCCGAGGCGCAAGCCGCTAGTTGATTGGCTTGCTGCGCATTGTCGGAATTTTCGCGCACGGTGCCGGTCAATGCGAGCATCGAGGCGGCGGTCTGTTGCAGCGCGCTGGCCTGCTGCTCGGTACGGGATGATAAATCCAGATTACCAACAGCAATCTGGCTTGATACCGATGCGATAGTTTCGGTGCCTGAGCGTACTTCTCCGACTATTTGCGACAGGCTTTCGTTCATATGCCTGAGCGCGTCCATCAGCATGCCGGTTTCGTCGAAAGTCTTGACTGTAATGGTGCTGGTCAAGTCGCCATCGGCCACGTTCTTGGCAATATCTACGGCTTCATTGAGCGGCCGGGTAATGCTGCGTGATACTAGAACGCCGACCAGAACACTCAATGTGCCGGCGATTGCCGCCAGCACCAGGAGCAGCAGCGCAGTGCGATTGGCCGCCAGCGTCGACTGAGCGCCGGACTGCTCCATCCGGCTATTTTGATAGGAGATGAAGTCGTCGAGCCGGGCAAAATACCTGGTTTGCAGCGGTCGCACCGAGAACAACAGTTTCATCATCGCGTCGTCTTTTGCATCCTGGTTGATGAGGCCCACGAAACTGACCTGCATGGGCAAGAATTTATCCCGCAATGCGGTGATTGCAGTGAGATGCTCGCGGCCCTGCGCATCGGCAATGATTGTGCCCAAGGTGGCAATGGCGGCATTGGTGCTTTTATTCTTTTCTTCTAAGTTGCTCAGTTCTTGTTTGATTTGCCCGGGGTCGGTCATGATCAAAACATTGAGCATATTGCGGGTTACTTCATTCAGGTCGGCCTTGATGGCGTTGGCAATCACCGTCTTCGGGTAACGATCCTTGACCAACAGGTTGATTTCGCTATTCATGCTGGCGATGCGCACATAAGCCAGGCTGGCCAGCATGATCAATAACGCAATCACGATTCCGAAGCCAAGAGCAAGTCGTTGTCCAATACGCAATTTTTTAATATTCATTTTG
>JBDSCZ010000173.1:0-2738 GCA_039920865.1 Burkholderiaceae bacterium
AAGCCATGGGTCTGTATTTTCAGGCCGGCGATGTTTTGGTCCAGTCCGGCCAGCTCGCTACGCAGCGCCGATTGCCGCGAAAAAAACAATTGCTCCTGCAATGACAGGTTATTCGCGATCCGCGAATCAGCCTTTTCTTTGATCAATTCTTCAGAAAAGGCAATTTTAGACTTGCCATCGCGTTCGGCAATCAGGCGCGCCTCGATCGCGCGATCGTTGAAATACTGCATTCGACTGATTTCGGCAGCCGACTTGACCAGAACGTCGTTCATGCGCACCAGTACCTGACCGGCCTTTACGACATCGCCTTCCTTGACCAGAATATCCTCCACTGTGCCGCCACTCTGATGCTGAATCGCCTTGCGATTGCCCGCGACAGTCACAGTGCCCGATACCGGCACGCCCTTGTCCAGCGGTGCCAGAAAAGCCCACAGCATGAATCCGAGTACGCCGACCAGCACCACCACCCAGCCCAGGCGGGC
Source organism: Burkholderiaceae bacterium (assembly GCA_039920865.1). Taxonomy (GTDB): domain Bacteria; phylum Pseudomonadota; class Gammaproteobacteria; order Burkholderiales; family Burkholderiaceae_D; genus AVCC01. The sequence continues at coordinate 483 of JBDSCZ010000173.1, forward strand.
ATATTTACCAGCGTCTGTTGCCACTTCGAGCGGCTCCACATCATGAGACACCACATCCTGCGCCGGCTTGCCGTCTTTGCTCAGATTAACTACATTACCCAATTGTTTCATGATCATTCCTGTTTAAGAATTCGCCACCAACCGCGCTTTTTCGGCATTTGCCTGCGCCAGCGCCTGCAATACTTCATCGCGTGGTCCGAACAAGCGCGCCGCACCGTCGCGCAACAGCAGCAGTTTGGATGTAACGCCGATGATGCTGGTGCGGTGCGTGATCAGAACAATCGTCTTGCCGCGCTCACGCAAATCGGTAATGGCCTCCACCAGCGCCTGTTCGCCGACATCGTCGAGATTGGAATTAGGTTCATCGAGCACGATAAAAGAAGGATCGCCATACATCGCCCGCGCCAGACCGATACGCTGCTTCTGGCCACCCGACAAACCGGCACCGCCCTCACCCAGACGGGTGTCATAACCCTGAGGAAAATGCAAAATCATGTCATGCACACCGGCGCGCTTGGCCGCAACGATCACCTGTTCGGAATCGATCTCACCAAAGCGGGCAATATTTTCGCTCACAGTGCCGGCAAACAACTCGATATCCTGCGGCAGATAACCGATGTTCGGCCCCAGCTGGTCTTTATTCCAGCGGTAAATATCGGCGCCATCAAGGCGCACCTTGCCCACTGCCGCCGGCCACACACCGACCATCAATCGCGCCAGTGTCGACTTGCCGGAACCGCTAGGCCCGATCACGCCCAAGACGTCGCCCGGTGCAATCGCAAACGTCAAGCCATTGAGTACTGCAACCTTGCTGCCAGGAGGCGCCGCAGTCACACCTTCGATCGACAAGGCACCCAAAGGCCGCGGCAGCGCCATGCCGGCCTCGCGCGCAGGATTTTCCGCCAGCAGCTTGGTCAGGCGTTCATACGCACTACGGGTACTGGCAAATTGCTTCCAGACCCCAATCAATTGCTCCACCGGACTCAGTGCGCGCCCCATCAGTATCGAACCGGCAATCATCATTCCCGGTGAAATCTTGCCTTCGATTACCAGCAATGCACCCAGCCCCAGCACCAGGGACTGCAAGGAAATGCGGGTAAATTTGGTAAACGCGCCAACGATGCCTGCCTTTTCGCTGGCCTCGGCCTGCAAGCGCAGGAATTTGCTATGCAGCTTGAACCAGCGTGCCTGCAGATTCGGCAGCATGCCCATCGACTCGATCACCTCGGCATTGCGCAGGTTATTGGTAGCCATGGTGCTTGACGCAATAGCCATCGAATTGGCCTCTGCCAGCGGTTTATGAGAAACACGCTCGTTCACATACGCCAGCACCACCAGAATCACCGTACCAAAGGTCGCCAGCACTCCCAGCCACACATCAAAGAAATAAATCACCAGTAAATACAGTGGGAACCACGGCGCATCGAAAAACGCAAACAGGGCATTCCCGGTCATGAATTGGCGAATATTAGTCAAATCCATCAGCGCCTGCCCTGCATTGCCGCCGCCCTGTTTGAGATTCTGCTCGAACGCTGCGGTATACACCCGCTTGTTGAGCTGCATATCCATTTTGGCCGCCAGCCGCACCAGGATGAAGCTGCGCACGAACTCCAGTACGCTCATGAACAGATACGCGCCAAGCATGATCAGCGTCAGCATCAGCAAGGTAATCTCGTTGCGGCTCGCCAGCACGCGGTCGTATACCTGCAGCATGTAAATCGACGGCACCAGCATCAGCAAATTGATGATCGCGCTGAATACGCCGATGGTGCGAAAAACGCTTTTAAAGCTTGAAAGCGCCTGAGCAATTTCATTTTTAGGAAGTTGCAACCGGGATTTCATGAGCACGCCATTTCTGCAAAAGCTGACATAACACAGGCACCACCATCAATAGCGGCCAAATGTTGAATACGTGGATTGAAACGGGACGTCCGCTGCTGCGGCAACGACACACTCTCTTCTTGCATGGCTAGTAGCTTTCTTATTGGAGTTACAGAATAATGCCAACCGCTTGCGCGGTACCGACACCCGCCCTTTTGCATCTGGCAGTATGCTGATACGCATCCCCGACTGTGATATTTATCACAGGGTCAGATCGTATCATTACCTGTGATATTCGTCACAGTTTAATTATGAATTGCAACGAAAATGTCTCCATTCGGAGACGATTTTCAAATACGGAATCTGGGAGATGGCACCAATAGCAATGAAAAAATGGCGTTGTCGCTGGAACAGGACAAGTCTAATTTCACGCGA
>JBDSCZ010000174.1:0-9166 GCA_039920865.1 Burkholderiaceae bacterium
AGAGCTTGCGGTTTCATTTGACGAGGATTGCTGGGATTCCATCCCAGCCTACGATTCACCCGAGCTTTCATTGAGAAATGCATGAAAGCCATAACACGCAATGCGTCGCGCCGCATGCATCTAAGTATACATGTAAGTGTATTTTTAAAACGTCATGTGATATATGCGGAAACATGACTGTTTTTACTTATACTCCACTATTTTTAAACTCTTGATAGCGCGTAGGCTGAGATGAAATCCCAGCATCAGGCATATCACTTGCCGAGATGAAGCCGGCATGGTCGCGATTGGAGGCGCCCACTTTTTTAAGAGCTTGCGGTTTCATTTGACGAGGATTGCTGGGATTCCATCCCAGCCTACGATTCCACCCCAACCTACGATTCCACCCCAGTCTACGAGCCCATCCCAGCTTACGATTGCAACCGAACCTACGATTGCACCCGAGCTTCCATTGAGAATTACTTGAGCTGCACCTGACCCTTTTTTCCTTTTTTTCCGGCTAATTTCCCTGTTTTTTATTTGTTCGCGTCTTTCGTGCTTTTCGTGGACAACGCTTTGCCTTCATGCAATCGACCTGCGACCCGCAGGCGTGGGTTCGGTTTGGTCATTGAAGAATGCTATGGCGGCAATTTAAATAATGCATTTGTTATATCGCGATCCCAGGCTTTAAGCTGTTATGTATGGTGAATGACAAACATACAAAGGAGAGAACCATGTCCGATGAAGCACAGTGCCCGTTTTCGGGCGAGTCGCACAAGCACACGGTGGTCGGGGCGCCGACCAACACAAACTGGTGGCCCGAGCAGCTGAACCTGAAGATCCTGCACCTGAACTCGGCCAAGTCCGACCCGATGGGTGAGGACTTCAACTATGCCGAGGCGTTCAAGAGCGTCGATCTGGCGGCCGTGGAGAAGGATCTGCTGGCGCTGATGACCGACTCGCAGGACTGGTGGCCGGCAGATTTCGGCCACTACGGGCCGCTGTTCGTGCGCATGGCCTGGCATGGCGCCGGCACTTACCGCATCAGCGATGGCCGTGGCGGCGCCGGGGCCGGCCAGCAGCGATTCGCACCGCTCAACAGCTGGCCCGACAACGTCAACCTCGACAAGGCGCGCCGCTTGCTGTGGCCGGTCAAGCAGAAATACGGCCGGAAAATTTCCTGGGCCGACCTGCTGATTCTCACCGGCAACGTTGCGCTGGAGTCGATGGGGTTCAAGACCTTCGGTTTCGGCGGCGGGCGCGCGGACGTCTGGGAGCCGGACGAGGCCGTCTACTGGGGCGCAGAGAACACCTGGCTGGCCGATGACAAGCGCTATTCCGGCAAACGCGATCTCGAAGATCCGCTGGCTGCGGTGCAGATGGGCCTGATTTACGTCAATCCGGAAGGCCCGGGCGGCAATCCGGACCCGCTGGCAGCCGCCATCGATATTCGCGAGACCTTCGCCCGCATGGCGATGAATGACGAAGAAACCGTGGCGCTGATTGCCGGCGGCCACTCCTTCGGCAAAACCCATGGCGCAGGCGATGCGGCACTGGTCGGGCCGCCGCCCGAAGCCGCCGGCATCGAAGCCCAAGGCCTCGGCTGGAACAGTTCCTTCGGCACCGGCAAAGGCGGCGACACGATCTCCAGCGGGCTGGAAGTCACCTGGACCACCACGCCTACGCAGTGGAGCAACAACTTCTTCGAGAACCTGTTCGGCTTTGAGTGGGAGCTGACCAAGAGCCCGGCCGGCGCCCATCAGTGGACGCCCAAAAACGGCGCAGGTGCCGGAACCATTCCGGATGCGCACGACCCGTCCAAGCGCCACGCGCCCACGATGCTGACCACCGACCTTTCGCTGCGCGTCGATCCGGCCTACGAAATGATTTCCCGGCGTTTCCACGAGCATCCGGACCAGTTGGCCGACGCATTCTCCCGGGCGTGGTTCAAGCTGACCCACCGCGACATGGGCCCGCGCGCACGCTATCTGGGCCCGGAAGTGCCGGCCGAAGAACTGATCTGGCAAGACCCGATCCCCCCTGTCGATCACCCGTTAATCGATGACAAGGATATCGAAGCCCTGAAAGCCAAGGTGCTGGCGTCCGGCCTGCCGGTGTCGCAACTGGTCTCGACCGCCTGGGCGTCGGCATCAACCTTCCGCGGCTCCGACAAGCGCGGCGGCGCCAACGGCGCGCGCATCCGGCTCGCCCCGCAGAAAGACTGGGAGGCCAACCAGCCGGCCCAGCTGGCGACGGTGCTGGCGACGCTTGCGGCTATCCAGAACGCGTTCAACGGCGCACAGGTCGGTGGCAAGAAGGTCTCGCTGGCTGACCTGATCGTGCTAGCCGGTTGCGCGGCGGTCGAGGCCGCGGCGAAGCAGGCCGGCCATGACGTGACGGTGCCGTTCTCGCCGGGGCGCATGGACGCCTCGCAGCAGCAGACCGACATCGAGGCTTTCGGGCCGCTGGAGCCACAGGCCGATGGCTTCCGCAACTACCTGCGCCCAGGCCTGGAAGACTTTGCGGCCGAGCTGCTGGTCGACAAGGCGCAGTTGCTGACGCTGACCGCGCCGGAGATGACGGTGCTGATCGGCGGCCTGCGCGCCCTCGACGCGAATCTCGGCCAGAGCAAGCACGGCGTGTTCACCACGCGCCCGGGAACGCTGACCAACGACTTCTTCGTGAACCTGCTCGACATGGGCACGACCTGGCAGAAGTCTGCCACCGCGGGTGTGCTGGAGGGCCGTGACCGCGTGAGCGGTGCGCCCAAGTGGACCGGCACCGTCGTCGATCTGGTGTTCGGCTCGAACTCCCAGCTGCGCGCCCTCGCGGAAGCCTATGCCTGCAGCGACGCGCAGCAGGTGTTCGTGCGTGACTTCGTGGCAGCCTGGAACAAGGTGATGAACCTGGACCGCTTCGACCTGAGTTGAGCCCTGCACAGCGCTGCGGGACGCAAGCCTGCAGCCATTCTTTTCGACGCAAGACAAACCGATAGATCAGGCCATCGATTGTGCTATCGCCCTCACCCCCGGCCCCTCTCCCGCACGCGGGAGAGGGGGGCTTTGATCGAAGCTCCGGGCAGACCGCTAGCACTGAGAAAGCAATCTGATTACAATGATTGCATTGATATCATCCTGGAGCACATGATGGCGAGCATTACGATCCGTAATCTGGACGAGAGCATCAAGGCGGTGCTGCGCCTGCAGGCTGCGCAGCATGGCTGGTCGATGGAGTAGGAAGCGCGCGAAATTTTGCGGCGCTCGCTGATGCCGGCAGAAAATGCGGCCGGTTTTGCACAGCGGATTCAGCAGCGCTTCGCGGCGTTGCAGGCGGGACCGGAAAAGGATGCACTGCCGAATCCTGCGCGGCGGCCAACCCGACCAGCGCCTGCGCTTTGATGATGCCCGGAGTTTTGCCGAGGGTATTGCTTGATACCAACGTGTTGTCGGAGCTGATGCGGGCGCGGCCGGATAGCGCTGTTTTGGCGTGGTTTGCGCAGCAGTCCAAGGTGGCGTTTTACACCAGTACGATTACCAGGGCGGAGATTCTTCTGGGGATCGCGTTGTTACCTGCCGGCAAGCGCAGCGAGGCGCTGGCGGCGGCTGCGGAGCAGATGTTTCTGGTGGATTTTGACAACCATTGCCTGCCGTTCGATGCTGCAGCAGCCGGCGAGTACGCGCTACTGGTGGCTGCGCGCACGCGGCTCGGCCAGCCGATTTCTACCGAGGATGCACAGATCGCCGCTATCGCCGTCCAGTCTCAAATGCCGCTGGTCACGCGCAATACAAAAGATTTTGTGCATATTGCGCAATTGACATTGCTGAATCCGTGGCTGACGAATTAGCGTGGCCTTTGGCGTCAATAAACGCAGCCCTTGCAGCGCGCAACTTCGCTTGCAAGCAGATACCGTTCCGCGCAACCCCTGCCATACCATTGCGCCTGCGCACCAATATATACATGCAAGTGTATTTTTTAATATTCATGTTATATATGCGGAAACATGCCTATTTTTGCTTATACTCCACTGTTATTTCCTGATTAGCTATATACCTCAGACACAGCGTTGCACGTTCAAAAATCCCCGTCGTCCCCGCGAAGGCGGGGATCCATACACCTGTGATTCAGCATGCGATGTATGGTTTCCCGCCTTCGCGGGAATGACAATGTTGTGAATTCCGCTCTTAGTCTGAGGTTAGTAGCTAATCAGGTGTTATTTTAATTTTAGATCACTATTCAGCCCCTTTTGCGCATGCGCTTCGCGTGACAGTTCGATGCCCTCCACGCTTGGATTGGCGCTGTTTTCTGACACGCTCAGGCCGATCAGCTTGGTGTTGCGCTTGGCAAATTCCAACTGGATCTTGGCCATGTAACCCAGTTCTGCCGTGCATACCGGGGTGAAGTCTTTCGGGTGCGAGAACAGGATGGCCCAGTCGTCGCCAATCCACTGATGAAGTGCACTGGATTTGGCGCCGGTCGCCCGTGTCGGCATAAAATGCATCCGGTATATCATTGCAGTATCAATGCCAACCAGTAGTCTGATATGAATTTTCTGTGGATTTTCTGTTAAATGCTGAATTCTGTTTCGCCAACAAAACGGATGATGGCGGCGTCACCGATGTCACTTATCGTTCGACAAAGGAGAATTTCGTGCGCAAACAACTTTTCTGTGTGGCCGCCTTCGCATCATTGCCGATGCTTGCGCACGCGTTTGAAATAACCAGCGCAGATATCGCCCCCAACAAGCCGATTCCGCAGAAATTCGCATACAACGGTTTTGGGTGCACCGGCAACAATATTTCTCCGCAATTGTCATGGAAAAATCCGCCGGCAGGCACCAAAAGCTTCGCGCTGCTGGTAGACGATCCGGACGCACCGAACGGCGGCGCAGGTTTTTGGCATTGGATCGTCGTCAATCTGCCTGTTTCGGTTGTGTCACTGCCGCAAGGCGCCGGAACCGCGGAAGGCAAGGGACTGCTGGAAGGCGCGTGGCAAATTCCGAACGATTTCGGCACCCCCGGATGGGGTGGCCCGTGTCCGCCTGCCGGCGCTGCGCCGCACCATTACCGCTTCACCGTGTATGCGCTAAAGGTCGACAAGCTGGACCTGCCGGCGAACGCAACCGCGTCGCTGACCGGATTTCAGGTCAATGCGAACGCGATCGGCAAGGCCACCTTTACCGGATTGTACGGTCGCTGAAATAAATCACGAATAACAGGTGACAGGCCACGGTTTTCGGATTTTGAAAACCGTGGCCTGTCACCTGTTTTTTCGAATAATTGTGCCAACAAATGCCGCGCCTCGCAGTCTCGGCGGCAACCACAGATTGATCGGCGTATACGACCTATTCCACCAGATCCTTGTAGGCGTGCCACGTGGCGTAGCAGCGGGAACAGCACCACCATGCCGATCATCATCGTTGCGAAGCCGATGGCGATGCAGGCGACAATCAGCATTGCCCTGATGACGCATATTTGCTAAAAAAATTCCATGCAAAATTCCGAATAATGCAGTGAAACACGGTTTTTTTGATCAGGGCCAGGAAATAGCGCGTAGGTTGGGCTGCCAAGCCCGACAGCTTGCTGGATTATGCAGCCGACATAAGCGGCCGGCATATGCAGCTAATCAATGTCGGGCTGCGCCGGCCCACGGCAAACCAGTTACAAACCAGTCCGGCTAGCTTGCGCCATGGCATTTTTTATATTTTTTGCCGCTGCCGCAGGGACAGGGGTCGTTCCTGCCGATTTTTGGGTCGGGCTTCACTGGCTGCGGCGTTGCGCCCGGCTTCTTGCTCTTCAGCGGCGCGTCTTTAAAGCCTGACCACCAGCCCATTTCTTTTTCCGGGTCGCCCACATAGCCTTTGCCGCCCTCCAGTACACGCTTGCGGCGGGCGCCAAGAGGTTCCCGAATATTCTCGCGCACCCACTCCTTGCTGGAAATGGTTTGGTCCAGCAGATCATCCGCATACCAGCTATCGATGCGCTCGATCATCTCGACACCGGCGATATCGATCGCAACTGATAACACGCTGTCCAGCACTTCGAACTCTTTTCGGACGGTATCGGCCTGCCGCAGCCTGGCGGCCTCGGCATCGCCGCGGGCAATCAGATATTGCAGCAGATCGTCGCGCCCGCTATCGCCCTCGATGACCCGTACCGCCCAGGCTTCGAGTGCGGCATTGCGGGCCCAGTGCGAGGCCTGCACGTTTTCGAATAGCGCTTGCAGTGGTGCAACGTTGCCGTCGCATACGGCCGCCAGACAGCGCCCGTAGGACTCGGTGATGACGTCGCCCATGACGATATCGAGCGCGTCTTCCGAATGATGGCCAAGCGCCGCCAGCGGTGCGTAGGCGCGCGCATCGCGCCAGCTTGCCAGCAGGTGCATCGCGTACAGATGCAATACATATTCGCTGTCTTCGGCGATAGTAGGATCGGCCGCCATGCGCGTCAGGGACTCGATCAGGAACGGCGCGACTTCTGCGCGATGCGCGTTGGCAAATGCGATTGCCGAGCGCGGGAAAGGTCTGGAGAAGTATTCAAGCTGCGCGCGCAGCGTATTCCAATTTTCGGACATGATATTCATTGTGTGTGATGTGGGGAAACTGCGTATGGCAGGCCGGCAAGGTGAACGCATACTGCCACGGGAAAATTGCCGGCACAAGATTAAAGATAGATCTTGGTGCCGGCATCAACTGAAACGATTTGATACGGGTTTTTTGATGCCAAAGCCGGACATATTGCATCTGAGAATATCGCTAAACACATGCTGGGACGCACCCGCGCAGCGCTGCGGCAATTAAAGGTTATGCATACATCCATTTGTATTTTTAAATACACAAGGCGCTTTACGCCTGTAAGAAAAATAGCCGCGTGCAGGACTAAGCAGTATGGGTAAGTGAACGCATGGGACGACCGTCCCTCGATAACGGAGAATAGCCATGAACTGCAGAATATCAAAATCTTTCCGGCGTAACGGACTGGCGCTGGCGCTACTGGCCGCCAGCGCGCTGGCATTGCCGGTCGGCTTTGCCGCACCGATGGCCGGCATAGTTGCATTGACGCAAGTGCCATGCCAGTTTCTGGAGAGTGAAAACGGTGTTGATCACGGTTTTCGCTCCTCAGGCATTGCCGATTGCAAGGCAATCAACGCACGCACCGCAGCGGACCGTCTTGCCAAGGCAAAAACGCTGGAACTGACCGCCGGACAGTATGTCTTTCGCGTCGCTAACCGCAACGTGCCCTATGAACTCGGCTTCTGGCTGCGCGGCGACGGCCTGCTGAATCGGGCGCGCCTGCCCAGCGTATCGGGCGGCGGCCTGCTGCCGGGCGAGGTCAAGGATTATGCGATAACACTGACTCCGGGGCAGTATGTCTACTCCTGTCCTCTCAATAACACGCCGGATTACCTGCTTGTAGTCAGATAGGCGGCAACTCGGCGCGGTCCCGTATCTGAAGAACTGACGGAACGGATCGCGGCCAGGATATGGGAGTGTTTGGGGTGTGTTCAAGGTGTGTTCGCTGCCGCACAGAGCATTGTGTACCAAATGGTTATCTTGTAACCGGAGGCAACGCTTATGGTTTCGCGTCAGCAACGCTATATATTGAACGCAACACAAATCGCTTGGAGATTGGTATGAAACGCATCCTCTGCACTGCCGCAGCAATCGTTTTCAGTACTGCCGCTTTTATTCCTACGCAAGCGCTCGCGCAGGTAAATTTCAGTATCGTCATTGGCAATGCCCCGCCGCCGCTAAGGTATGAAGTCGTTCCGGCCCCACGCCGAGGCTATGAATGGGCGCCTGGTTATTGGAATGTGAATAACGGAAGGCATGTATGGGCCCGAGGTCATTGGGAACACGCACGCTTCGGCCAGCACTATCAGCGTCCCCAATGGCAACAGGAAAATGATGGCTGGCGTTTGAACCGTGGCGGCTGGCAGCAAGGCGAGCGCCATGACAACGAAAAACGGGGCTATGGCCGTGGCGATCGTGACCATGACGGCATCCCAAACCGCTTCGACCGCGACCGTGACGGCGATGGCGTGCGCAATCGCCATGACAGCAATCCGAACGACCCGCGACGCGGCGTTAAAGGCGACCGTGACCATGACGGCATTCCCGACCGCGTCGATCGTGACCGTGACGGCGATGGCGTGCGCAATCGCCAAGACAGCAATCCGAACAATCCGCGCCGCAATTGAGTGCGTAACGCGGTGGATTAAAACTGCATCGAAACGCCCCAGTTTGGGGCGTTTTTTGGTTGCGGCGATGTCGATACGCAAATACAGGACCTGGAACACGATCTTCTGATATTAAAATCCACCTCCGGTCTGAACAGATAAAATCTGCGTACCGATGCACCCTTCTTTGTTTCTTCCTGCGCAATATATACCTATAGCTGTATTTTTAAATGCCAATCAAAAACGTGCGTAAATCTTCATGTTTTTGCATATACCCCTATCTTATTCTTCCATTCAGAAGCGACGGCCGAGTTTTTTGCGCGCCAGGACGAAAGTGCGGATAAACTTCTGCTCTTGCAATGACGCGATTTTCATATTATGAGAGCCTATTTCAATATAATTGATCCCGCCCGACGCATTCAGTGCGCCTTTAAGGTTGGTGACAGCTAGCACCAATACAATGACGCAGCACAAACCAACACACCAACAGCACGGAGATAACAATGACTGCAGGTAAATCAAGCATCATCTATACGCTTACTGACGAGGCGCCGCTGCTGGCGACCGCTTCTTTTCTACCTATCGTCAGGGCATTCACCGCACCGGCCGGTATCGACATCGTCAAGAGCGACGTTTCGGTGGCAGCACGGATTCTGTCCGAATTCTCCGACTTCATCACTGCAGAACAGCAAGTGCCGGATAATCTGGCCGAACTGGGGCGACTGACCCAGGAACCCGACACCAATATTATCAAGCTGCCGAACATCAGCGCTTCGGTGCCCCAATTGGTCGCGGCGATCCGCGAACTGCAGAACCGCGGCTACGCGATCCCCGATTTCCCGGAAGACCCGAAGACCGACGCAGAAAAAGCCATCCTGACCCGTTACTCGAAGGCGCTGGGCAGCGCGGTCAATCCGGTGCTGCGCGAAGGCAACTCCGACCGCCGCGCGCCGGCTGCGGTCAAGCGTTATGCGCGCAAGAATCCGCATTCAATGTCGAAGTGGAGTCCGGC
>JBDSCZ010000175.1:0-11385 GCA_039920865.1 Burkholderiaceae bacterium
TGTTTGGATTACTTCAGCCACAGCCGCAAAGAATCCCAGGCGCGGCCGAAGATGCTGGCCTGATTGACTTGCTCCAGTGCCAGCACCGGCAATGCCGCCACCACTTTGCCGTCGACCATCATCTTCAGCGTGCCGACCTTGCTGTTTTTCTCGATCGGCGCTACCAGCGGGTCATTGCGCTCCAGCACCGGCTTCATCTTGTCTGCCGTGCCCTTGGGCAGCGTCACGAAGACGTCGCGGTTGAAACCGATTTTGAGCTGGTTTTGCGCGCCTTTCCAGACTTGCGGGGTGGCGATTGCCTGGTCCTTCGCATATAGCTTGACTGCGTCGAAATTCTGGAAGCCCCAGTTCAGCAGTTTCTGGCTTTCCTGCGCGCGCAGATGGTCGGAAGTCGCGCCCGACAGCACGCTCAGCAGGCGCCGCTGGCCGGAGCCGTTGGGGCGTATCGCCGACGCGATCATGCTGTAGCCGGAGGCGTTGGTATGCCCGGTCTTCATGCCGTCCACCGACGGGTCGGACCACAGCAGGCGGTTGCGGTTCGGTTGCTTGATGTTGTTGTAGGTGAAGTATTTGGTCGAATCGATCTTATAGAACTGCGGGTAATCGGCAATGATGTGCTCGGCCAGCAAGGATAAATCGTGTGCGGTCGAGTAGTTCTCGGCATCGGGCAAGCCGTGCGGATTGCCGAAACGGGTGTTCTTCATGCCCATGCGCTGGGCTTCCTGGTTCATCAGCACCACGAACGCATCTTCGGTGCCGGACACCGCTTCGGCCAGCGCTACCGCCGCGTCGTTGCCCGACTGCACCATCAGGCCGTACAGCAAGTCATTCACGCTGACCGGCACCCGCGGCTCGATGTACATCTTGGAACTGTCCGAGGCGACTTTCCAGGCGCGGGTCGAGACCGTGATCATCTGGTTCAGCGCCAGCTTCTTGTCCTTGATCGCGGCAAAAGTCAGGTAGGCGGTCATGATCTTGGTCAGCGAGGCCGGTTCGATGCGCAGGTCCGGCTCTTGCGAGGCGATCACCTGCTTGCTGTTCATGTCCAGCAACAGCCAGGAGCGCGCTGCAATGTTCGGCGACGGCAAGGTTTGCGCGACTGCGACGGAAATGGATAGGACGCTGACGGCGACTGCCGCGTAGATTTTTTTCATGGGTATCGATCGGTGAAAGTGTTTGTAGAAAAACTGCGAGCCGGCAACAAGCGTAGTGCGTATGCATGCTGCCAGTCAGTGCTGCTCAGTGTTGCTGGATTAGTGGTGCCACATTTGGACCATCAAATTCTTGATATGTTGCAACTTACGGTGAAAAAAATGGTCGGCGCCCGGAATTACCACTACCGGCAAATCCTGCGGCCGGGCCCAGTCGAATACGTCGATCAATGGAATGGTGTCGTCCAGCTCGCCATGGATCAGGATGGTGTTGGCCGGCACTGGCGGCATCGCCCATTTGCCGGCGGCAGTGCCGACCAGCACCAGCCGCTCGGCCGGCCGGCCTTGCGCTATCAGATGTTGCTGCAACTGTGCCTGGACGAAGGTGCCGAAAGAAAATCCGGCCAGCGCCAGCGGCAGATCCGGATATTGCTGCTGCATGTGCGCCAGCAGGGCGGCCATGTCATCGGTCTCGCCGGCGCCGTTATCGTGCACCCCTTCGGAGCTGCCGACGCCGCGGAAATTCATCCGCGCTGCCGCGTAGCCGAGCTTGGCGAAAGTGCGGGTCAGGGTTTGCGCGACTTTGTTGTCCATAGTGCCGCCATACAGCGGATGCGGGTGCGCCACCAGCGCGATGCCGCGCGGGGTTGCAAACTGGTCGGCAGCGGGCAAGTCGAGCGCGCATTCGAGCCGGCCGGCTGCGCCATGGATAAAAAATTTCTGGGTATGGATGTTCATGCTCAAATCATGCTCAAATTTTCAGACGGTCGACGACCTTGCCGCCGATCAAGTGACTGTCAATGATTTCATCGATGTCTTCGTTATCGACATAGGTGTACCAGACGCCTTCCGGATATACCACCATGACCGGGCCTTCGTCGCAACGGTCGAGGCAACCGGACTGGTTGATGCGGACCTTGCCGGCGCCGGAAAGATCGAGTTGCTTGATGCGTTTTTTGGCATGCTGCTGCGCCGCCTGCGCGCCGCGATCGGCGCAGCACGGGCGGCCGTCATCGCGCTGGTTGACGCAAATGAAGACGTGATGCTGATAGTACGGAGTGTCGCTCATGTCGTGTTGTGCAAGGCAGGATGTCGAAGCCGCAATGATACACCGCAGCCGGATTGCCTGATGCCGGCGGCGGCGTGGTCATGCCGACATCAGGCCGACTTTTGGGCGGGGCTCAAGGCCGGCGCCAGCAGCCGGATCGAGTCGAAAGTCAGGCGGATATGCTGTTCCAGCGCGCGACAGGCACGCTCGGCATCGCGTTTCAGCGCGGCGTCGATGATTGCCGCATGTTCGGCATGGACATCGCGCGGCATCGCATTGCTGGTAATTGCCAGATGCCGGTAACGCTCCGACTGGCGGTACAGCAGGCCGATCAGATAGCGCTGCCAGCGCGAATCGCAGGCAGCGATCAGCGCTTCGTGAAAACTGCGGTTGCGCTGTTCCCATTCGCGCACATTGCTGCGTTTTTCCCGTTTATCCTCGAGTCTTTCCTCGCTGTTGCTCAATTTGTGGAAGGCCGCCACCAGACTGGCTTCCCATTCATCGTCGCCGTTCTGGATCGATTGGCGCAAGGCATTAGTTTCCAGCAACACCCGGGTGTGCGTGATGTCTGCCAGATCCTGCAGCGAGATCGGCGCGACGTGAAAGCCGCGCTGCCCTTCGGCCACCACCAGCACGTCTGACAGCAGCAGCGCCAGCGCTTCGCGCAAGGTGCCGGCACCGATGCCGTAGCGGTCTTTCAGATGTTCGACCCGCAGTTTTTCGCCCGGCGCCAGCCGGCCTTCGATGATGTCGCGGCGTACCTGCAGGTACGCGCCTTCGGCCAGCGTGCGCGGCGGCGCATCGGGGTCGGTGAAGGCCGCGCTGAATTTTTGGTTGTGCATTATTCTTTCTCCAGATTGGCGTCCTGATTGCGTTTCAGGCGGTACGTCAGCTGTGGCCGGGTCAGACCCAGCAATCGGGCGGCAGCGGCCAGATTGCCGGCGCTGCGTTCGACCGCTTCGCCCAGCAGCATGATTTCCACTTCGTTCAGCGACAGGCCGGTGGCCAGGAAGGCGTCGCACAGGCGGGCCTGCTCGGGCGGGCGTTTTTCTTCCAGCGCACCGCTATTGGTCAGGTGGATCTCCGAGGTGTCGCCGCGCTCGCTGCCGTCCAGGCAGAGTGCGAACTGGTCGCGTTCGATCCAGCCATCCTGCGGCGTCAGGATCACCCCGCGTTCGATCAGGTTTTCCAGCTCGCGCACGTTGCCCGGCCACGCATATTGCTTGAGTGCCTGCAGCGCCTTGTCGGTGATGCCGGCCACCCGCTTGTTATGCAGCGTGCTGAATTTCCTGATCATCGCTTCCACCATCGGCGGGATGTCCAGCGTGCGCTCGCGCAGCGGCGGAATCGCAATCGGATACACGTTCAGTCGGTAAAACAGGTCGGCGCGGAACTTCCCGTCCTTCACCGCCTGCTGCAGATCGACATTGGTGGCGGTGACGATGCGCACGTTGACCTTGCGGGTCTGATCGTCGCCGAGCCGCTCGATTTCGCCTTCCTGCAGCACGCGCAGGATTTTCGACTGGGCAATCAACGGCAGTTCGCCGATTTCGTCCAGAAACAGGGTGCCGCCTTCGGCCCGCTCGAACTTGCCGATGCGGGTCGCATGGGCGCCGGTAAATGCGCCTTTTTCGGCGCCGAACAGTTCGGATTCGACCAGGTCGGGCGGCAGCGCCGCGCAATTGACCGCGATGAACGGCCCGCTGGCGCGGCTGCTGGTCTGGTGCAGCGCGCGCGCAAAGCGCTCCTTGCCGACGCCGGTTTCGCCGGTCAGCAATACGGTGACATTGGTTTCGGCAGCCTTCTTGACCAGTTGGTAGGCGCGCAGGAATGCCGGCGAATTGCCGATCATGTTTTCGGTCCGGCGCGGTTCCTCGATGGACGAGCGCAGCATGTCGACCTGGGTGGTCAGCTCCAGCAGGCGCGATACGATGGCATCGTCTTCATAGTAGATAGTGTGTTCGGCGCCATCCGGCCATTCTTCCAGCGGTTTGCCGACGATCCGGCAATGGTCCGGCCCACAAGCCGAACATTCGATTTCCTTGAACAGCACAAAGCGTTCCATGAAGGCCGAGGTGTAGCCGGACGCGTAGCCGAGCAGCATCCAGCACACCGGATCGTGCTGCGGGCCGAACTCTTCGACATGCGCTTGCGCTTCCCACGAATTGTTCCAGATAAATTCGCCAAAGAAGGTGCCGGCGGCAATGTCCATCTCGATCTTGACCGGCGTCACTTGTACGCTGCCTTCCAGCATGTGCAGTTGCGGTCCCACCACGAAGGCATCGATCGGGTCCTGGCCGGCGCGGATTTTGCGCGCCAGTTCGGCGTCGCGGGTACCGCAGGCATAGCCCATCCGGGTCAGGATGCGGCGCGCCTGCTCAGGCCCGGCCAGGTCGAACAATTCCTTGCGCAGCGCCGCCAGCGCTGCCACATGCACCAGCACCATGCGGTGCTCGCCGAGCCAGATGGTGCCGTCCTCGGCAGAAAAATGCACCAGACGGCGCAAATCGAGGTTCTTCGGGTATTTGATCATTCAGTCTCCTGCTGGCCTTGATGGCGCATGGTTTTAATTGTCTGCCCTCATCATACGAATCTCGAGATTTTATGCAAGCGCAAAAAATCGACTGCGTGATGTAGTTGTGCAGAACGGGCAGGATAAACAGCGCGAAGACAATGGCTTGTCAGTCGCATGTCCCGTGTCGGGTTTTGCCTTAATTTAATACACATCTGGTGTATTTTTTAAGTCGCATTATATTCATGCGCAAAATGCATGTTTTTTCAATATACCCCTTGTATTTTTAAATAATGGCGGAATGCGCAAACTACTGGCGCGGGCGACATTGTTGAAGCGTCCGCGCGTGTTCGCCGGCATGGAAGTCGATGATTTGATCACGCAAAAACTGCCGAATTGATCATTTCAGCAGTTGTTTCCATACCATGTTTTTTTACTGTAATGCAGCAAAAAAACACTTCCGAAAGTTATTTTTCCGATGCGTTTTGTCCAGAAGAATTGCAGCCTGCAACAGCTGTCTGCAGTCGATTTTGTGCGCGCCGGAACTGGATGATGCAATGCAGCAAAAATACATAATCTCGAGATAAATTGTTTATGTCGAAATTGTGGCACGTCTTTTGCTGATAACAGATATCACCAGGCAAACTGACGGAGGACAAAATTTTTGACACTACACGCAAGTTTGTACGGGTCGTGGAAACCCGGCAAGACGGCATGGTCGGGTTCGAGTTTGCCATCGGCGAGCCTGCGCTGTTTGTCGAATTGATGATGCCGGCAGCGGCTTTTAAGGAGTTTTGCGCAGTCAATCAGGTGACGTTACTGGCGCCGGAAGGTAAGCAGCAGAACGAGAACGGCGAACAACAAAACGACTGGGACTGGAGCCTGCGCAAGGCGACACATCAGCGTTTTAAATCAACAGAATAGTCCGGCTTGCAAGCCGGCAGCCCAGACAGATATTTTTTGGAGGAGAGAGCACATGCATATTGATCTTCGTACCGTCAGCATCAAGCCCTTGCGTCAGACGTTTGACCACATCGCCGCACGCATTGGTGCCGACAAGTCGGCTTCGCGCTATCAGGAAGGAACGCTCGACGTTCAGGCCGTAGCCAACTTTCATTACCGTCCGCTGTGGGATCCGGAGCACCAAATATTCGATGCCACCCGAACCGCCATCAAGATGACCGACTGGTATGCGTTCAAGGACCCGCGCCAGTTTTATTACGGCACTTACACGCTGGCACGGGCACGGATGCAGGAAAAAATCGAGGGCGATTTCGATTTCGTCGAAGAGCGCGGGCTGGCCGATAGCTATCCGGCAGCGGCAAAGAAAATGGCGCTGGAAGTGTTTCTGCCACTGCGTCACGCCGAATGGGGCGCCAACATGAACAACACGGCGATGTGCGCCTACGGTTACGGCACTGCCATCACGCAGCCGTGCATTTTCCAGGCCATGGATCATTTGGGCATGGCGCAATACCTGACACGCGCCGGCTTGCTGTTCAGCGATGAATGCGGACTCGACAGCGCCAAAGAAGCCTGGCTGCACGATCCCATGTGGCAAGAACTGCGCCGGTATATCGAAGACAGCCTGGTGATTAAAGACTGGTTTGAACTGTTCGTGGCGCAAAACCTGGTGCTGGACGGCTTGCTGTATCCGCTCATCTACGAGCATGTCGATCAATCTCTGGCGGCGCAGGCTGGTCCCGTGCTGTCGATGCTGACCCGTTTTCAGAGCGAGTGGTACGCCGAATCCAGCAAATGGGTGAATGCCACCATCAAGACCGCTAGCGGCGAATCGGCCGAGAACCAGGCGCTGCTGTCGCGCTGGACCAATACCTATCGCGAGCGCGCGCTGGCTGCGTTGGCGCCGTTGGCGAACCATGCATTGGGCGAGCCGGGCGGCGCAGTGATGACCGAACTGGCCGAGGAATTCAATATCCGCGCGACCAAATCCGGCCTGACGCTTTAACGGTCATGACGAAAATATCATGCCGATACGTAAAAGCGCCATGACCTCCCTCACCCCCAACCCCTCTCCCGTAAACGGGAGAGGGGAGCGAAGTGAGTCGCTACGCAACTTTCACGTTAAGGAGAAATGATGTCAAACGTATTCATTGCGCTACAGATGAATGAAGAAACCCGCAGCATCATCGAAGCGATAGAAGAAGACAACCCGCACGCGATTGTCAACGAACAGCCGGCGATGGTGAAGATAGACGCGCCGCACAGCCTGACCATCAAGCGTCAAACAGTGGAAGACAAGATGGGGCGCGATTTCGATCTGCAGGAGCTGCTGGTCCATCTGATTACGCTGTCCGGGCATATCGACCAAACCGACGATGAATTTACCTTGAGCTGGGCGCACTAAGCGCGTCGGCCACCACGAAGGAGACAAGACATGGACATGAAAGCAAAAAAGAAGCTGGGTCTGAAAGAGCGTTATGCGGCAATGACCCGCGGCCTGGATTGGGAAACCACGTATCAGCCTATGGATGACGTATATCCATACGACAAGTTTGAAGGCATCAAGATTCACGACTGGGACAAGTGGGAAGATCCGTTCCGCCTGACCATGGACGCCTACTGGAAATACCAGGCCGAGAAGGAACGCAAGCTGTATGCGATTCTGGACGCCTTCAACCAGAACAACGGCCATCTGGGTGTGACCGATGCCCGTTACATCAATGCCTTGAAGCTGTTCATGACAGCAGTATCGCCGCTGGAATACATGGCGCATCGCGGCTTTGCCCATGTCGGCCGCCAATTCCGTGGTGCCGGTGCCCGGGTCGCGTGCCAGATGCAGTCGCTCGACGAGCTGCGTCACGCCCAGACGCAAATTCATTCGCTGTCGAATTACAACAAGCATTACAACGGCTTTCACGACTGGCGCCACATGCACGACCGGGTTTGGTATCTGTCGGTGCCGAAGTCGTTCTTTGACGATGCGATCAGCGCCGGCCCGTTCGAATACATGGTCGCCATCGGCTTTTCGTTCGAATATGTGCTGACCAATTTGCTGTTCGTGCCCTTCATTTCCGGCGCCGCCTACAACGGCGACATGGGTGCGATGGCATTCGGTTTCTCGGCCCAGTCGGACGAGGCGCGCCACATGACGCTGGGTCTGGAAATGATCAAGTTCATGCTGGAGCAAGACCCGGCCAACCTGCCGATCGTGCAGGGCTGGATCGACAAATGGACCTGGCGCGGCGTGCGGGCGCTGACCCTGGTCGGCATGATGATGGATTACATGCTCCCCAAGCGCGTGATGAGCTGGAAAGAAGCATGGGAAGTGTATTTCGAGGAAAGCGGCGGTGCGCTGTTCAAGGATCTGGCGCGCTACGGCATCACGGTGCCGAAGTGCGTCGAACAGGCCACCATCGAAAAGGAACATCTTACCCATCAAGCCTGGGCCACGTTCTATCAGTACGGCGCTGCTGCCGGATTCCAGACCTGGATTCCCGAAAAAGAAGAACTCGACTGGCTATCGGAAAAATATCCGAACACCTTCGACAAATACTATCGGCCGCGTCTCGAGTACTGGGGCGAGCAAGCCAAACAAGGCAAGCGTTTCTATAACAAGACGCTGCCGATGCTGTGCCAGTGCTGCCAGATCCCGATGCTGTTCACCGAACCGGACGATCCGACCAAGATTTGCTATCGCGAGTCCGATTACAAGGACGAGAAATACCATTTCTGCTCGGACCATTGCAAGGACATCTTCGACCACGAGCCGGAGAAATACGTGCAGGCCTGGATGCCGGTGCACCAGATTTATCAGGGCAACTGCTTCAAGCCAGACGTCGATCCGAGCGCCGAAGGTTTCGATCCGCTGGCAGCGGTGCTGGACTGGTACAACATCCAGTTCGGCCGCGACAACCTCGACTTCGAAGGCTCCGAAGATCAGAAAAATTTCGAAACCTGGCGCCAGACTGCCAAGAGCAATACCTAGCCAGTCAACGCTAAACCCACAACCAGAAATCCGCAGGCGGGCATCAGTGCAAAACCGTGCCCGCCCTGCGCAACACCAAGGAGACCAGCATGGCAGTCGTAGCAATCAAGCCTTACATCGGCGAGGTCAAGGATGGCGCCGAACAATTTCACGGCAATCAACTGCTGTATATCGGCTGGGAAGATCACCTGTTTTTCTGCGCCCCGTTCGCCTTTCCATTCCCGCCGGCGATGCGTTTCGGCGACATCGTCGAACAAGTGTTACCCGGTGCTTTCGGCGTGCATCCCGATTGGGATCAGATCGAATGGAGCCGTGCCGAATGGTTCAAGTCGGGGCGGCCGTGGACACCTGATTTCAATTTGTCGCTGGCTGAAAACGGCCTCAGGCACAAGGATGTAATCCGCTTCCGCACGCCGGGACTGACTGGCATCAAAGGCTCGTGCAGTTAAGTCATTACGTCATTGTTTAAGGAAAGTTCGCCATGAGTTATCAGCTCACTATTGAACCGCTCGGCCAGACGATTGAAGTTGAAGACGGGCAAACCATTCTCGACGCCAGCCTGCGTGCCGGTATTTATCTGCCGCATGCGTGTTGCCACGGTTTGTGTGCAACTTGCAAAATCCAGGTGGTCGATGGCGACATCGACCACGGCGAAGCGTCCGATTTCGCTTTGATGGATTACGAACGCGAGGAAGGTTTGTGCCTGGCCTGTTGCGCCACGCTGGAATCGGATTTGACCATCGAGGCCGACATCGAAGTCGAGGCCGATGCACAAAATCTGCCGGTGCAGGATTTTGGCGGCACCGTCAGCCGGATCGAAAACCTGTCGCCGACCATCAAGGGGGTCTGGATCAAGCTCGATGATGCCGCCGGCATTAGTTTTCAGGCTGGCCAGTACATCAACCTGCACCTGCCGGGCGAAACCACCAGTCGTGCTTTTTCGCTGGCTAACCCGCCCTCGGCTGCAGGCGAAATCGAATTGAATATTCGCCGCGTCCCCGGTGGACGGGTGACGAGCTGGGTTCATGAAGGCCTGCAGGCCGGCGATCCGGTCAAGTTGTCGGGCCCGTATGGTCGCTTCTTCGTGCGCAAATCGGCCGCGCTGCCGCACTTGTTTCTGGCCGGCGGTTCGGGGCTATCCAGTCCGCGTTCGATGATCCTCGATCTGCTGGACGAAAGCTGTGCCCAGCCGATCACGCTGGTGTATGGCGCGCGCAGCCGTGACGAGCTGTATTACCACGAGGAATTCATCGCACTGGCGCAGCAGCATCCGAACTTCACCTACGTGCCGGCGCTGTCGAATCTGGCGCAGGGCAGCGACTGGAGCGGCTTTGGCGGCTTCGTGCACGACGCTGCCAAAGCGCATTTCGACAATGACTTTCGCGGCCACAAGGCGTATCTGTGCGGGCCGCCGGTGATGATCGACGCCTGCATCACAACCCTGATGCAGGGGCGCTTGTTCGAGCGCGACATCTACACCGAGAAGTTCTTTTCGGCCGCCGATGCGCAACAGGTCAGAAGTCCTCTTTTCAAGAAGATATGACATGCCGCACTTCACCATCACCATCGAGGAGACCGGCGAGACCTTCCGCTGTTCGGACCGGCAGTCGCTGCTGGTGGGCATGGAGTCGCTCGGCAAGAAAGGCATCCCGGTCGGTTGCCGCAGCGGTGGTTGCGGGGTCTGCAAGATCAAGGTTGTCGAGGGCAGCTACCAGAAGCGCGTGATGAGCCGCGAGCATGTCAGTCAGGAGGACGAGGCCGCAGGATGCCTGCTGGCGTGCCGGGTGGTACCGAACAGCGATGTGAAATTGACGGTGCTGGGAAGGATGAAAAAGAACGTGTGCCGGTGACGGCGGCCGTTTGATTAGATTGATTAGTTTGAGTAATTAGAAAATTGTTTTACTTAACCAAAGCTTTGCACAGGAGGAGATAACCATGGCAATGACAGGAGTTTTACGCCCGGGACATGCGCAGTTGCGCGTGCTGGACATGGAAGAATCGGTGAAGTTCTATACCGAAGTGATGGGTTTGATCGACGTCGGCCGCGATCAGCAGGGCCGCGCGTACTTCAAGTGCTGGGACGAGCGCGACCACCACAGCATCGTGCTGCGCCAGGCTGACCGTGCCGGCCTTGACCACTTCGCTTTCAAGGTGCTCGACAAGAAGACGCTGGAACAGCTCGACCGCAATCTGAAAGAGTTCGGCGTGCAAACCGAGCGTATGCCCGCCGGCGAAATGCTCAACACCGGCGAACGGGTGCGCTTCAAGATTCCGACCGGCCACACGATCGAGCTGTACGCGGAGAAGCTGGACGTCGGCAACGGCATGCCATACACCAATCCGGAAGCCTGGGTGCCGAACCTGCCGGGCATCGGGCCGCTGCGCATGGATCACTGCCTGATCTACGGCGGCGATATCGACGGCAACCGCAAGCTGTTTGAACAGGTGCTGGGCTTCTCGCTGGTCGAGCGCATCAAGCTCGAAGACGGCAGCACCGACCTCGCTACCTGGCTGACCTGTTCGGCCAAGGCGCACGACATCGCGATGGTGCGGCACTCGGAAGACGACAAGCTGCATCACGTGTCGTTCCGGCTGGAGAGCTGGGAGCAGGTATTGCGTGCGGCCGACCTGATGTCGATGCATCGGGTTTCAATCGACATCGGCCCGACGCGGCACGGCGTCACGCGCGGCACCACCATCTATTTCTTCGACCCGTCGGGCAACC
>JBDSCZ010000176.1:0-10981 GCA_039920865.1 Burkholderiaceae bacterium
GCCACCACTTCGCCGCGCACCGAACGCTGCATTTCGGTCACTTCTTCCGGCCGCTCGTCGATCAGCAGCAC
Organism: Burkholderiaceae bacterium; assembly: GCA_039920865.1. Classification (GTDB taxonomy): domain Bacteria; phylum Pseudomonadota; class Gammaproteobacteria; order Burkholderiales; family Burkholderiaceae_D; genus AVCC01. The sequence goes on from JBDSCZ010000176.1 coordinate 72, forward strand.
GATCAGCGTGATATCCGGGTGGTTGGCGGTAATCGCATGCGCAATATGCTGCAGGATCACCGACTTGCCCGATTTCGGCGACGCTACCAACAAACCGCGCTGGCCCTTGCCGATCGGCGCAATCATGTCGATGATGCGGCCGGTGATGTTTTCCTGGCCGTTCATCTCGCGCTCCAGGTGCAGCACCTTGGTCGGGTGCAACGGCGTCAGGTTTTCAAACATGATGCGGTGTTTGGAGGCTTCCGGCGGTTCACCGTTGACCTTGTCCACTTTCACCAGTGCAAAATAACGTTCGCCGTCTTTCGGGGTACGGACTTCGCCTTCGATCGAATCGCCGGTATGCAGGTTGAAACGGCGGATTTGCGACGGCGAGATATAAATGTCGTCGGTCGACGCCATGTAACTGGCGTCCGGCGAGCGCAGGAAGCCGAAGCCGTCCGGCAGCACTTCAAGTGCACCGTCGCCAAAAATTTGTTCGCCTTGCTTGGCACGTTTTTTCAGGATGGCAAACATCAACTCCTGTTTGCGCAAGCGTGCTGCGTTGTCGATGTCGAGTCCGATTGCCATTTCTAGCAGGGCTGAGACGTGTAACGCCTTTAATTCAGATAAATGCATGGTGAGAGTGTCCCGAGACGGGATAAATATAGGTGGGGGTGGGAGTCGCGTGGTGTGCTTGTGAACGGGTGTTCAATATCAAGCAGAAATAATATGGGGAAATAATCTGTCTGTCTGCATGAATCAGCGGCACTACGAGCGCAGCGCCGCTGCTGGCATTAAATGTTGCTGTCCACAAAAGAGGTCAACTGGCCTTTTGCCATTGCACCCACTTTTTGCGCTGCAGCGACACCATTCTTGAACAGGATCAGGGTCGGAATGCCGCGAATACCGAATTTTGCCGGTACCGCCTGATTGGCGTCAACATCCATTTTGGCGATGATGATCTTGCCGTCGTATTCCTTAGCGATTTCTTCCAGGATCGGCGCGATCATTTTGCATGGGCCGCACCACTCTGCCCAGAAATCAACTAGCACGGGTTTATCGGATTTCAAAACGTCCGCTTCAAAGGATGCGTCGGTAATATGTTTGATGTTTTCGCTCATGGAGTGCCTCGATATGAGGGGATAAAAAGGGTAAGGGTAAATAGCACTGGTACGGAATGCGTTCAGACTTGCCTGCAATACTCGTTGCCTGCTGACAGCGCCTCCATTGTTACATCAATGAAGTTGAGGCGTTGTGCTTAAAATCAATGTTTTTGAAATGTGCGGCAAGGAACAATGCGGTGGGGATGCGTTAAATCATACCCTACTTTGGTGCGTGATGTCGTGAAACGGTTGCGCTTTTATCTGCAGGCGCCTGCATGGCTCGCATAAAATACACAAAATCGCAGAGATTTTTCGCAAAATTGGACCTTACTCACATTTCTATCGCCTCGGACCCTATGCTGCATTCGCCTATCCTGATTCCACCTTCAGCCCACTTTTGGGGCAATGCGGCGCGCGCGCTGCTGCACCGGCTTACCGAAAATGCGCTGCTGCCACCGCAACTGGCGTCGCAAGCACCCGATCTATCAGCGTTGTGCGTAATGGTGCCGACCTATGGCCACGCACTGCAACTCAAGGCCGCGCTGGCCGAAGTCCTGCAATGCGCTTTCATCCCGCCGCGCATCACGACGCCGACCACCTGGCTCGAATTGTTGCCGCCGCAAGCGGACGGCGCTGCGATTGCGCACGACAGCGAACGTCTGATGGCGCTGTATGCGGGGCTGCGCCAGCACGCGTGGCTGAAAAAATTGTTCAGCGCCAAACGCAATACCGACCTGCTGCCGTTGGCGCAAACCCTGCTATCGCTGTCGGATGAACTGACGCAGGCGCTGCTGCCGGCGCAGCTTGGGCCAGAAACTGCGCCGGACAATCTGGACCAACATTGGCAGGCGGCGTTAGCCGAGCTGTCGCCGCCTGCGCGCCAGCTGTTGTCGGATGAAACCCAGCTGGTGTGGACCATCTGGAAGAGCCAGCTGGAGCAAAACGATGCCAGCGCCGCCCGCTTGCTGCAAATGCTGCGCTTTGCCGCGCAGGCGCACGGACCTTTGGTCTGGATCAGCCCGGTGGCGCCGAACCCGCAGGAAGCGGCATTCCTGAGCGCTTACGCTGCACACCAGCCGGTCCTGCAGCTTTCTCTCGACTGGAGAAAATCCGCTATAAACATGGAGTATGCCGCTGCATGGCAGGAAATACATGCGGAAAACGATGTTGGTATTGCCAGTATAGTTGACGACCCAGAACCCGCCACACAGCGGCAGAAATCGCGAGTGTCGCTCTACGGCGCCAGCAGCCTGGAAGACGAAGCGCTGCACGCGGCCCAGACCATCGTCGACTGGCTACAACAAGGCAAGTCCCGGCTGGCCATCGTGGCGCAGGACCGGGTGGTGGCGCGGCGCATTCGGGCGTTGCTGGAACGTGCGCACGTTTTCGTCAGCGACGAAACCGGCTGGAAACTCTCGACCACCCGCGCCGCGGCGGCGCTGGCGGCCTGGTTCGAAGTGGTGTCGTCGCGCGCCGAAACCGCGGCATTGCTGGATTTTTTGAAATCGCCGTATGTGTTTGCGCCGCTGGCGGACAAGCCGGCGCAACTGATGACGATCGAACGCACGCTGCGGCGCGCAAATGTACTGGCCGGCTGGAATGCGGCCGGCGCAGCCCTGTCCGGCAGCCCGACCGAGCAGGCCAGCGTGCACCGCATTGCAAAACAAGCAGCCTTATTTAACGGCCGCAAGACGCTGGCCGCATGGCTGGCAGCCAGCTGCGAGATGCTGGCTGCGCTCGACATGCAGGCCGCGCTGGCGGCCGACGCGGCCGGACAACAGGTGCTGGCGGTACTGGAATCGCTGCAGCAAGAATGCGCGGCGCTGACCGAAACCTTTGCGTTTGCCGAATGGCGCGCCTTCATTAATCTGCAACTGGAAGCGGCGCCGTTCGTGGCCGCCGATCTCGATCCCAGGGTCGTGATGCTGCCGCTCAACGGCGCGCGCCTGCGCAGCTTCGATGCGGTGCTGCTGGTCGGCGCCGACGCCCGGCATTTGCCGTCGCAGCCGCAGGAAACGCTGTTCTTCGCCAATGCAGTGCGGCGCGAACTCGGGCTGGAAACCCGCGAAAGCCGCCAGCGCCAGCAGTTGCGCGACTTTGCCGAACTGCTGAGCGCCAATCCGGAAGTGGTGCTGTCGTGGCAGGCGCATCAGGGCGGCGAACCGAATCCGCTCAGCGCCTGGATCGAACGGCTGCAACTGACGCTGGCACGACTCGACATGGCGCCGCTGCCGAGCCACCACAGCCCGCTTGCGATCCGAAAATTGCAGCCGGCGCTGCCGCACATGCCGGCGCCGCAGGCAGCGCAGCTGACACCGCAAAAACTCTCGGCCAGCGGCTACAACAGCCTGCTGGCCTGTCCGTACCAGTTCTTTGCCGCGCGCATGTTGCGTCTGAATGCGCTGGATGAATTGTCCGACATGCCGGAAAAACGCGATTACGGCGGCTGGCTGCATGCGATCCTGAAAACCTATCACGACACCTTGCGCGATCAGGCTTGCCCGCTGCCCGGGCGCGAGCAGCTGCTGCGCAGCATTTCGGCGCAGGCGTTCGATGCCATCCTGGGCCAGAACGGTGCCGCTCTCGGTTACTACACACGCTGGCAAAAGGTGATTCCGGCCCACCTCGAATGGGCCAATGCGCACGAAGCCGAAGGCTGGCAATTCGTGGTCGGTGAACAATGGTTCGAGAAAACCCTGCGCTGGCAGCAAGGTGAGGTCCATGGCGAAATACTGCTGCAAGGCCGCATCGACCGCATCGATGAAAGCGCAGACGGCGAGCGGGCGGTACTCGATTACAAGACCAGCGACACTACAAATCTGAAAGCCAGGCTAAAGGGCGGCGAAGACCTGCAGCTGCCGTTCTACGGCTTGCTGTCGGACGCACCGGTGGCCAGCGCCCAGTATGTCGCTCTGGAAACCGACAAGGGAAAAAACGGCAAGGCCGGCGCTGCCGCCGCACCCGATTACGCCCGCTGGCAAACCGCACTGGAGCAACACCTGACGATGAACATGCAAGCGATAGCGGACGGCGCACCGCTGCCGGCCAACGGCGTCGAATCGGTCTGCCAGTACTGCGACGTGCGCGGCCTGTGCCGCAAGGGAGCCTGGTAATGGAATGGGAAAAGGAGCGGGAACACATGGAACGCATGAATCCGGAACCGGCGCCGCACGCCTACGAAATCAACCGGCAGCCGGTCAGCGCGCAAGCCTTCATCGCCAGCGCCTGCGACCCGCGCCAATCGGTGGTGGTGGAAGCCTGCGCCGGCAGCGGCAAGACCTGGCTGCTGGTGGCGCGCATGTTGCGCCTGCTGCTGGCCGGCACCGAACCGGCCGAATTGCTGGCCATCACCTTCACCCGCAAGGCCGCGCAGGAAATGCGCGAGCGCTTGTTGTCGCTGCTGCGCGACCTGGCCTTGCTGCCGGAAGCGCAAATTTGCGTGCTGCTGCAGGAGCGTGGCTTGCCGCCGCAGGAAATGGCGCAGGCGATACCCGCGGCGCGCGGCCTGTATGAACGGGTACTCTCGAGTTCGCAAGCGCTGTCGATCGACACCTTTCACAGCTGGTTTGCCAAGCTGATACGGATTGCGCCACTGGCTTCCGGCGTGCCGCACGGCTACACGCTGACCGAGGCCAGCGGCGAACTGCTGTCCGAGGCTTACAGCATCTTCATGCAATCGATCAACGATGACGGCAACGCCGATTTGAAGGCGGCGCTGCTGGTTCTGTACGACAGCATCGGCGACTTCAATACCCGAAAATTGCTGGACGCCTTCATCGGCAAGCGCGCCGAATGGTGGGCCAGCACCCAACAGCAAGATCCGGAGCAAGCGCTGCAGCCGCTACCGCTGGCATGGCTGCGCGCATTGTGCGGCGACGATGCCGAACATGACGCCCGGCTCGGATTGTGGCATCACGCAGCGCTGCAAAAACGCTTGCTGAACCTCGGATGGCTGCTGGGGCAAGGCGCAAAACGCAATCAGGAGCGTGCGCTCGGCATCGAGAGTGCGCTGACTGCCGGCGCCAGCCTGGACAATTTCGCGCAATTGCTGAACCAGTTCTGTGACGACAAGGGCGCGCCGCGCGGCAACGACCATCGCCGCGGGCAATTGCACAAGGCGATCGAAGCCAACCTCGGCGAAGGCGGCGGCGAAACCTTCGAACGCGAATTCGTCGCCCTGGGCGCAGCGCTATTGCAGCTGCAGCGCCGCAGCTGCGAGCCGCAGGTAGTGGCCATCAACGCCGCGCTGTTTACCGCCGGCTGCGCGTATCTGGAACGCTATCAGGCGATCAAGACCGAGCGGCGCGTATTCGACTTCGCCGATCTGGAATGGCAAGCGTACCGGCTGCTGTCGAACGAAGAGCACGCGGCGTATTTGCAAAGCCGGCTCGATGCGCGTTACAAGCAGATCCTGCTGGACGAATTCCAGGACACCAATCCGCTGCAATGGCACATCGTGCAGGGCTGGCTGAACGCCTACAGTGACAATGGCGACGATGAAAGCAGGCCCGGCATCTTCATCGTCGGCGACCCCAAGCAATCGATTTACCGTTTCCGGCGCGCCGAGCCGCGCGTGTTCCAGGCTGCCAGCGCTGCTCTGGCGGCGCAAGGCGCGGCGCTGCTGCGCACCAACCAGACCCGCCGCAATGCCGCAGCCATCGTCGACGCGCTCAACAGCAGCTTCACGCCGAATCCGATCTTCCAGCCGCAAACCACGCTGGCCGCGCAAGCCGGCACGGTCTGGCGCTTGCCGCTGATCCGGCGTGCCGCCAAACCCGCTGCAGATGCCGCCGCAGTTACCGCACCCTTGATCCGCGACCCGCTCACTACCGCGCGCGACGAGGAAGAAGATGCGCGCCGGCGCGACGAAGGGCGGGCGGTGGCGCAGGCGATTTTGCACGCCAGACACACGCTGAGCGCACAGACCGGTATCCCGGTGCGCTGGTCGGACGTGATGCTGCTGGTCAAGAAACGCACCCATCTAGGCGCCTACGAAGGCGCGTTGCGCGCGGCCGGGATTCCGTTCGCGTCCGACCGCCGCGGCGGCCTGCTCGGCGCGCTGGAAATCCTCGACCTGATTGCGCTGCTGAACTTCCTGATCACGCCCGGCGACGATCTGGCGCTGGCGCATGTGCTGAAGTCGCCGCTATTCGATGCCGGCGATGCCGACCTGATGCTGCTGGCGCAGCGCAACGAGCACGGCTGGTGGGCGCGGCTGCAGGCGGCAGCCAACATCAGCGCCGAAACTTGCGCATCGGCGCCGCTGGTGCGCGCCGAACGCCTGCTGGCGCAGTGGCTGCAGGTTGCGCCGCAGTTGCCGGTGCACGATCTGCTCGACGTCATCCTGCATCAGGGCGACCTGATCGCACGCACCGCACAAGCCGCGCAGCCGCTGGTACGCAGCCAGGTGATCGGCAATATCGAAGCGTTCGTCGCACTGGCGCTGAACCTCGACGCCGGCCGCTATCCGAGCCTGCCGAAATTCATCGATGCGCTGCGCACGCTGCAAGACAATGCCGGCAACGACGCGCCCGACGAAGCCGGCATCGATGCCGGGCTGGACGCAGTGCGCATCATGACCATCCACAGCGCCAAAGGGCTGGAAGCGCCGATCGTGATCCTGCTCGACGCCAACCACAGCGAACCGGCGCGCGACGATCTCGGCGTGCTGTGCGACTGGCCGCAGGATGCTGCGGCGCCGACCCACTTCTCGGTGTTCGGCCGCCAGAGCGAACGCGGCGCCGCGCGCGACCAGCTGTTCGCCGCAGAAGAAAGTTTCAAGCAGCAGGAAGACTGGAATCTGCTGTATGTCGCCGCCACCCGCGCCAAACAGATGCTGATCGTCAGCGGCGTGGCTGCCGCGAAAAACGCGCAAGCCGACGGCAGCGCGCTCGGCAGCTGGTACCACCGGCTGCAGCAGATACCGGAAATCCCGGCCGATGCGATGGCCGGATGCACACCGGAACCGAACCAGAATTCTACCGACAGCTTTGCGCTGCCGCTCTACGATCCGCCGCTGCTGGCCGCGCCGGTCAGCGCCCAGCCGTCCAGCAACAGCGACGATAGCGACGCCAACGGGGACGCGATTGCGGAAGGCATCGCGCTGCACGCGCTGCTGGAACGCCTGACCCACGCCACCGCCTGGCCGGTCGTAATCCCGTCAGCGGATGCGATCGCCGCCTGGTTGCATTGCACCGCTGCGGTGGCAATAACCATCCGCGCCCAAGCCGATACCATCCTGTCGCAAACCCATCTGGCGCGATTTTTCGACCCGACCCAGCATCACAGCGCGCGCAACGAAATGGAAATCCTGCATGGCGCAATCCTGCTCAGGCTGGACCGCGTGGTGGTGTTCGAAGAGGAAGTCTGGATTCTCGATTACAAGCGCAATTACCTCGATATCGAGCACGCCGCCTATCGGACGCAACTGGCCGGCTACCGCGCTGCGGGGGCAATGGTGTTTGGCGGCAAAGTCATGAAATCGGCGTTGATTACCGTCGACGGGCGCTTTATTGAACTGGAATGAAAAATTTGGACACTCCCCTCGCCCACTTGTGGGAGAGGGGCCGGGGGAGAGGGAGGTAATGCTTGGGGAAAGCGACGATGAGCGATGAAAAAGCGTTAACCAATGCCAAAGCACTACGCACCAACCAGACTGATGCTGAACAACAGCTCTGGTATCACCTGCGGGCGCATCGCTTCATGGATTTGAAATTCAAGCGGCAAAAGCCCTTGGGCCGCTATATCGCGGACTTTGTATGCTTGGAGCTACGATTGATTATTGAGATCGATGGTGGACAACATGCCGAACAGGTGGAATATGACCAACGCCGAGATGCGTGGTTGCGAAGCCAGGGTTACACGGTATTGCGGTTTTGGAACAACGAAGTCATGCAACAGCTGGAGAGTGTGTTGGAGCAGATACGCTTGACGGTTACCCTCTGCCCCAACCCCTCTCCCACAAGTGGGAGAGGGAAGCAAGACAGCGAATTCCCTGCTAAGTAGATGTCTGTGCCTGGAAGGGGAATAAGCAAACTAGATTCTTCTTTCAGACCAGTATTACTTAAAAAATGACACAGTATCGTCAAATACCATGCCATTTCCGCATATAAAACAAGCGCAACCAAAAATACTGCTGATCCCTAATCGGAAGTGCCAGGACCGGTTTTTTAGTCCTGATGGTAAGCGGTGACCCGCTCCACTTCGCTCTTCGAGCCGAGGAACACCGGCACCCGCTGGTGCAGTTTTTCCGGCTGGATATCCAGGATGCGCTGGGCGCCGTTGGTGGCCGCGCCGCCGGCCTGCTCGATGATGAACGCCATCGGATTGGCTTCGTACATCAGGCGCAATTTGCCTGGCATCTTGGTATCGCGGGTGTCGGCCGGGTACATGAAGACGCCGCCGCGACTCAGGATGCGGTGCACGTCGGCCACCATCGAGGCGATCCAGCGCATGTTGAAATTGCTGCCGCGCACACCGTCTTCGCCGGCCAGCAATTCGTTCACATAGCGCGTTACCGGCGGGAACCAGTGGCGGGCGTTGGAAGCGTTGATTGCGAATTCCCGCGTTTCGGCCGGAATTTTCATATTGCGCTGGGTCAGCACCCAGGAGCCCATTTCGCGGTCCAGCGTGAAGCAATTGACGCCGTTGCCGGTGGTCAGCACCAGCACGGTTTGCGGGCCGTACACCGCGTAACCGGCGGCGACCTGCTGGCTGCCCGGCTGCAGGAAATCCTGCTCGGTCGGCGCGCCCATGCCTTCCGCCGCCTTCAGCACCGAGAAGATGGTGCCGATCGACACGTTGACGTCGATGTTGGAAGAGCCGTCGAGCGGATCGAACAGCAGCAGATATTCGCCCATCGGATAGCGGTTCGGGATCGGGTGGATGGTTTCCATCTCTTCCGACGCCATCGCCGCCAGATGGCCGCCCCATTCATTGGCTTCGAGCAGGATTTCGTTGGAAATGATGTCGAGCTTTTTCTGCACTTCGCCCTGCACGTTTTCGGTTTCGGCGCTGCCCATGACTTCGCCCAGTGCGCCCTTGCCGACCGCGTGGCTGATAGTCTTGCAGGCGCGCGCGACGACCTCGATCAAAAGCCGTAATTCGGCAGGAATGGTGTTGTGCTGGCGCTGTTCTTCCACCAGGTATTGGGTCAGGCTGATGCGTTTCATGGATTACCTTATTAATTATTTACAAATATTGTGCACGTTCATTACGAAAATACTTGATCCACGAAAGACACGAAAAGCACGAAAGAAGGTTTTTCGTGTTTTTCGTGCTTTTCGTGGACAGTATTCAGTTTCTTGTCAGGCCGCCAGTGCCTTCGACACGACTTCGGCCACGTCCTTCGACAGTTTTTTCGACTTTGCGACTTTTTGCAGTGCGGCCTGCATCTGCACCCGCAGCTCCGGCCGGTATTTCTTCCAGTGGTCCAGCGCGCGCGCCAGCCGCGCCGCCACTTGCGGGTTGAGCGCATTGAGCGCGATCACCTGTTCGGCCCAGAACGCATAGCCGCTGCCGTCCGGCGCGTGAAATTGCGCCGGATTGCCGTTGCAGAAACTGAAAATCAGGCTGCGCGCACGGTTCGGGTTGGCGATGGTGAACGCCGGATGCGCGATCAGTTTCCTGATCGCCTTCACGTCGGTGGTGCGCGCGCTAGCTTGCAGGCTGAACCATTTGTCGACCACCAGCGCTTCTTTTTTGAAATCCTTGTAAAAGCGCTGCAACAGCTTGGTGGCAATCTTGCTGCCGGAATTGACCAGGCCAACCAGCGCGGCCAGGCGATCTGTCATGTTGTCTGCTGAGACATCCTGCACCTGCGCAAGTTCCAATGCACTGTCGTCGGCCCAATCCAGCAGATACGACAGCGCCAGATTCTTTAGCCCGCGCTTGCCCGCCGAACGGGCATCGGGGCTGTATTTGCCGCTGACCAGATTGGTCTCATAAGCAGTCAGGAAATCCGCTTTTAACGCCTGCGCCAGTCGGGTGCGCATGAAGCGGCGCGCCGCATGGATCGCCTGTGGATCGATTGTCGCGCACTGTTCGGCCAGCAGTGCCTCCGACGGCAGCGTCAGCACCAGTTCTCGAAAAGCCGGATCAAGCGTACTGTCGTTGAGCACCGCGCGCATCGCATCGATGAACAGTTGATCGAGTTCCAGCACCGCTGCCGCCGGCTCGCTGGCCGCTTGCAGCGTCGCCGTCAGCGCAAGCAGGCGCTGTATGGCCAGCCGCTGGCCGGCTTCCCAGCGGTTGAACGGATCGCTGTCGAACGCCAGCAAGTGCGCCAGCTGCTGATCCGAATACGCGTAATCGAGCAGCACCGGCGCCGAGAAATTGCGCAGCAGCGACGGCGTCGGCGCCTCGCTTACCTGATTGAAGCGAAAGCTTTGGCGTGCCTTGGTGAATTCCAGCACGCAGGTGGCTTGGCCGGCTTGACAGGTCTGGTCGTTGGCCAGCGCTGCTTGCCCTTTCTTTTGCGTGGTTTCCAGATACAGCGGCATATCCTTGCCGTGCGCATCGAGCAAGCCGATGGCAAACGGGATGTGGAACGGCTGCTTCTTGTCCTGGCCGGGCGTGGCCGGACAGGATTGCGTCAGCGTCACTTCATAGGTTTTTGCAGCGGCGTCGTACTTGGTCTGCACCTTCACGCGCGGGGTGCCGGCCTGGCTGTACCAGCGCTCGAACTGGCTCAGGTCGCGGCCATTGGCGTCGGCCATCGCGGCGCGGAATTCGTCACAGGAAACCGCGCAGCCGTCGTGCCGCTCGAAATACAGATCCATGCCCTTGCGGAAACCCGCGCGTCCCAGCAGCGTCTGGACCATGCGCACC
>JBDSCZ010000177.1:0-12723 GCA_039920865.1 Burkholderiaceae bacterium
GATGGACGGCGTGGTGCGCGTGCCTTCAATGTTCTCGATGACTTTTGGCTTCCCGTTTTCCATGACCGCAACGCAAGAGTTGGTAGTACCCAAGTCAATACCGATAATTTTGCCCATGATGTAATCCCTTTTAAACTTTTAAACTAAATGACTGCAATGTGATTGCTGTAAATATGTGGAGAAAAAAATCTTTTTCAAGCGTTTTCGACCACTATTTGCATCCTTATTTTCCCTGCGATACCGTGACCAGCGCAGGACGCAACAGGCGATCCGAGATCATGTAACCTTTTTGCAATACGGTAACGATGGTATTGGCGTCCTGCTCGGCCGGCACCATCGATACCGCTTGATGCCGGTTAGGATCGAGCTTATCGCCCTGCTGCGGCAATACTTCAGTCAACTTGTTTTTCTCGAACGCGCTGGCAAGTTGCTTCAGGGTCATTTCAACCCCTTCCTTCAGCGATTCGACCGATGGCGTCTCGACTGCCAGCGCCATTTCCAGACTGTCCCGAACCGGCACCAGCATCTCGGCAAAACTTTCGACGGCGAATTTGTGCGCCTTGCTGATGTCTTCCTGGGCGCGACGGCGAATGTTTTCGGCATCGGCCTTGGCGCGCAGGAATGCATCCTGCATCTCGGCAATTTTGGCTTGCGCCTCTGCCAGCTGCTGCTCCAGCGCTACTTCCTCGCCAATCGGCTCGACGCCCGCCGGTGCATCCTGCTGCAAGGAATCCGGCTGATTTTCTGTTTGTTTCTCTGTGTTGTGCATCCAAAGCCTCCGACGATCAATAACCTAATTTCAACATTGTGAATAAATGGGGCTATCCGGACCAGATTCAAGGGCTCTGCACGGACATCGCAAAACATCGATTTATATGGGGTATGTGAAAAATATGCTGAAATCCCGCAAGCATTTTAAGCATTCTAAAAAATACTGCCGATTTTACTAAGAAAGCGCACCCAAGCGCTTCGATTCTGCGCGCGCAATCGCGGCTGCGGCCTGCTGCGCTTCGCGTGCAGCGGCGCTGCTTTCGGTGGGCCAGCCGCCCGCGTGCTGCAAAACGATTTCCGCCAGCGCTTCAATCCATGCGGCAGAGTCATTAAGGCAGGAAATGTAATTGAATTCACGTCCGCCGGCAGCCAGGAAGTCGCGCCGTGCTTCGACTGCGATCTCTTCCAGCGTTTCCAGGCAGTCGCTGGTAAATCCCGGGCAGATCAGATCGACCCGCGCCACGCCCTGTTTTGCCAGCTTCTGCAGCGTCGGCGCGGTATACGGCTGCAGCCACTCGGCCTTGCCGAAACGCGACTGGAAGGTCACCAGATATTGTTCCCGGGTCAAGTCAAGTGCGGTTGCCAGCAGGCGCGCAGTCTTGTGGCACTCGCAGTGATAAGGGTCGCCCAGCGTCAGCGTGCGCTTCGGCACCCCATGAAAACTCATCACCAACTGGTCCGGGCGGCCATTGGCCTGCCAGTGCGCCAGCACCGATTGCTTCAAGGCATCGATATAGCCGGAGTGGTCGTGATAATGCTTGATCAGGCGCAGCTCGGGAATGTTGCGCACCTGCTGGTAATGGGCGAACACCGCATCGAATACGGAGGCGGTGGTGGTGGCCGAATATTGCGGATAGGCCGGCAGAATCAGGATCCGCTCGCAGCCATCCGCCTGCAGCTTATCCAGCACCGCCGGTATCGAAGGGTTGCCGTAACTCATCGCATACGCGACTTGCAACTGGTGGCCGCGCTGGCCCAAATAGCCTTGCAGCAGCTTGGCCTGTTTTTCGGTGTGGAGCTTCAGCGGCGAGCCGTCCTTGGTCCAGATGGTGGCGTACTTGGCCGCCGATTTTCCGGCGCGCAGCGGCAGGATGATGCCGTTCAGGATCAGCCACCAGAGCGCCTTCGGAATTTCGACCACGCGACGATCCGACAGGAATTGTTTCAGGTAGGGCCGCACCGCCGCAGCGGTCGGCGCCTCCGGCGTGCCGAGATTGACCAGCACCACGGCAGTTTTAGGCAGCGTGCCGTGGCTGTACGGCGGTTCTTTTTGAAATGACATAAGGAGTGATTTCTAAGGAGTGGACAAGACGTGTTGACATAACACGAACTCTATGAGTATTTTTAATGTCGCAATGAATCATTGCGGGAAAAATCGGTTTTTATCGCATACTCCGCATATTCTGGCTATGTCGCAGTTGACTGTTGAACCAAAATTACCCCCGAATCCGTTCGCCCTGAGTAACTGCGCAGCAGTGTATCGAAGGGCTAGCTGATCCTTCGATACGCCCTGCGGGCTACTCAGGACGAACGGAATCCGTGGTCGGCGATGATTTCAACAGTTAATTACGACATAGCCCATATTCTGCACATTCGGCATATTCATAGCGCCAGCAATTCGCGCGCATGCTTGCGGGTGGTGGCGGTGATCTCGATCCCTCCGAGCATCCGCGCAATTTCTTCTACCCGGCTTTTGGCATCGAGCGCATCGATCCTGGACACGGTTTTGCCATCCAGATTCGCCTTGCTGACCTCGAAGTGCTGGTTGGCCTGGCTGGCAACTTGCGGCAGGTGCGTCACGCACAGTACTTGCCGGTCACGGCCCAGGCGCTTGAGCAGGCGTCCGACCACTTCGGCCACGCCGCCGCCGATGCCGCTGTCGACCTCATCGAAAATCAGCGTCGGCGTCGCGGTGGCGCTGGATGCGATGACCGAAATCGCCAGCGATATGCGCGCCAGTTCGCCGCCGGAGGCGACTTTGGCCAGCGGCCGCGGCGAAGAGCCGGCATGGCCTGCCACCAGAAACTCGACCTGCTCCAGCCCGTACGCGGCCGGTTCACCGCCATTTAATGCCACCACGAAACGTCCGCCGGCCATGCTCAAATCTTGCATCGCGGCAGTCACCGCATCGCCCAGCGTTTTGGTGGCCTTGGCCCGTGCCCCGGATAATTTTTGCGCCAGCAGCAGATACGCGGCGCGGGCCTTATCTTCCTGCGCGCGCAGCGCATCGAGGTCGCTGGCATCGGCCAGTTGCCGCAATTGCAGCGACAGCGCATCGCATTCCTCCGGCAGTTGTTCCGGCGCGACACGGAACTTGCGCGCGGTCGAATGCAGCGCATCGAGCCGGGCATCGACTTCGCGCAGACGGTTCGGGTCCAGCTCGACCCGGCTCAGGTAATCGTTGAGTGCGTAGACCGCTTCCTGCAACTGGATGCGGGCTGGCTCCAGCAATTCCAGCACCGGCTTCAGTGCGCCGTCGATGTCGGCCAGCTTGCCCAGCTTCAGATTCAGGCTCGACAGTTGCGACAGGATCGGATGATCCGCTTCGGAAATCGCATTCAGCGCTTCCTGTGCGCCTTCGATCAGACTGGCCGCATGCGACAGGCGGCTGTGTTCGGTGCTGACCGCATCCCATTCGCCCGGTTTGGCGGCGAGCTTTTCCAGCTCGCCGACTTGCCATTCGAGCCGCTCGCGCTCCAGCAGCACGTTTTTGGCGTCTTTCTCAAAGGCTTCGCGCTGCTTGGATATGCCGCGCCAGTTCTTATAGGCGGCCGCCACCTCGCGCGCCTGCGGCAGCAAGCCGGCCTGGCTGTCGAGCAGGGTGCGCTGCGCATCGGCTTTCAGCAGCGACTGATGCGCATGCTGGCCGTGGATATCGACCAGCATTTCACCGATTGCGCGCAACTGCGCGGCGGTGGCTGCGCTGCCGTTGATGAAAGCCTTGGAACGCCCGGCGTTGTCGATCACGCGGCGCAGCAGCACAGCACCGTCCTCGCTCTGGAATTCGTTGGCGTCGAGCCAGGCGGCAGTGTGCGCATTGATCGCGAATTCGGCGCTGATGTCGGCCCTGGTCGCGCCTTCGCGCACCACGCTGGCATCGCCGCGCCCGCCCAAGGCCAGCGTCAGCGCATCGATCAGGATCGATTTGCCGGCCCCGGTCTCGCCGGTGAACACCGAAAACCCGGCGGCAAACTCCAGCTCGACGGTGTCGACAATCACGAAATCACGGATGAAAAGTGTACGTAGCATGGTGGGATCTGAAAGAGGTACGACGGGCTGCCGTATTGACGGAAAAACTACAACTCAGGATAACTGGCCTGCGACCGACGGATATTCGTTCCAGTGCAATTTCTCGCGCAGCGTATCGTAATAATTCCAGCCTTGCGGATGCATGAATGTGATGCGATGCGCGGAACGCCTGATGCGGATCTGGTCGCGCAGCAACAGGCTGGCGAATGACTGCATGTCGAAATTGACGCTGGTGTCGCGGCCGCTGACGACCTCGATCATGATTTCGCTCGAATCGGGCACCACGATCGGACGGTTCGACAGCGCGTGCGGGGCGATCGGCACCAGCAATACGCCGCCCAGATTCGGATGCAGCAAGGGTCCGCCGGCCGACAGCGCGTAGGCAGTCGAACCGGTCGAGGTCGACACGATCAAGCCGTCGGAGCGCTGGTTGTACATGAAACGGCCATCGACATCGACCCGCAGCTCGACCATGCCGGCGCCGGCGCCGCGCGACACCACCACATCGTTAATCGCCAGCGCCGAAAATATCGGTTCGCCGTCGCGCAGCACGACGCCCTCCAGCAGCGTGCGCGATTCGGATTCGAAATTGCCTGCCAGCATGTCAGCCAGCACCGGCAACATGCCATCGAGCGGAATATCGGTCATGAAACCCAACCGGCCCTGATTGATTCCAATCAGCGACATGTCATATGGCGCCAGTTGACGCGCGATACCCAGCATGGTGCCGTCGCCGCCGACCACGATCGCAACATCGGCATGCTCACCGATCTGCGCCGGCGTCATTGCTGCAAAACCTGCCATCCCAATATCGCGCGCGGTTTCGGCTTCCAGCACGACGGTATGCCCTGCATCATCGAAAAAATGCGCAAGTCGGGACAGTGATTGGGCGATGCCGGGGGTCTGCAGTTTGCCGACGAAAGCGATGGTTTTTGGCGCTGTTGGCATATTCAATTGGACTGGAGTAAGAAAGGACGACATCCACGGATTAGACCATAATTCAGCCATCCTATTGTAGGAACTGAAAGATAAGCATTTTGAAAACTCCGATCAAAGCAGTGCTGTTCGACCTCGACGATACCTTGTGGCCTATCGTTCCGGTGCTCGAACGGGCTGAAAACCTGTTGCATGAATGGCTGGCAGTGCATGCGCCGAAGGTCACCGAGCGCTATTCGGTCGAACTGCTGCGCGCCCGCCGGCAGACGCTGATGCAGGCCGAACCGCGTTACCGGATCGACCTCTGGGGCTTGCGCCATAAGGTCTTAACCGAAGCATTCAGCCAGACCGGCGCAGATGTTGCCAAGGTAGAGCAGGCGATGGCGGTCTTTTCGGCGGCCCGCAATGCAGTCACGCCATTTGCGGATGTAATGCCGGGGCTGGCCAGCCTGAATACGCGGCTGGCGGTGGGCTCGATCTCGAACGGTTTTGCCGACCTGCAAGCAATCGGCATCGCGCACCATTTCCAGATCTCGATTGCAGCGCACAGCTTCGGCTGCGCCAAGCCCGACCCGCTGATTTTTCATGCAGCTTGCGCCGTCCTCGGGGTCTTGCCGCAACAAGCGGTGTACGTCGGCGACGATCTGATGCTGGATGTGCAGGGTGCACAAGACGCCGGATTGCGCGCAGTCTGGATGAACCGCTTCGA
The DNA here is from genome assembly GCA_039920865.1 of Burkholderiaceae bacterium. Lineage (GTDB taxonomy): Bacteria > Pseudomonadota > Gammaproteobacteria > Burkholderiales > Burkholderiaceae_D > AVCC01. Next base: position 5,666 of record JBDSCZ010000177.1, read on the forward strand.
GCGCAGTCTGCCCGAGCATATCCGCCCGGACGCAGTCTGCACCACGCTACATGAACTCGAACGCTGGCTGGCCGATCCTATCGGCGCATAACCCTGGAAACCGCAGTTGAGCGCTGCCGGGACGATTGCGGTTTCCAGGATAATTCCGGCAAAGTATTGTCAATCGCAGCCGTTGCCCCCAAATACAAGCCAACCTGTTCCCTGATCCGAATAAACCTATGCAACTCGATATTCGCGCACAAACCCTGCTCAAGGCCCTGGTCGAACGCTATATCGCCGATGGCCAGCCGATCGGCTCGCGGGCGCTGTCGAAACTTTCAGGGCTGGATTTGTCGCCCGCCACCATCCGCAACATCATGTCCGACCTGGAGGAGATGGGCTTCATCGCCAGTCCGCATACCTCGGCCGGCCGAATCCCGACGCCGCGCGGTTATCGGGTCTTCGTCGATACCCTGCTGACGGTGCAAGCGTTCGATGCAGCGACAGTCGAGTCCAGGATGCAAGCCGCGCTGCACGGCAAATCGCCGCAAAAAATCATTGTCAACGCGGCCCAGGTGCTGTCATCGCTGTCGCAATTCGCCGGCGTGGTATTGACGCCGCGCCATGAATCGGTGTTCCAGCAGATTGAATTCCTGCGCCTGTCCGATAAACGGGTGCTGCTAGTGATCGTCAGTCCCGGCGGCGACGTGCAGAACCGGCTGTTGCTGACCGACGCCGACTACACGCCGGCGCAACTGGTGCAGGCCGCCAATTACATTAACCAGAATTACGGTGGACTGAGCTTCGATGAAGTCCGGTTGCGGCTGCAAAATGAATTGCGCAGCCTGCGCGACGACATGACGCGCCTGATGCAGGCCGCAGTCGAGGCCGGCAGCGAAGCGATGACGGACGACAGCGAAGACATGGTGATTTCGGGCGAACGCAACCTGCTGCATGTGGGCGACCTGGCAACCAACATGGACTCATTGCGCAAATTGTTTGATATGTTCGAGCAGAAGACCGGGCTGATGCAATTGCTCGACATTTCCAGCAAGGCCACCGGGGTGCAGATTTTCATCGGCGGCGAATCGCACCTGATGCCGATGGATGACATGAGCATTGTCACCGCGCCCTACGAAGTCAACGGCCGCGTGGTCGGCACCCTGGGCGTGATCGGGCCGACCCGCATGGCATATGAGCGCGTGATCCCGATGGTCGATATCACCGCCAAACTGCTGTCGAATGCGTTAAGCCACTAACAATTCACTTGGTGCATTATTTGATTCGGTGCGTCCGGTGCGGACAATCGGTCTTGAGGCAATTGCCATATAGCGCCAGCGCATGTTCGGAGATACCAAAACCGCGCTCTTCGGCGATTTTTTGCTGGCGCTTCTCGATCTCTTCATCGTAGAACTCTTCCACCCGGCCGCAGTCCAGGCAGACCAGATGATCGTGGTGCGAGCCTTCATTGAGTTCGAAGATCGCCTTGCCGGTCTCGAAGTGGTTGCGATTGAGCAAGCCGGCCTGCTCGAATTGCGTCAAGACCCGATACACGGTGGCCAGGCCGACATCCATGTTTTCAGTCAGCAATATCTTGTATACATCTTCGGCTGTCAGGTGGCGCACCGGACTATTCTGGAAAATATCGAGAATCTTCAGGCGCGGCAAGGTTGCCTTGAGGCCGCTGGCTTTTAAGTCGCTGGGGTTATTGGTCATGTTCATGGGCGAAATCATAACGCGGACTGACAATACGTGCATTCATATCCAATGCAGGCGCAACCGACAAAGTGCACGGCTAGATTGGAAATGGAATAAGATTCGGGCAGTTCTGTTTTATCATAGTGCGCTTTAGCACAATTGAATTGAGATACCTTATGCGATTGCTGCACTCCACCCGTTCCCATTTTCCTCGCAGCTTGCTGCTGATCGGCAGTCTATGCCTGGCTCTGGCCGGATGCGCCGCCAAGAACCCGCTGATGGACGATGCGCCCATGGCCGCCACCAAGACAACGGTTGCAGCTCCGGCCACAAGCGCTGCTGCCACCCCGCTCACGGCTGCCACCGATACCCGGACCAGCGGCCCGACCGGCATCAATCGTGTGCTGGGTGTTTTTTCTCCGTACAAAATCGATATTCAGCAGGGTAATTTCGTGTCGAAGGAAATGATATCCCAGCTCAAGCAAGGCATGACCCGCGACCAAGTGCGTTTCGTGCTGGGCACCCCGATGTTGAGCGACATTTTTCACGCCGACCGTTGGTATTACCCTTTTCAATTCCAGAAGGGTAATGGCGAAATCACCGCCAATCGCGTGACCGTGTATTTCAAGGACGACATCCTGGAACGCTTTGAAGGTGGCGATTTGCCTACCGAACAGGATTACCTCTCACGTATCGCCGGCAGCGCGCCAAAAAACAAGGCACCTGACGCTGCTGCACCCAAAGCGACTCCCACCAGCGCCGCTGCCACCAAATAATATTTACTGATCGCATGAATCCAATGAAAATCGCCGTCGCCGGCGCATCCGGCCGCATGGGCCGGATGCTGATTGAAGCCATTCACAACGCAGATGACGCCACCCTGGCAGGCGCACTCGACATCGCGCAGGCGCCTGGCATCGGCACCGATGCCAGCGCTTTTTTGGGCGTCCCGCAAGGCGTGCTGATCGAATCCGATCTGGCCAAGGGCTTGGCAGATGCAGAATATCTGATTGACTTCACTCGCCCGGAAGGCACGCTCAAGCATCTGGAATACTGCGCAGCGCACGGCATCAAGATGATCATCGGCACCACCGGTTTCGACGAGGCCGGCAAGGCAGCCATCGCTGCTGCGGCCGAAAAAACCGCCATCATGTGCGCGCCCAACATGAGCGTCGGTGTCAACGTGACGATGAAGCTGCTCGAAATGGCAGCCAAAAGCTTTGCCGAAGGCTACGACATCGAAATCGTCGAGGCGCATCATCGCCACAAGGTGGATGCGCCATCCGGCACCGCGCTGAAAATGGGCGAAGTCATCGCCGGCGCGCTCGGGCGCAATCTGGATGAGTGCGCGGTATATGCGCGCCAGGGCGTCACCGGTGAGCGTGATCCATCCTCGATCGGCTTCGCCACCATACGCGGCGGCGATATCGTCGGTGACCACACGGTGCTGTTTGCCGGCATTGGCGAGCGTATCGAAATCAGCCACAAATCGTCCAGCCGCGTGACCTATGCACACGGATCGTTGCGCGCCGCACGCTTCCTGGCCGACAAATCGAGCGGCCTGTATGACATGCAGGACGTGCTCGGTCTGCGCTAGCCTGCAGCAATATGCGCAGGCTGGTCTGGCTGCCAACTTTGACACCGGCGTTCACGCTGACCCTCGATGATGTCCGGCACCACTCCACCCAGCAGCACATTGGTTGCGCTGCTGGGCACAATAGCCCTGCATCTGGCACTGATTGCGTCGGCAACGGGCTGGCTGGCACCGTTCGATAGCTGGTCCAAGCCGGCGCAGAACGCGCCGACTTTGATCGTCGCCCTGCACAGCGCAGTCCCGGTTACAGCTGTTGTTGTCAGCGCACCGACCGCAGCGTCGCAGGCCAGCGGCAACGCGCGGCCGCCGCCATCACCGCCGGTAATGCAACAAAAACCGCAGTCCCGGCGGCCGGCGGCCACGCATGAACCGGCACTGCACAAACCAAACACGCCGCCTGCTGCGCCGCCGTCGCAGCCGATTACTCCGATTACCACCCCATCCGCAATCCCGAGCCAAGCAGCAGAATCCGCGCTAGCCGCCGCCGCTGACGTGCCTTCAACTGCGTCGTCAACCGCGTCGACAAACGCCTCGCCAAGCGCTGCAAATACCGGCGTCACGATCCCTGCTTCCTACGCTGCCCGCAACCGCAAGCCCAATTACCCGCTGATGTCGCGCCGTTACAATGAGCAAGGCACCGCTGTGTTGCGGGTACTGGTAAATGCCGACGGCACTGCCGGCGAAGTGCACATCAGGAAATCCAGCACCTACCCGCTGCTCGATCAGTCTGCGCTTGCTGCGGTGCGCGACTGGCGCTTCGTTGCTGCCACCCGGGACGGGAAATCCGTTTCAGAGTGGTATGAGATTTCCATTCCCTATACACTGCAGGATTAACGTTTCTTGATCCAAGCATAATGAATCCAACCCTCGGACTTGCCCACTACTGGTCGCAAGGCGACGCCGTCAGCCACGCTGCCGCCTATGCGTTGCTGCTGATGTCGATTACCAGCTGGTATTACATCCTATCCAAGGCATGGAGCGCATGGCGCATCCGCAAGGCCGCAGCGACGCTGGCAGGTTTCTGGAAAGCGCCTACGCTGGCCGACGCCATCAACGTCGTCAGGCAGCAGGACAGCGAAAACATTTTCACCCCGCTCGCAGCGCAAGGCGCCGAGGCTGCCAATCTGCACCAGCAGAAAGACACTGCCGCTTCGCTCAACGCCGCCACCGATCCGAGCGAACTGATCACGCGCACCTTGCGCCAGGAAATCAACCGGGTCTCGTCGCGGCTGGAAAACGGCCTGACCCTGCTGGCCTCGGTCGGCTCCACCGCTCCTTTCATCGGTCTGTTCGGCACCGTATGGGGGATTTACCATGCGCTGATTGCGGTATCGGCGGCAGGCACCATCCAGATCGACAAGATTGCCGGGCCGGTCGGCGAAGCGCTGATCATGACCGCACTCGGCCTGGTGGTGGCGATTCCGGCGGTGCTGGCGTATAACGCATTCACCCGCATCAACCGGCTCACGCTGGCCGAACTCGATGCCTTTGCGCACGACCTGCACGCCTACCTGACCACCGGCGCACGGGTTGGAAATTAAACCTGATTGGAGCACAGCATGACTTTCGGCGGATTCAACGACAACCGGCACCAGGCCCCGATGGCAGAGATCAATGTCACGCCGATGGTGGACGTGATGCTGGTACTGCTGGTGATTTTCATTCTTTCGGCACCGCTATTTACCCATGCGATCAAGCTCGACCTGCCGAGCGCGCAATCGGCGGCGGCGCCCGAGAAGCCGGAGACGATTTCGCTGTCGATCGATGCCGGCGGCAAGATTTTCTGGAACAATGAAGCCATCGCCCAGTCTGCGCTGCCGGCCCGATTTGCGGCAGCATCGCAGCAGCAGCCGCAACCCGAACTGCAACTGCGCGCCGACAAGGAAACCCGCTATGAAGTCATCGCCCAACTGATGGCGGCGGCGCAAACCAGCGGCCTGTCCAAGCTGGGCTTTGTCACCGAGACAACGGCCACCGGAAAGTAAAATATACTGCGCAGTGTAATTTTAAAATGCCGCCAATTAAATATTGCGTGAAGTGCCGATTTTATTGATATACCCCACCATTAATCGATAACAAGGAGCGTGACGAAATGCCTGCAGTCAGCCTGAATGGCGAAACCATCACCAGCTGGGATGTTTTCCACGACGAAAGCCAGCGCATCTTCGGCTTTCCTGAATTTTATGGTCGCAACATGAACGCCTGGGTCGATTGCCTGAGCTATCTGCGCGACGAGGACGGCATGTCAAAATTTCGCCTGAAACCGGATGAAGTTTTGCGCATCGAGGTCCAAAATGCGCAACAGTTGCGCACACAAGCGCCCGAAATCCTCGACGATCTGGCTTTCTGTATCGAAGCCATCAACGAGCGCTACGCCGATTACGGCGAAAAACCGGCACTGGAGCTTGTCTTACTCTGAATTGCGCCGCGCATTGAAGCCCGATTTGGCCCGTGCATTGACCGGTATAATGTGCGGTTCCAAGACACTTGAAGCCGAACCCGTCATGCAAGAAAAATACAGCCCCGCCGACGTCGAAAGATCCGCACAACAGCACTGGCAAGCGATCGATGCCTACAAAGCCATCGAACACGACCCGCGCTTTCCAAAAGGCAAGTACTACGCCTGCTCGATGCTGCCCTACCCGTCCGGCAAGTTGCACATGGGCCATGTGCGCAATTACACCATCAACGACGTGATGTACCGCTATCTGCGCATGAACGGCTACAACGTGCTGATGCCGATGGGATGGGATGCATTCGGCATGCCGGCCGAAAACGCCGCGATGGCCAACCATGTGCCGCCGGCGCAATGGACTTACGCCAATATCGCCCACATGAAGCAGCAGATGGAATCGATGGGGTTGGCAGTCGATTGGTCGCGCGAAATGACCGCCTGCACGCCCGAATACTACAAGTGGAACCAGTGGATGTTCCTGAAGATGCTGGAAAAAGGCATCGTCTACCAAAAAACCGGCACCGTGAACTGGGACCCTATCGACCAGACCGTGTTGGCCAACGAGCAGGTGATCGACGGTCGCGGCTGGCGCTCCGGCGCGCTGATCGAAAAGCGCGAAATTCCGATGTACTACGCCAAAATCACCGATTACGCCGAAGAGTTGCTGGAGTACGTCGACCATAAACTACCCGGCTGGCCGGAGCGGGTGCGCCTGATGCAGACCAACTGGATCGGCAAATCGACCGGCGTGCGCTTCGCCTTCCCGCATGAGATCAAGGACGCCGACGGCAAGCTGATCCAGGATGGCAAATTGTGGGTGTTTACCACCCGCGCCGACACCATCAAGGGCGTGACTTTCTGCGCAGTAGCGCCGGAACATGCGCTGGCTACCTTTGCCGCAGCAAACAATCCTGAACTGACCGAATTCATCGCCGAATGCAAGCTCGGCGGCGTGGCCGAAGCCGACATGGCGACCATGGAAAAGAAAGGCATGCCGACCGGCCTGCAAGTCACGCATCCATTGACCGGCAAGCTGATCGATGTCTGGGTCGGCAACTACGTGCTGATCACCTATGGCGACGGCGCCGTGATGGGCGTGCCGGCGCATGACGAACGCGACTTCGCGTTTGCGCAAAAATATGTATTGCCGATTCAGCCGGTGATTGCCGTTGAAGGCAAAATATTTTCTACTGAAGACTGGCACGACTGGTATGGCAATAAGGAAATCGGCCACTGCGTCGATTCCGGAAAATACGACGGCCTGGCGTTTCAGGATGCGGTCGATGCGATTGCTGCCGATTTGGCCGCGCTGGCCTTAGGCGAAAAGAAAAT
>JBDSCZ010000178.1:0-23894 GCA_039920865.1 Burkholderiaceae bacterium
CGCAAGAAAAAGGGAGCCTTCGGCTCCCTTTTTGGTTTTGACATGCATGTTTACTAGCTGGCAAGCCAACAAATACAGGCTATTGTATTATTGAAGAAGCTTATTTTAATTGCGGAAAAAATCATACTTATCGACATACTCCATCATTAACGCGCATGCCGGGTAAGAAACAAAACGATCACCACACCCAACCCGATCAGCCCGATCTGCGGCAAGGTTTCGCGCCAGGTGGCACGGCGCTGCATCTGCGGCATCAAGTCGGACACCGCGATGTAGATGAAGCCGGACGATGCCAGCACCAGCACGAACGGAATTGCATTGGTGGCGGACTCCAGCGTGAAATAGCCGATCAGGCCGCCCAGTACCGCCATCAGGCTGCTGATCAGGTTGTAGGTGAAGGCGCGGGCGCGGCTGAAGCCGGCATTGAGCAGCACGATGAAGTCGCCGATTTCCTGCGGAATTTCGTGCGCGATGATGGCCAGGCCGGTGACAATACCGAGCTTGGGGTCAGCCAGGAATGCGGCAGCAATCAAGATGCCGTCGGTGAAATTGTGCAAGCCGTCACCGACCAGAATCATCATGCCCGACTTGCCGGCTTCGTGTGCATCGTGGCCGTGCACATGCGCGTGGCCGTCACCTTCATGATGGTGCGAGTGGCGCAGTATGGCAAATTTTTCCAGCAGGAAAAACCCCAGCAAGCCGCCAAACAGCGTGGCGAACAGGGTATGCGCATCGGCGTTCGACTCGAACGCTTCCGGCAGCGCATGCAGCAACGAAGTCGACAGCAGGATGCCGACCGAAAAGCTGACCATTTTATCCACCAGTTTCGATAACAGGCTAAACGAAAAGATCGCTGCAGCAACAATGCTGACCACGCCTGCAATCGTCGTTGCGAGCAGGATGGATATAAGGGTGGAGTTAATTTTGAGCCTCAGTGTTTGCAACAAGGTTGCAAATTAGAACACGGCAAGGCCTCCCTGTAAACAAACGATGTGATTTCATGGCTGCAGCAGCGCCCGTAGGGTCCTGGAGTGCCAGCCGGTTGCAGAATATTTCCCGGTCAAAGGCTGCGTAACGTGCGGCAGTCTTCCGGTTGCGGGTTTACGCCACGCCGTGCGTCTTAAACCAGGCCAGGCAACGCTGCCAGCCATCCTTGGCATCGGCCTCGACATAACTGGGCCGGTAATCCGCATAAAACGCATGACCCGAGTTGGGATACACGACGAATTCCGATTCGCTGTCGCCTGTAGCAAGCGCCGCTTGCATTTGCACGATGGTATCTTGCCCGATTCCACCATCCTTGCCGCCGTACAGGCCGAGCACCGGTACCTTCAGTCCGGCGGCGATATCGATCGGCTGGCGCGGCGTCAGTACCTGATTGTTACCGCTGGTGCTGGCTACCAGTCGGCCGTACCAGGCCACTGCTGCCTTGAGGTCCCGATTATGCGCGGCGTACAGCCAGGCGATGCGCCCGCCCCAGCAGAATCCGGTAATGCCTATCTTGTCGGCATTGCCGCCATGGGTGTTGGCCCAGGCGACGCAGGCGTCCAGATCACCCATCACCTGATCATCCGGCACCTTGTTGATCACTTTTTCGATCAATTCGCCCAGTGCCGGGTAACCGCGCGGGTCGCCCTGGCGCACGAACAGTTCAGGCGCCAACGCCAGATATCCCTGCTTGGCAAAGCGGCGCGCAACATCGGCGATATGTTCGTGCACGCCGAAAATTTCGGACACCACCAGGATCACCGGCAAACCGATTTTGCCGGCCGGCTGCGCCCGATACACCGGCACGCTCTGGCCATTCGCGTTGATTTCGATTTGGCCGGCAGTCAAACCGATGCTTTCGGTCTTGATCACGGTGCGCGCCATCACCGGCAGCACCGTGGCGGCAAAGCCGGCACCCAATGCGCCGGTCAGGAAATTGCGCCGGCCCAGCGGCTCCGCCGATGGGGTCCTGCCTGCCAGACTGTCGAAATCTTCGCTCATGTGTGTCATTTTGATTCTCCAAAGACGATGACAATCGGACCCACTTAGACGCCATGGATAACTACATCCATGGAATGGATGTCGTATCGACTGCAAAGGCACGTGTTTGACAACAGCGTAGCTTGATCGCTATCAAGCCTGTTTAGCGCTCCAATCCGTAAACTAACCATCATCAACATAGCAATGTTGATATGCATCAGTGAATATCGCACAACCAATGGAGAAAATTGCATGAATAGAATCGCTCTAGTAACAGGCGGCACCGGCGGCCTCGGAACCGCAATCTGCCGCGCTTTGTGCCAGCAAGGGCGACGCGTGGTTGCAACCTACTTTACCGGCGACGAAACCAATGCTGCGGACTGGCTGCAACAGATGCATTCGCAGTCATTCGATGTTGCCGTATATCCGGTGGACATCAGCAACTTTGCTTCCTGCCAGCAGCTTATCGAACGCGTTAGCGCCGACATCGGCCCGGTTGACATCCTGGTCAACAATGCCGGCATCACGCGCGACGGTACGCTCAAGAAAATGCCGCTGGAAAACTGGCTGGCGGTGATCAACACCGACCTCAACGGCGTCTTCAACATGACACGCCAGGTGTTCGACGGCATGTTGACGCGTAACTGGGGACGGGTGGTCAATATCTCTTCGGTGAACGGTCAAAAAGGACAATTCGGCCAGACCAATTACAGCGCAGCGAAGGCCGGCGTGCATGGCTTTACGATGGCGGCAGCACAGGAAGGCGCGCGCAAGGGCGTCACCGTCAATTCCATCTCGCCCGGGTACATCAGCACCGAAATGACGCTGGCGGTAGCCGAAGAAGTCCGCCAGCAAATCATCGCGCAAATCCCAGTCGGCCACATGGGCGCTCCGGACGATATTGCCCGTACGGTGGCGTTCCTGTGCGACGAAGCAGCCGGATTCATTACCGGAGCCAACTTCCCGATCAATGGCGGACTACACATGGGTTGAGTTGACCGGAACGAGCGGTTAATTCGGCGCTGGCACCGCACTGGGAGTGCGGCTTCAGATTTTCGCCAGCGACGGACGCCGCAACCTGATCACGCCATTGGCCAGTGCGGTGCCGCACAATACCAGCGCGCCGCCAAACAGCTTGCTCCAGCCGACCGTCTCGCCCAGAAACAAGGCGCCCCACAGCACGCCGAATACCGGAATCAAAAAAGTCACCGACAGCGCGCGCATCGGGCCGACATCCTTGATCAGCCTGAAAAAAATCAGGTACGCGGCGCCGGTGCAGACGATCGCCAATGTGCTTACCGCCACCCAGTCGGATGGTGTCGGCGCTTGCCGGATCGGCATCAACAGCGCGAATGGCAGCACCAGGATGGCAGCCGCCCACATGCTGCCGTGCGCGTTATCGGTCGGGTCGACGGCGACCGGCGACTGCTTGGTATAGGCACTGGCCAAGCCGTAGCAAAACGGCGCCGCCAGGCCGGCCGCAATCGCCCACCACCAGCCCTCGCCATGCACCATCGGACTGCCTGCCACCAGCGTCGCCACCCCGACCATCCCCAGCAACAGACCTAGTGCCGCCGAATGGCCGACCGGATGGCGCAGCCAGAGCGCGACAATGATGGCGCCGAAAATGGGCGCGGAAGAATTCAGGATCGACAGCAGCGACGCGCTCAAAGTCTGCGCTGCATACGCGAACAACAGGAATGGCAGCGCCGAATTGAGCAGGCCGATGATCAGAAAATGCCGCCAGTGCTGCAGCAAGCGGGTCTGCCGCTTGAGCACGCGGCACACCAGCCACAGGAAGAGCGCAGCCAGGCCAACCCGCAACTCGATCAATACGCCGGGCCCGAACACCGGCGCGCCGATGCGCATGAACAGGAATGAGCCGCCCCAGATGGCGGCCAGCGCGATTAAGCGGAAAATACTAGCGACGTCCATGTCCTGCCCTATCGTTGTTTTTTGCATTGTGCTGCAGGCCGGGCGCCGGCAAACTCCGATTCTTGCGCTTTAATCCGGATTTAAAACTGATACGAATCTTCATCTGGCAAAAAACAATGTCCACGAAAAACACGAAGGGCACGAAAAACGATATCCGCATTTGTCGGGTCAGCGGCCTCATCGCGTAACCAGACGTTGCTATAGTATATTTAACTAACGCAATGAAGATATGCGGAAAATGCCATAAAAATGACGATACTCCATGTTTTACTAGCATCGCCAGATGGCGATTCTGATTCGTGCTTTTCATGTCTTTCGCGGACGGTGCATACCCGTTTCAAACCATCAGTGCGCCTGATCCCAGTTCTGTCCCACGCCCACCTCGGCCAGCAGCGGCACTTTCAGCGCTGCCACGCCTGCCATGATGGCCGGCAATTTTTCGCGCACGATCGCCAGTTCGACTTCGGGTACTTCCAGCACCAGTTCATCGTGCACCTGCATGATCATCTTCGATTGCATGTTGTCGTCTTCCAGCCAATCCTGCACCGCGACCATCGCCAGCTTGATCAGGTCGGCGGCAGTGCCCTGCATCGGCGCATTGATCGCCGCGCGTTCGGCGCCCTGGCGGCGCGGGCCGTTGGGCGAGTTAATTTCGGGCAGCCACAGGCGGCGGCCGAACACGGTTTCGACATAGCCGCGCGCCTTGGCCTGGGTGCGGGTATCGGCCATGTAGTGCGCGACGCCCGGATAGCGGCTGAAGTATTTGTCGATGTAACTTTGCGCGGCGGCGCGCTCGATCCCGAGGTTGCCGGCCAGCCCAAATGCGCTCATGCCGTAGATCAGGCCGAAGTTGATGACTTTGGCGTAACGCCGCTGCTCATTCGTCACGTCCGGTGGTGCGCTGCCGAAAATCTCGGCTGCGGTGGCGCGATGGATGTCTTCCCCCGCAGCAAATGCGCGTAGCAGGCTTTCGTCACCGGAAATGTGCGCCATGATGCGCAGCTCGATTTGCGAATAGTCGGCCGAGACGATCACGCTGTCCTTGGGCGCAATGAAGGCCTCGCGGATGCGGCGGCCTTCAACGCTGCGGATCGGAATGTTTTGCAGATTCGGATCGTTCGAGGCCAGCCGGCCGGTGACCGCGACCGCCTGCGCGTAATTGGTGTGCACGCGGCCGGTGTGGGGGTTGACCATCTTCGGCAGCTTGTCGGTGTAGGTCGATTTCAGCTTGGCGATGCCGCGGTATTCGAGCAACACTTTCGGCAACGGGTAATCCTCGGCCAGCTTCTGCAGCACTTCCTCGTCGGTCGACGGTGCGCCGGATGGCGTTTTCTTGATCACCGGCAATTTCAGCTTGTCAAAGAAGATTTCGCCCAACTGTTTCGGTGAATTCAGGTTGAACGGCTGGCCGGCCATTTCATAGGCCTTCTGTTCCAGTTCCAGCATCCGCCGGCCGAGTTCGTTCGATTGCTTGCCCAGCAGTTCGGCATCTATCAGCACGCCGTTGCGCTCGATTTTTTGCAGCGTGACCGCGGTTGGCAGCTCGATTTTTTCATAGATGAAGGTCAGGCCGGCATCGGCTTCCACCTCCGGCCACATCGCCTGATGCAGTTGCAGCGTGATGTCGGCATCCTCGGCCGCGTAGTCGGTCGCCAGCTGGATCTCAACCTGGTCGAAACAGATCTGCGATGCACCCTTGCCGCAGACGTCGGCGAAGGTGATTGTCTTGTGGTTCAGGTGGCGCAGCGCCAGGCTGTCCATGTCGTGGCTTTTGTGCGACTCGAACACATAGGATTCCAGCAGCGTGTCGTGCCGGATGCCGCGCAGCGTCACGCCGTGATTGGCGAATACATGACTGTCGTACTTCAGGTTCTGGCCGACTTTTTGCTGCTTGGCGTCTTCCAGCCAAGGCTTCAGGCGAGACAATACATATTCAGTGGATAGTTGCTGCGGCGCATCCTGATAGCGGTGCGCGACCGGGATATAGGCTGCGCTGCCCGGCGTGCAGCACAGCGAGATGCCGACCAGTTGCGCATGCATCGGCTCCAGCGAGGTGGTTTCGGTGTCGACCGAGGTCAGCGTGGCGGCCGAAATCGTCGCCAGCCAGCGCGCCAGATCGGCTTCGGTCAGCACCATTTCATACTGCTTTTCGGCCGGCGCCGCAACTTCCGCATCAGTATTGAACAAGCCGGCCTGGATCTGACTGTGGTTGTTCGGCGCTGCGTTTTGCGAGGTAGTCTGTGATGCGGCGGCCTGGCTGCTGAGTTCCCGCAGCCATGTCTTGAAGCCGTAACGGGTAAATAAGGCCAGCATCGCCTCCTTGTCTTCCGGCAATTGCTGCAGCGATTCGGGAATGCTCTTCATCTGCGCCGACAGATCGCAATCGGTCTTTACCGTCACCAGCACCTTGGCCTGCGGCAACCAGTCGAGTGCCTGGCGCAGGTTTTCGCCGACCACACCCTTGATGTCGGCGGCGTTGTGCATCACGCCCTCCAGCGTTTCATACTGGCCGAGCCATTTGACCGCCGTTTTCGGACCCACCTTGCTTACGCCGGGCACGTTGTCGACCGTGTCGCCAATCAGGCTCAGGTAATCGACGATGCGCTCCGGCGCTACGCCGAACTTGGCGATCACGCCATCGCGGTCGAGCTTTTCATTGCTCATCGTATTGATCAGCGTTACATGCGCGTTGACCAGTTGCGCCAGATCCTTGTCGCCGGTCGATACCACGGTGTCCATGCCGTACTTGACCGCCTCCACCGCCAGCGTACCAATCACGTCGTCAGCCTCGATGCCTTCGATCATCAGGATCGGCCAACCCATCGCGCGCACTGCTTGGTGGATCGGTTCTATCTGTCGGGCCAGATCGTCCGGCATCGCGGCGCGCTGCGCCTTGTATTGCGGATACAGGTCATCGCGGAAGGTCTTGCCTTTGGCGTCGAATATGCACGCAATGTATGCTGCAGGATAATCATGGCGCAAACGGCGTAGCATATTAATCATGCCGTACATGGCACCGGTCGGCGCACCTTCCGCATTGCGCAAATCGGGCAGCGCATGAAAGGCGCGATACAGGTAACTGGAACCATCGACTAATAACAAGGTTTTATGCATATGGAAGAGAACAAAAAAAGAGTGCTGCGCTTGCGGCAGGTGACGGACAAGGATCGCGCGACCTCGCAAAAAGCGCGCGAATCGTGGAATACGCTCACGATTATGGCAGAGTTCATAGAGTCCACCGAGCGGCTGTCCGAGCTGAGCCCGGCGGTTTCGATCTTCGGCTCGGCCAGGCTCAAGCCTGAAAATCCGTATTACATCCAGTGTGTCGATGTCGCACGGCGCTTGTCGGATGCCGGATTTGCGGTGATCTCAGGTGGCGGTCCGGGCATCATGGAAGCCGCCAACAAGGGCGCTTTCGAGGGCAAGTCGCCCTCCGTCGGCCTGAATATCGAGTTGCCGCACGAGCAAGCCAGTAACGCGTGGCAAAACATCTCTATCAGTTTCCGGCATTTTTTTGCACGCAAGGTGGCTTTCGTCAAGTATGCCAATGCGTATGTGGTGTTTCCCGGCGGCTTCGGTACGCTGGACGAACTGAGCGAAGCCATTACCCTGATCCAGACCGGAAAATCACGCCGGATGCCGATCATCCTGGTCGGAACCACATACTGGCGCGGCCTGCTAGCCTGGTTGCGCGACACCATGCTGGCCAATGGCGTAATCAGCGAACAAGACCTCGACCTGATCCAGCTGATCGATGAACCGGCCAATATCGTCGATGCCATATTTGCTTTCTATGAAGCGCGCGAGATCGAGCTGTCGGAAGAAGATCGGCAAAAAACGCTGTATTTATAATCCCTCCTTGGGAGCGACAGGCTGTGTTTGCTACAATCGGCTCTATCAAGACATTTACCGTGCGCTTCCTGCGCACTTTCCACTCAATAGCACGCCAACCGGCCTTATTATCATGCGATTACCTTCAGCCTGGATCACCGTAGGAAGCGGCCTTATCGCCTGCGCAATGCCGCTACTGGTGGGCGCACAACAGCCACCCGTAATGGAAAAACTGGAGGAAGGCGAACCGCCTACGATTACCATCAGCCCGCCGGATACCGAAAAGCAAATCACCGAAAAACGTCAGCAAGGCAAAGTCACCGAAGTCAAGGTAAAGAGCGGCAAAAGCACCTATTACCTGAAACCGGTCGATCCAGCCGGCAGCGCAATGCGCGGCGACGGTCAAAGCGACGAGATGCGTGCGGCACAATGGCAGGTGCTCGAATTCGACCTGGGCCTCAAGAAGAAGAAGAAAGAAGCAGCCGCTGCAACTGCAGCTGCCGAAGCGGCCAAAAATGCGAACACTGCAAAACCGGGCGCCAAAGTATCCCCTGCCGCGAAACCTGCCGAAACAGTGAAATGACGCGCATCAGGAGCCTGTCGGACTTCATGAGGAATCTGCTGCAACCGGCCTGATTCCGACAGGCTCCTGACGCTGCATTTGAGTTCATCCGATTGATCCTTTCTTCTCCTCTTATTCCCCCATGGCAGTATTTACCCCGGTCACGCTGGATGACCTTTCCGACTGGATGACCCAATTCCCTCTGGGCCGCGCGCTTGCCATAGAAGGCATTTCATCGGGTATTGAAAACAGCAATTTTTTCCTGACTACCGAAGCCGGAGAATTCGTCCTCACCATTTTCGAGCAGCTCAGCTTCGAACAGCTGCCGTTTTACCTGCAGCTGATGCGATGCCTGGCCCAGCGCGGCGTGCCGGTGCCGGAGCCGATCGCCAATCTACAGGGTGCAATCATCCACAGCCTGCACGGCAAACCGGCCGCGATCGTGACCAGGCTCGCCGGCAGCTGCCAACTCGCACCGCGGCCGGTGCATTGCGCCGAAGTCGGCAAAGCCATGGCAAAAATGCACCTGGCGGCGCGCGACTTCCCGCTGACGCAGCCGAATCTGCGCGGTCTGGACTGGTGGAATGCCACCACGCCTGTGGTTTTGCCGCTCCTCTCGGACCACAACGCCCACCTGCTGCGCGCTGAAATGCATTTTCAGTCGGCCTTCGCCAGCTCGGTTGCTTATCTGGAATTGCCGCACGGACCGATCCATGCGGACCTGTTTCGTAACAATGCGATGTTCAGCGGCGACACCCTGTCGGGTATCTTCGATTTCTACTTTGCCGGCTGCGATCGCTGGCTGTTCGACGTTGCCGTGACGGTCAATGACTGGTGCATCGACCTGGATACCGGGGTTCTCGATTCCGCCCGGACGCGCGCATTGCTGGACGCCTACCATGCGGTGCGCCCGTTTTCTGCCGCCGAGCAGTTTGCCTGGCAAGCAATGCTGCGCGCCGGCGCGCTGCGATTTTGGCTGTCGCGCTTGTATGATTCCCACCTGCCGCGTGCCGCTGAAATGCTCACGCCGCATGATCCGACCCACTTCGAGCGAATCTTGCGCCTGCGCATTGCCGACCCCGCACCGGCACTATATTAATCATGGAAAAACTTCCCGCTGCAACCGGCCTGTTGTGGATCAAGCAAGGTTTCGCGCTGTTTCGCAAGCAACCGGCAGAAATATCGATGCTGTTCCTGGGATATATGTTCATGATGCTGGCCGTCGGCATCGTCCCGGTGCTTGGCCAGGTGCTGCCGCTGGTTCTGGTGCCGGCGTTTTCACTGGCGTTTCTGCAGGCTTGCATCAATATCGAACACGACAAGCGCGTCACGCCAGCCTTGCTGCTGACCGGCTTTCGTTCACCGGCCGTGGTGAATCTGCTGATTCTGGGCACCGCCTACCTGCTCGCTGCCACTGCCGCTGCCGGCGCGTCCAGCCTGATCGATGGCGGCGTGTTCTGGAGCGTGCTTACCGGCCAGACCGCGATCGATGCGAAAACCGTGCAGGATTCCGACATGGCTTCGGCAATGCTGTTTTCGGCCCTGCTGTACGTGCCGGTTTCGATGGCGTTCTGGTATGCGGCGCCACTGGTCGCGTGGCACAAGATGGGGATAGTCAAGGCGCTGTTTTACAGCTTCTTCGCGGTTTTCCACGCCAGCAAGCCGTTTCTGGTATTCGGCCTGGGATGGGCCATCATTGGCGTCTTGTTCCCGACTATGATTAGCCTGTTCGCAGTAATCCTGCTGGGCAATTCGGCCGCCGTCATGATGATCCTGCTGCCGCTATCAGTGTTACTGACCATTATTATGTATTGCTCGTTTTACCCAACCTACACCCAAGTTTTCGGCACCACCGAAGTGCCGCCGGCGACCTGAACCAAACTCATGCAGATTAGAATATTTCGGGAGTATGCGATAAAATGCATCGTTTCCCGCAATATTATTAAGCGATATAAAAAATACATATTTCAGTATATTAATCCGCACGAAACTCCTGCCAGCAAGCCCGCTGCATTCGCCGCCAGCCCATTCTCGAAATTTTCAAACCGGACCTTATCGCGTGCCCCTCTATCGATCCCTGCTGCTAGCATTTCTGGCCGGCGCACTAAACATCCTGGCATTTGCGCCTTTCGGGCTATGGCCGCTGCAAATCCTTTCGCTGGCCTTCGTGCTGCCGCTGGCTTTGCGCGCCGGCAATATCAAGCGCAGCGCGCTGATCGGCTGGGCATACGGCTTCGGCTGGACCGTATGCGGAGTTTACTGGCTGTATATCAGCATGCACGATTTCGGCGGCATGGCAGCACCGATCGCGGCACTGGCGGTGATCCTGCTGGCGCTGTTTCTGGGCAGCTACTCGGCGCTGGCGTTCGGCCTCACTGCATGGCTGCGCCAGCGCTGGCAAGCGGCGCCGACTTGTGTGGCGCTGCTGATTTTCCCGGCACTATGGACGCTGACGGAATGGCTACGCGGCTGGGTATTTACCGGCCTGCCCTGGGTTTCTTCCGGTTATGCGCACACCGCCAGCCCGCTGGCCGGTTATGCGCCGCTGCTCGGCGTGTACGGACTGGCCTGGATTTCGGCCCTGATCGCCGGTTGCCTGACGCTGTTTTCGATCCGCAAAATACCATTGGCTTTGGCGCTGCTGCTGCTGGTAGCCGGTCTTGGCCTGAAAACAATCCACTGGACCAGTGCCGCCGGCCAGCCGATCACGGTGCGGCTGCTGCAGGGCAATGTGCCACAGGAGATGAAGTTCGCGCGCGAGCAGATCAGCGCCTCGCTGACGCTGTACCGGGACATGATCAGCGCCGCGCCGGCCGACCTGATCGCCACCCCGGAAACCGCAATCCCGCTGTTCGAGCAGCAATTGCCGCCCGACTACCTGCCAAAACTGGCCGATTTTGCCCGCCGTTCCGGCAGCCACCTGGCCATCGGCATCCCGCTTAGCGATGCCCCGCAACACTATGCCAACAGCGTGATCGGCATCGCGCCGGATTTGTCGGCATCGGCCTATCGTTACGACAAGCACCATCTGGTGCCGTTCGGCGAATTCATCCCGACCGGCTTTCGCTGGTTCGTCGACCTGATGCACATCCCGCTGGGCGACTTCAATTCCGGACCGGCCATACAGGTGCCATTTGCGGTCAAGGACCAGTGGCTGTTGCCGAATATCTGTTATGAAGACTTGTTCGGCGAAGAAATCGCCGGCCAGATGGCCGCCGCCCACTTCGCCGGCGCGCCGGTGGCCACCATGCTGCTCAACGTTTCCAACATCGCCTGGTTCGGCGATACCATTGCCTTGCCGCAGCATCTGCAAATCTCGCAAATGCGGGCACTGGAAACCGGCCGCCCGATGCTGCGCGCCACCAACACCGGCAGCACTGCCGTAATCGACCCGCAAGGTAGGGTTAGCGCACAATTGCCGCGTTATCAGCGCGGCACGCTGTCAGCCAGCGTGCAGGGGATGCAGGGCATGACGCCCTACATTCTGGCCGGCAATGCTGCGACCCTGTTGCTGGCTGCATTGGCGCTAGTCGCGGGCTGGTTGAGCAGCCGCAAAAACCGCAGCAAGTGCGCATAACAGCGGCAAAACCCGTTAAACTCCAAGCTTTGGCGAACTCACCACTCAGAGCATGGCGCAATGCCGTGCAGCAAGGGAATCACAACATGCTTACATTCCAACAAATCATCCTGACGCTGCAAGAATACTGGGACGCGCAAGGTTGCGCACTGCTCCAGCCGTATGACATGGAAGTCGGCGCCGGCACTTCGCACACCGCGACGTTCCTGCGCGCAATCGGCCCCGAGCCGTGGCGCGCCGCCTATGTGCAGCCGTCGCGCCGCCCCAAGGATGGCCGCTACGGCAACAACCCGAACCGCCTGCAGCACTACTACCAGTATCAGGTGGTACTGAAACCTGCACCGGAAAACATCCTCGACCTGTACCTCGGTTCGCTCAAGGCGCTCGGACTGGACTTGCAGCAAAACGACGTGCGCTTCGTCGAGGACGACTGGGAAAACCCGACCCTGGGTGCCTGGGGCCTGGGCTGGGAAGTCTGGCTCAACGGCATGGAAGTGACCCAATTCACCTATTTCCAGCAGGTCGGCGGACTCGATTGCAAGCCGGTGCTGGGCGAAATCACCTACGGCATTGAACGGTTGGCGATGTATCTGCAAGGGGTCGAAAACGTCTACGACCTGGTCTGGACCGAGTGGGAAGAACACGGCATCACGAAAAAACTGAGCTACGGCGACGTCTTCCACCAAAACGAGGTTGAGCAATCGACCTACAACTTCGAATACGCAAATACCGAATTCCTGTTCTCGCTGTTTTCCAATTACGAAGCCGAGGCCAAGCGCCTGCTGGAAGTGCCGCTGACGCTGCCGGCTTACGAAATGATTCTGAAAGCCGCACACAGCTTCAATATGCTGGACGCCCGCGGTGCGATTTCGGTCACCGAGCGCGCCGCGTACATGGGCCGCATCCGCAATCTGTCGCGCGGCGTGGCGCAAGCATATTACGACTCGCGCGAAAAACTCGGCTTCCCGATGTGCGGCGATGGCCGCCAGGCAGCCTAAAACCGGTACTGCGGGCGCAGCGTGTGCCCGTCTCCCTTACTAGACACTCGCTTCCCGGGCTAACCGGGAGGATGGCAAAAATATGAATAAGACACTGATAGTCGAACTGCTTACCGAAGAATTGCCGCCAAAGGCGCTGGCCAAACTGGGCCAGGCATTTACTGCCGGGATCGTCAACGGTCTGCGAGCGCGCGACTTCCTCGACGCCGACGCGTTTGCAACCACCTTTGCATCGCCACGCCGGCTGGCGGTCACGATCACCCGGGTACGCGCCACTTCGCCGGACAAATCGATCCGCGAAAAAGTGTTGCCAGTGGCGGTCGCGCTCAATGCTGACGGCCAGCCAACCGCACCGCTGGCCAAAAAACTGGCCGCGCTGGGTTTCCCTGAGATCGGTATCGATGCGCTGGAACGGGCCCCGGACGGCAAAGCGGAAAGCTTTTTCTACACCCATACGGTATCGGGCTCGGCACTGCAGCTCGGACTGCAAGCGGCACTGGATGAATCGATCGCCAAATTGCCGATTCCCAAACTGATGAGTTACCAGCGCCCCGACGGCAGCAGCGTGCAGTTCGTGCGGCCGGCGCACAGAATTGTCGCGCTGCACGGCAGCACGGTGGTGCCGGTTGCCGCCCTCGGCCTGGCCGCCGGCGCGCTGACGCTAGGCCATCGTTTCCTGTCCAGCGGCGACATCAGCATCCTCGACGCCGACAGCTACGCGGCCACGCTGGAAGCCCAAGGCAAGGTGATTGCCAGCCATACTGCCCGCAAGGAAAAAATCCGTGCGGCGCTGCAGGACAAGGCCGGCGACGACCTGGTGCTGATGCCGGAAACGCTGCTCGATGAAGTCGCTGCGCTGGTCGAATGGCCGGTGGTATACGAATGCCATTTCGAGCCGCAATTTCTGAGCGTGCCGCAGGAATGCCTGATCCTGACCATGCAGACCAACCAGAAATATTTCGCGCTGACCAATAGCCACGGCAAGCTGCGCTCGCGCTTCCTGATTGTCTCGAATATCGAAACGCCCGACCCGCAGCACATCATCGGCGGCAATGAGCGGGTGGTGCGGCCACGCCTGTCTGACGCCAAATTTTTCTTCGAGCAAGACCAGAAAAAAACCCTGGCCGAGCGCCTGCCTGGCCTTGCCAACGTGGTGTATCACAACAAGCTCGGCACCCAGGCCGAACGCAGCGAGCGCGTCAAGACGCTGGCCGGCCAGATTGCAGAAGCGCTCGGTGCCGACGTCGCGCTGGCGCAGCGCGGCGCATTGCTGGCGAAGACCGATCTGCTGACCGACATGGTCGGCGAATTTCCGGAATTGCAAGGCATCATGGGCACCTACTACGCCCGTCATGACGGCGAGCACGAGGAAGTCGCACTGGCCGCCAGCGAGCATTACCAGCCGCGCTTCGCCGGCGACGCGCTGCCCGCGACCCAGACCGGTACTGCGGTAGCGCTGGCCGACAAACTCGAAACCCTGGTCGGAATCTGGGGCATCGGCCTGCACCCGACCGGCGACAAGGATCCGTTCGCGCTGCGCCGCCACGCGTTGGGCGTGCTGCGCATGCTGTTGGAAAAACGCCTGCCGCTATCGATCCATACATTATTATCAAACAGCGCCGAACTGTTCGCCTACAACGCCCAGTTCAAGATCGCAACTAACGACATCACTGCCTTTCTGCTGGACCGGTTGCGCGGCCTGCTGCGCGAACGCGGCTTTACGCCGAACGAAATCGAAGCGGTGCTGGCGCAAAATCCGGACACGCTGGACAACCTCATCGAGCGACTGGAAGCGGTACAGGCGTTCGCCGCGCTGCCGCAAGCGGCGTCGCTGGCGGCAGCCAACAAGCGCATCACCAACATCCTGAAAAAAACCGAGATCGCACCCGGCCAGGTGCAACCCGCCTTGTTAAGCGAAGGCGCAGAATTGGCACTGTTCGCCGCCATGACGACATTGCAACCGCAAGTCGACAGTGCTTTCTGCGCCGGCGACTTCAGCCGCACCCTGACGTTGCTGGCCGCATTGCGCGACGATGTCGACGCCTTCTTCAACTCGGTGATGGTGATGGCCGACGACCTGCAACTGCGCAATAACCGCATCGCGTTGCTGGCCGCACTGCACGCGATGATGAACCGGGTCGCCGACATCTCGAAACTGGCAAGTTAATCAGGAAAACCGCGATGAAACTCATCATTCTCGACCGCGATGGCGTGATTAATTTTGACTCTGAAAGCTTCGTCAAGACCACCGACGAATGGCAGCCTATCCCCGGCTCGCTGGAGGCGATCGCGCGTCTGAACCAGGCTGGTTACCGGGTAGTGGTCTGCTCCAACCAGTCCGGCATTGCACGCGGCCTGTTCAGCATGGATACGCTCAATGCTATTCACCAGAAAATGCATCTGGCAGCGCAGGAGGTCGGCGCTGAAATCGATGCGATTTTCTTTTGTCCGCATGCCGCCGGCGACAATTGCGACTGCCGCAAACCGAAGGCCGGCATGTTTTTGGAAATTGCCAGGCGCTACGACATCAGCCTGAGAGGCATTCCGACTATTGGCGATTCGTTGCGTGACCTGCAGGCCGGCTTCAATTGTGGCTGCATCCCGTATCTGGTATTGACCGGCAAAGGCACGAAAACGCAAGCCAATGACGGCCTGCCGCCTGACACCCTGATTTATCCGGATCTGGCGGCGGCAGTCGACGGCTTGCTGGATGCGGCAGATCAGGATGCCGCCTCAATTTGTCCCTTTCTCTAACGATCATGGCGAAAATGCCACCCAATACATGCAAGCGCCATGACCGCCCTCATCCCCAACCCTTCTCCCGCTCGCGGGAGAAGGGTTGGGGAGCAAAGTGAGTCGCTGCGCGACTTTCGCATTGAACCATTCCCTCTCTGGAGACCCGATGTTACGCAGCGCCACCCTGTTTTTGCGTTCCCTGTTGTTTGTATTGATCATCCTGCTGGTGACGCCGGTCTGGGCTTGCGTTTGCCTGCTGGCCGCGCCGCTGCCGTACAACCAGCGCTATTACGTCACTTCGCGCTGGAATGTGTTTACCATCTGGCTGGCCAAAATGTTGTGCGGCATCCATTACCACTTCAAAGGCTGGGAGAATCTGCCGGATGCGCCGGTGATCCTGATGCCCAAGCACCAGTCGGCCTGGGAAACGATTTTTTTGCTGTGCATGATGCCGCGACCGCTGGTTTTCGTATTCAAGAAAGAACTCCTGTTTGTGCCGTTTTTCGGCTGGGCGCTGGGCTTGCTGCGGATGATCCCGATCGATCGCAAAAGCGGCACGAATGCCTTCAGGCAAGTCGTCATACAAGGCAAAAAGCGTCTGGCCGATGGCCAGTGGATCATCATGTTTCCGGAAGGCACGCGCATTCCGGTCGGACAACAAGGCCAATACAAGAGCGGCGGCACCCGGTTGGCGATCCAGACCAAAGCGCTGGTGGTACCAATCGCGCTCAATTCCGGTGAATGCTGGCCGAAGAATGCGTTCATCAAGCAACCCGGCACCATCACGGTTTCGATCGGGCCACCGATTTCGCCCGAAGGCCAGACCCCGAATAGCCTGCTGAATCTGGTGGAAAACTGGATCGAAACCGAAATGCGGGTCATCTCGCCGACAGCCTACGCCGGCAAATAACAGCCCGAGTAGCCTGGGTTGATCGGGCTATGCCGCTCCAGAGCCAGACTGTGCAGAAAATCGACCAAACTAGCGTAGCTACCATGCGGCGCAGCATTGCCATCGACGGCCAAGTGCTGGAATACGCATTGCGCCGTTCCCGGCGCCGCTCGATCGGTTTCATGATCGACGATCAGGGGCTGCGCGTGAGTGCGCCCAACTGGCTGGCCTTAGCCGCGATTGAAAGCGCGATCCGCGACAAGCAGCACTGGATCAGCAGCAAACTGCTGCAGCGCCGCGAGCGCGCGCTGCTGCCGCAACAAAATCCGCTGCCGTGGGGCGACGGCAGCTTGCTGCCTTACCTTGGCGCACACCTGACACTGAGGGTCTGGAACACCCGCACCGCACGCATCGACTTCGATCCGATAGCCGGCGAGCTGCACCTGCACCTGCCGACCGACACCAGCCAGCAACAGTTGCAAATCCACCTGCAGCACTGGCTGCAGGCGCAGGCCAGACGGCTGTTCGGCCTGCGCCTGCCGCATTACGCGGAAAAGCTCGGCGCCAGCTACCATTCATTCGCATTAAGCTCGGCCAAAACCCAGTGGGGCTCCTGCACTTCGCAACGCAAGATCCGCATCAACTGGCGCCTGATCCACTTCCCGCTGGCACTGATCGACTATGTGATTGCGCATGAACTGGCACACCTGCGCGAAATGAACCACGGCCCGCGCTTCTGGGCCACGGTGGCATCGATCTATCCCGAACATGCCGCCGCCAGACGCCAATTGCGCGAGCAGGCGCGCGCGATGCCGATGCTGTTTTAACTCTGCAGGACTTACGCAATACCGCTATGTCTCAGTAGTGCAGGCCTGCACCCCTTAATTCCGCGTCAGTTCTAATTCTATTTTAGACATGAGTATATTTATCTACCGCAATGAATATATGCGGTAAATGCCATAAAAATGGCAATACTCACCGCTTACACAAACCAGCTTTGCGCACAATACGGTTCGTGATTTTTGTGTCTTTCGTGGACAATATTTTCACCTGCAATGGATCTGCGTAGCTATGGACTCCACCCAATTTAATGCAGCGCATCTACGCGTTCATTTGCCATTTTCAGGTTAAATAATGCTGCTATTGCATCCGCTGAAACAGGCTTGCTGAAATAATAGCCCTGCATTTCATCGCATTCGTTGTCACGCAAAAACGCCAATTGCCGTTCGGTTTCGACGCCCTCGGCGATGACCTTCAAATTCAGTTGGTGGCCCAATGAAATCACCGCCATCGCGATCGCCTTGTCATTCTCGTTGTCGGGCAGGTCGCGCACGAAAGACTGGTCGATCTTCAGCCGCGAGATCGGGAAGCTTTTCAGCGCACTGAGGCTGGAATAGCCGGTGCCGAAATCATCGATGGCGAGTCGCACTCCCATAGCTTGCAGTTCCTGCATCGTCGCCACGGCCTGTTGCAGATCCTGCATGATCAGGCTTTCAGTCAGTTCCAGTTCGAGATACCGGGCTTCCAGTGCGCTTTCCTGCAATGCGTACGCGACCCGACTGACCAGGCTCTTTTCCCTGAACTGGCGCGCCGACACATTTACCGACATGGTGATGTGCGGCATGCCGGCATCCTGCCAGGCCTTGTTCTGGTGGCAGGCGGTGCGCAGCACCCAGTCGCCGATCGGCACTATCAGTCCGGACTGCTCCGCCAGCGGGATAAACCGTGCGGGGGAAATCATGCCCAGGATCGGGTGCTGCCAGCGGATCAGCGCCTCCACGCCGAAGATTTGTCCCGATTGCAGATTGACTTGCGGCTGGTACAACAGCACGAACTCGCCGCCGGCAATCGCATTGCGCAAGCCTTCCTGCAACGTGAGTTTTTCATGCGCCTTGGCGTTCATCTCGGCAGTGTAGAACTGCCAGTTATTCCGGCCCAACTCCTTGGCGCGGTACATCGCGGCATCCGCATTCATCAGCAGCGTGTCGATATCGGCGCCATCATTAGGATAGGTTGCCAGGCCCATGCTGCAGGTCACCTCGAGTTTTTGACCGCCGACATCAATAACGTGCGCAATGGTTTCGCGGATTTTTTGCAGAGTCGACGTAATGGCTTCCACCTGATCCGGCTGATCGAACAGGATGATCACGAATTCATCGCCGCCCAGACGCACCACCGTATCGGTGGCGCGCATGCAGCTTTTCATCCGATCCGCCACGGTTTTGAGAATCTCATCGCCAGTGTTATGACCCAGGCTGTCGTTGATCAGTTTGAAATTATCCAGATCCATGAACGCCACCGTAACCAGCCGGCCATAGCGTTGCGCATACAACATCGCCTGCTCCAGCCTATCCTCCAGCAGGATCCGATTCGGCAGCCCGGTCAGCGCATCGTGGTGCGCCATGTGGCTGATGCGATCCTCGGCATTCCTGCGCTCGATCGCGATGCCGGCAATCCGGGTCGCCATCTCGATCAGCTGACTTTCCATCAGGGTCGGCGTGCGCACTTCCTGCGCGTATAGTGCAAAGGTCCCCAGCAGCGTGTACTGATGCGTAATGATCGGGGTTGACCAGCAGCTGCGTAGCCCGTAGGTCGCCGCCAGTTCCCGGTAATCGTCCCATAGCGGGTCTTGCAAAATATCGCTGACGATGACCTGCTCGCGCCGGTGGCCGGCGGTGCCGCAGGAGCCTGCCTTCGGGCCGATGCCGATACCGTCGATTGCCTGCAGGTAGGCCTGCGGCAGGCTGGGAGCGGCGCCATGGCGCAGGTGCAGCCCGTCATCCTCCAGCAGCAGGATCGAGGCCATCATCCCTTCCAGCTGGGATTCCATCAGATGCATCAGGCTGTCAAGCACCTGTTCCAACGCTGTGCCGGTAGCGACCATTTCAAGCACTCTGCCTTGTTCGCTGCGCAACAGTTCAGCCCGCTTGCGCTGATCGATGTCGTGCATGACACAGATCGCCCCTTTAGACAGATCGGCCCGATCGAGCGCGGTCACGGTCACATCAGCCCAGAACAGGGTGCCGTCGCGCCGCTTGTATCGCGCATCGCCCGAGTACACCTGACCCAGACCGATGACGGCATACACGTCCTTGCCGCAGCTTTCATAAATATCCTCCGACGCGTGCAGGCCACAGGTCGAAGTTCCGATCAAATCATCGATCCGGTAGCCATACATGACGGCAAACGCCTGGTTGCAGCGGACAATATGGCGATCCTTTAGAAAGGCAATGCCAACTCCGGCGTTGTCAAGAATGGTCTGCTGCTGCTGCACCAGATTCTGGATATCCTGCTGCGCCTGCAGTCGCACCGCGGCTTCCTGCTGCAGCTGCAGGTTTTGCGCCGCGAGTTGGGTCTGCATCGCGCGCAAAGCCAGATGGGTATTGATGCGCGCCGACACCTCTTCAATCCGGAACGGCTTGGTAACATAATCGACGCCGCCCGCCTCGAAGCCTTTCACCTTGTCGTTGGTTTCTGCCAGTGCGGTCATGAAGATCACCGGAATGTCCTTGCTGTTCGCAGCCAGCTTCAGGCGGCGGCAGGTCTCGAAGCCGTCGATCCCCGGCATCATCACATCAAGCAGGATCAGGTCCGGCCGCACCAGTTGCGCCCGCTTCAGCCCTTCTTCGCCGTCCTGCGCCACCACCACCTGAAAGTCGCGCTCCTCCAGATAGTCTGCCAGCACGGCCACGTTGGCAGGCGTATCGTCCACGATCAAAATCGTGGGATTTTGTGCGCAAAGTGTGGCGCTCGGATTCATGATGTAACTTTCTGTTCTACATATTTTTTAACCAAGTCCAAAATGGCCTGGGACTGATAATTTTTCGACAATTGACGCAATGTTTCGGCAAAATCACCATAGCGCGCATCGAGCGCAACAAGATAGTCGGCGCGCTGGCGAATGTTGCGCATGTTGCCCACCAGGGCCAATTGGTGCAGGATGGCGATCTCTTCCTGCGGCGGGATGAGTAACACAGCGTTTCGTGTACCTTCCACTGTCTGCATTGTGCACTGCGGCGCCAGGTGGTCGATCACATCCTGCTGTGCTGACGGCGCTTCTGTTTCGGCCTCGACTAGCGGCAAGCTAAATTGAAAACAACTCCCTTGGCCTGGCTGGCTGGCGACCTCGATATCGCCGCCCATCAGGCGCACCAGCTGGCGGCTGATCGCCAGTCCCAGACCGGTGCCACCGGAGCGGCGCTGGACCTCGCCGACCTGCTCGAAAGGCTGGAAGATCGTTTCCAGCTGGTCCCGGTTCATACCGATTCCGGTATCCTGCACGGCAAACATCAGCCTGCGCTGCTGCGCGCCATTGAGCACGCTCTGCACCCGCAGCGTCACTTGCCCGCGGTCGGTGAATTTCACCGCATTGCCCAGCAGGTTCAACAACACCTGACGCAGCCGCTTCTGATCCAGCAATACCGTATGCAGCAGATCTTCTGCGACTTCGAGCGTGCAATACAGACCCTTCTGCTGCGCCTTGATATGGACGATGTCGAGCACTGCGCGCAGGAAGCCGGGCAAATTGACTGCGCTCGGGTAAAGCGCGAACTTGCCGGCCTCGATCTTGGACAGGTCCAGCAGATCATTGATAAGCATCAGCAAATGCTCGCCGCTTTGTTCAATGGTGTTCAAACCAGCAATCTGGCGCGCATCGAGGCCGGGTGCGCCGCGCAGGATTTGAGCATAGCCCAGCACTGCATTGAGCGGGGTGCGCAACTCGTGACTCATATTCGACAAGAAGGTACTCTTGGCCCGATTCGCCACCTCGGCACGCTCCTTGGCCACGCCCAATTCAACGGTGCGCTGTTCAAGCTGGTGGCGGTCCTGCAGAAACCGTTCTACCGCGCGCGCCATGTCGCCGATCTCGTCTTGCCCGTAGACCGGCACCGCCAGTTGTACCGCCGTGCCACTTTCCTGCCGCAGGTAGTGGCTGACCTGCTGCAGACGCGCCAGTACATGGCGGCCCAGAAACACGCGGGCGATCATCCATGCAAACAACAGACTGCCGGCCAGCAGGGCCAGTACCCAATATTGCTTGTGACTGGCGCTGGTGACCAATTGCTGCACGGCGCCCTGATAGTCGCGCGTGGCACTGGTCGATTGCAAACGCGCGGCTGCCACCATCGCTATCGCCTGCTGCTGCAACGCATCGTGAAATTGCGCTACTGTCTCCCGCTCGCCGATCAACTTCAGGCGGTGCGAAAACGGATCGTTTGGGTCCGGATTGATCGCGTCCGGCGGCATAGGGCGCCCGCCAATGGCTTGGCGCAGGTACTCTGCCTGCAAACGCTGCACTGCATCGCGGCGCTCAGTGCTTTGCAGGCGGTGCAGCAGCACCGCGCGCTCCAGGTTGCCATGCGCCGGATCGGCCAGCAGTTGCACTGTCCGGTCTTGCAGGATTTTTGCAAAAACCGTCTCGTTTTGCAGCGTACTCTCGCGCAACTGCGCGACGATATTGGCGGTATTGCGGAATAATTGTGCGCTCTGATGCAAGTCCAGCACGTCGATGTTGTTATTGGCGGCAGCCAGACGCTCCACCAGGTGATCCAGCAGATCCAGCTGTTTGAGCATATCGGCGTAACTCAGCTGTACCTTATCCAGCGCGGCGGTTGTCAGCAGCTGATAGGTTTCCCGTTCAATCAGCAAGGTACGCTGCAGCATATCCTGTGCATCCTGCATGCTGACCAGGCGTTCTTGCGCCAATTGGCGGATCGCACTATTTGACGTGCGCAATGCAACCACGGCGGTGATCCCTCCCGCCCATAGCAGCAGCACCAGCATCGACAGCGCGAGCACGAACTGCCCGCGCAGCGATTGCGGTAATAAGACTGAAAATTTCTGGCGACGCAGGATGACGGTCATCACGTATTAATTCGCAAACCTAATGCTTCCAGATGCGCCGGTAGATATCACGATAGCCATTGTCAGGGTCATACAGCAGGCGCTTGCCACCGTCGAAAGCAATATTGTCGGTGGTGACCAGGTGCACCGGTGCCACGAATCCGCTCACCGGTTCACCTGCAAAGAGCCGGTTCAGCTCATCGACAACTTGCCAGCCGTGCAGATTGAGCGGCTCGGCCACTGTGCCGATTTGAAAGGTCCTGGCCTGAATGCGCAGAAAGGCCGGCATGCTGCCATCACCGGCAGACAACAGGCTGAGTCCATTACCCGGCAATCCGGCCTTGGTCAAAACCGGGGTCGCATAATCAAAGTAGATATCGTTGATGGCAAGCGCATGGGTCCAGCGCTTGCCATATTTGACCAGCAGTTGCGTGGTTATCTCGGGCATCTGATCGCGGCTCTCGGACAGCGCGACATCGCGCACCTCCAGCAGGGTGCAGCCGGAGCAGGCCCGGATAATGTCTGCCATCGCATTCGCCTTGGCCATCGCGATGCCGAATCGGAAATCGGTGAAGATCACCACGCCAGCCGTTCCTTTCGACTGCACCAGCGCCGACATGGCGGTGACGCGTGCCACCGCGATCGGATCGGTGGTGACATTCATTGCGATCGCGGTGCCGGCAATAGGGCCCGGAACCGATCCGACATGCCAGCCGACGATGGGTATGCCGCGACGTGCAAACTGCGCCAAGCCGGCACTACTTTCCTTCGCATCATCGCCGCCCAGTATCACGCCGTCAGGCCGCGCTGCCAGTGCGTCCGCCATCATCTTGCTGTGGCCGGCAATGGTTCCACCGGCATCGAATATCCTGAAGTTCCAGCCGATGGCCTTGGCGGCTTCGCGCACGCCCTGCGCGACACCGAGTATCCCGCCGTTGCGCAGATCATTCGCCAAAAACGCAATGGTTTTGCCCGGCTGGGCTGCCGGACCGGAGCGCGGGCCGTACCAGGTGGTACTGCGCACGCTGGCCTCGGCAACAATGCGCCGCGCTTCAAGCAACGGTGTCGGAGCAATTGCGACCGGCTTTTGGGCAGATGATGACGGCAGTTCCTGTCCATATCCGGGAAGTACGCCGGAAAGACAAAAACCCGCCACCACACAACAGCGGAAAAAATAACTGCGCTTCTTGCTTCTGGTCCAATGCACATCGCACGCATTCGCCGTGATTGGCGATGTTCTGCAATCCTTGATCTTCATAACTACCCCAATCACATGTTTGCAGAACCATAAAAATGATTTTGGAATCTCCACCAATCAACTCAAATACAAGCTGACGTTACGCAGGTCCATTGCAGTAAAAAAATATTGTCCACGAAAGACACGAAAATCACGAACCGGATTCAGCGCAAATCTGGCATATATAAAAACTTGATTAGCTACCAACCTCAGACTAAGAGCGGAATTCACAATATTGTCATTCCCGCGAAGGCGGGAAACCATACATCGCACGCTGAATCACCGGTGTATGGATCCCCGCCTTCGCGGGGACGACG
>JBDSCZ010000179.1:0-24573 GCA_039920865.1 Burkholderiaceae bacterium
CCGACAGTCGCAGCGATCACGATTTTCCATTCCGGCAATTCAGGAGTGGCGAGGAACATGCCAATCACAGCACAAAACACTGCCAGTTGCGTGACGCGCGGCTTGGTCAGCGCCAGATATTGGGTCAGACGGTTCTGAGAAGCGGTAAGGGTTGTCATTAGTCTGAATTTAAAAGGATGATGACCGCATATGCGCCGCACCAAATAACGATTGGGTTTGTGCTTGGGAAGATGTGTACGTCTTGTAGTTTAGCATTACCAGCAACAGCACGAGCAGTGCGGCACCGCCGTTATGCAGCACCGCTATAAGCAACGGCCAGTTCAGGAATATGGTCGAAATTCCGGATATGAATTGCAGGCCGACAACAATCAGCAGCCAGCGTGCGGTCTGTCGCAACCCTTCAACCTGGAGAGCGCGATACCCGACCCATGCTATAAAGCCGATGACAATGAATGCAAAGTTACGGTGTACCCAGTGGATCGCGGTCAGTGCCGAAAACGGTAGATAATCACCGGCAGCGGTCTTGCCAAGATGCCGCCACAATGTAAAGCCGTGCTTGAAATCCATCAGCGGTACCAGTGTGCCATCGCACAGTGGAAAATCGGCGCAGGCGAGTGCCGCATAGTTGGTGCTAACCCAGCCGCCGAGAGCAATCTGAAAAAACAACAGCGCCAGCGCAACGATTGCCGGCAGACGCAGCTTCGCGGCACCCCGACTCGAGACCGTAGGTGTGATTGGCGCACTTTGACGCGCTGCCAGCCAGGTCAACAAGGCCAATAGCGTGATGCCGAGCAACAAATGGATGGTCACGATCACCGGCTGCAGTTTCAATGTCACAGTCCAGGCGCCAAAGGCACCCTGCAGGCAGACAAAAATCAGCAGCCAGGTCGGCAAACCCGGGCGCGCAGCGCTCTCCGGCCGGAGTGAGGACTTGTGCCCATACTTGAGGCGCAAGCGCCAGGAAATCGCCATCAGCGCAATGATCAAGACCCCGACACCCATCGCGAGATAGCGATGCAGCATCTCGATCCAGGCCTTCAGCACGGTCACCGGGCCATCCGGCATCAAGGTCTGAGCCGCATGAATATCGGCATGCGCCAGGAACGGATTAGCAGCGCCATAACAACCCGGCCAGTCGGGACAGCCAAGCCCGGAATCGGTCAGGCGCGTAAAGGCGCCGAACATGATCAGGTCGAACGTCAGGAAAACGGTCACCCAGGCCAGTTTGCGGTACTTGTTTGGGTCGCCCGAAACCCAGACCAGCGTCAGCGGCAACAGCGCCGCGAGCAGTCCCATAATAGCAAGTTGAATCAGCATATTTCCGAATCAACCAATCGCCGACGCTTTCAGCAGCTTGTCCAGATCCTTCTTGATCTTGTTCGGATCGGCATCTTTCGGATAGCGCATCATCAAATTACCGAGCGGATCGATCAGATAGATATGATCCGAAACAAGCGTGCCCTGCTCTGCCGGCAGCCAGGCCTGCAATTCTTTCGGCGACACGCGCAAATGGCGCATGCCATCGTATTCGCGCAGCAGCATGGTCTCAAGCGGCTGCTTGTCGGTAATCAGCCAGACCCGTTCGATACGATCCATTTCCTTGCCTTGCGCCAGACGCAATTGGCGCATGTCGTGCAGCTTCTTTTGACAGGCAACCTGACAATCGGCAGCATTGATCTGCACCATCAGCCACTTGCCCTTGAAATCCTGCAGGGAAAGCCTGGAGCCATCGAGCGCGCTACTGGCCAGCGTCGGCATCGGATAATTGCGCGGATCCAGCAAAGTGCCGTAGTTGGTACGACTCGATGGCTTGATCACGTAATAGGTAAAATAGGATGCGATCAGGGGCGCAGCGCAGACTGCCAGCACCAGAAGTAATTTGCCGCGCCCTGCGCGTTTTTTCTTATTTTGTTCCACGTCGAAATCCTGTCACAACAAAAAATATAAATGCCATTGCGGTCAATGCAAACCACTGAAACGCATAACCCCGATGCCTGTCAATGCCGTTTGAAGGCAGTGGCCAGTCCCGCGCCAAACCGTCCGGCATCGCACTCGACTGCTCCAGCAGGTATGGCTGCATCTGTAAGCCGCTGGCCTGCGCAAAACTGGCAATGTCCAGGTTCTGCAAGATTGCGCCCGGGCGCAATGCATCCTGCTGCCCAAACTGCAAGAGCCGGCCCGGATTGCGCTTGCCCGTACCCTGCACTGTAATCGTGCCAGCGGGCGTCGGTATTGCCGGCAATTTTGTCCGGCTGGCCGGATCACGCGGGACCCAACCGCGTGCAATCAATACATGCATCTTCGATCCGGCTATCCTGAACGGCATCAGCACATAAAAACCGGCAACGCCTCGCTGTGGGCGATTGTCCAGATAGACCGGCCACTCCGGCAGGAATTCACCGCTGACGCTGACGCTGCGGTATTCCACATCATCGGGCCTGAGCGGCTGCGCATTGATGGCCAGCAGCGGCGCCGCCGCACGTTCCGACAGTCTTATGGCGATTACCTCCTTCTCCGCCGCGCGCCGGGTTTGCCACTGCCCGGCCGCAATCCCGATCGCCATGACCAGCACGGTTGCAAGCAAAGGCACCAGCCTGAAGCGAAAGACTATACGCATTACAATGTCACCTCTCTGTCGCCTCTTCGCATGCCGCATTAGCGGCAACGAACCTATTGCAATCCAGACACTGTTGCACTTGACTCCCCATCATGAAAACAATTATAGCCATCGGATTCATCCTGATTATTGCCAGCCTTGCATCCGCGCTGATATTCATCATGAAGGACAAAGGGAAAAGCAACCGTACCGTGACCGCACTGGCACTGCGGGTCGGCTTTTCCATCGCGTTGTTTGCGCTATTACTGGTAGCGCATTACTTCGGCCTGATACAGCCCACCGGGATTCGCTAGAAACCCTGCCGGAGCAGTCCCAACCTGAATCCTGTTCCAGCAAAAAGCCGCACCGAAGT
Organism: Burkholderiaceae bacterium; assembly: GCA_039920865.1. Taxonomy (GTDB): domain Bacteria; phylum Pseudomonadota; class Gammaproteobacteria; order Burkholderiales; family Burkholderiaceae_D; genus AVCC01. The sequence goes on from JBDSCZ010000179.1 coordinate 2,970, forward strand.
GCGGCTTTTTGCATGTGTCCTTATTAACCCGAATAAGCTTACAACCAGTAAATCACCACATACAAGCCTAGCCAAACCACATCAACGAAGTGCCAATACCAGGCAGCACCTTCGAATGCAAAATGCTGTTGCGGCGTAAAGTGCCCTTTCAGAACACGGTACAGGATAACCGACAACATGATCGCCCCGATAGTGACATGGAAGCCGTGAAAGCCGGTGAGCAAAAAGAAAGTCGAACCATAAATGCCTGAAGTCAGTTTCAGGTTCAGTTCGCTGTATGCATGCATGTACTCATAGACCTGGAAGCCCATGAATGTGGCTCCCAGCAAGATTGTCGCAAACAGCCACAAGGCGGTCTTGGCGCGCTCGCCAGCACGAATCGCATGGTGCGCAATCGTTATCGTCACGCCGGAGGTTAGCAGCAGGGCAGTGTTGATGGTCGGAATCGGGAACGGCCCCATGGTCTGGAATGGCTCGACCGTACCGGCAGGGCCGAGATTACCCCAATGGGCGCTAAAGTCCGGCCACAAAAGCTTGTGATCCAGGTCTCCGAGCCAGGGCATCGTGATGCTGCGGGCATAGAAAAGCGCACCGAAAAATGCCGCAAAAAACATCACCTCCGAGAAGATGAACCAGCTCATGCTCCAGCGAAACGAAGTATCGATGCGCTGGCTGTACAAGCCGCCTTCAGACTCGGCAATAGTCTCGCCGAACCATTTATACAGGACTGCGATTAGCATTAGTATGCCGGAGATATTCACATACGGAGCCCAGGGCTGTTCGTTGACCCATGCCGCCGCACCTATCATCGTCACCAGCAGCGAGACGCTTGCGAACAGCGGCCACCTTGATGGTCCCGGAATGAAATAGTATGGTGCGCCGGTCTGCGCATTAGCGTGTTGAGAACTCATTTACATCTCCCGAAACGAATATTGTGTGTTATTTTGCGACGACCATCTTAACGACAATCACTAATGTCGCTATAAAAATCAAGGCGCCGATGACAGCGGCGACAATCACGTGCACAGGATTGAGTTGTGCCGCATCCTGTTCATAATCACTTTTTTTACGTATCCCTAGAAACGACCAGAACACCGCTTTCATGGTAGCCAGAAACGATGGCTTTCGCTGCCTATCTTGCTTTAAATCCTGCATCAGCACCCTCTCAGATCGCTTTTTTTAGTTGCCCGTCAACTTCAAAGAAGGTGTAGGACAGCGTAATGGTCTTGACGTTTTTAGGCAGCGCCGGATCAATATAAAATACCACCGGCATTTGCTTTGCCTCATTGGGCCCAAGCGTTTGCTGCTGAAAGCAGAAGCACTCCACTTTCTTGAAATGTGCCTCGGCCTGTTGCGGTGCATAGCTTGGAATCGCCTGCGCATTCATGCTGCGGGTCTGGGTGTTGACCACTTCATAAATGACTTGCGCCATTTCACCCGGGTGCACCTGCAAACTGTTTATGGTCGGACGGAAACGCCAAGGACCATGCGCATTGGCATCGAACTCCACGGTAATGGTTCTGCTCTTGTCCACTTGCGTGTTACCGGCAGCCGGCAAACCATCGTCTTTCGCAGTCAGCACGTTAATGCCGGTTATTTCGCAAATTTTCTTGTAAATCGGAATCAGCGCAAAACCAAAACCAAACATCAGAACGGCAATTACCAACAACTTGCCCAGCATTTGCCGGTTCATCGACTTTTGGGGCGTCAACTCAACATCGCTGCGCTTAGTCATTTTCAGCGGAACCAGATTTGCTTGATTACCACGCCAACAAAAAATATCAAGGCGACTGATCCCAGTATCAATGCCGTTTTAAGGTTGTTCGGTTTTTTTGGCTCAGACATTGGCTTCGTCTGGCGGGCCTGTTCAGCCCGCCATCCATTTATTTAACTGTTGGTGGTACTTCAAAGGTGTGGAATGGTGCCGGACTAGGCACGGTCCACTCCAGCCCCTCGGCACCATCCCATGGTTTATCCGCTGCTTTTTTGCCGCCTCGAATGGTTGGAATCACAATCGCAAACAGGAAGTACACCTGCATCAGGCCGAAGCCGAGTCCGCCGATCGATGCCACCATATTAAAGTCGGTGAATTGCGCCGGATAGTCTGCGTAACGGCGCGGCATGCCGGCCAGACCGAGAAAGTGCATCGGGAAGAAAGTAATGTTAAAAAGAATCAGCGAACCCCAGAAATGAATCTTGCCGCGTGTTTCGTTGTACATGAAACCGGTCCATTTCGGGCTCCAGTAATAGTAACCGGCGAACATTGCAAACAGAGAACCGGCCACCAGCACGTAGTGGAAGTGCGCCACTACGTAATAGGTATCCTGCAACTGGATGTCAATCGGCGTTACCGCCAGAATCAGTCCGGTAAAGCCGCCGATCGTAAACACGAAGATGAAACCGACCGCAAACAGCATCGGAGTCTCGAAAGTCATCGATCCGCGCCACATGGTGGCAACCCAGTTAAAGACCTTAACGCCGGTAGGTACCGAAATCAGCATCGTCGCGTACATGAAGAACAATTGCGCGGTAACCGGCATGCCGGTGGTAAACATGTGATGCGCCCAAACCATGAAGGACAGGATCGCAATCGACGCGGTCGCATACACCATCGAGGCATATCCGAACAGCGGCTTGCGTGCGAAAGCGGGAATGATGTGCGAAATGATCCCGAACGCCGGCAAAATCATGATGTAGACCTCGGGATGGCCGAAGAACCAGAAAATATGCTGAAACATCACCGGATCGCCACCGCCGGCAGCATTGAAGAACGAAGTGCCGAAGTGACGATCGGTCAGTATCATGGTGATCGCGCCAGCCAGCACCGGCATTACCGCAATCAGCAGATAAGCAGTGATCAGCCAGGTCCAGCAGAACATCGGCATTTTCATCAACGTCATGCCGGGGGCACGCATGTTCAGCACCGTGGTAATAATGTTAATCGCCCCCATGATCGACGAAGCACCCATGATATGAACGGCAAAAATTGCCATGTCCATACCAGGCCCCATCTGGGTCGATAGCGGTGCATACATGGTCCAGCCGGCCGCGCTGGCGCCGCCCGGCACCAGAAATGAAGTTGCCAACAAAATCGCGGCTGGCGGCAAGAGCCAGAACGAGAAATTGTTCATGCGCGCAAAAGCCATGTCGGATGCGCCGATTTGCAGCGGAATCATCCAGTTGGCAAAGCCCACGAAGGCCGGCATGATGGCACCGAAAATCATGATCAGGCCATGCATTGTGGTCAGCTGATTAAAGAATTCCGGCTGCATCAACTGCAGGCCGGGCTGGTATAACTCAGCACGGATGCCCATCGCCAGTATCCCGCCGAGCATCAGCATGGTGAGCGAAAAAAACAGGTACAAAGTACCGATATCCTTATGATTGGTAGCATACAACCAGCGCCGCCAGCCGTGCGGGCGCTCATGCGCGTGGTCGTGAGAAAAATCGGGTGCGTGATCGACTGCAGTTGTACTCATCTCAATATCCTAACGATTCTTGTTACTTGCGCGCAGCAAGGACTTCGGCTGGTTGAACGATGTTTTCCCGGGCCTTGTTGGACCAGTTATTGCGCGTATAAGTGATTGCTGCCGCAATGTCAGTGTCTGAAAGCATTTTCCAGGAAGGCATCGCATTTCTGCCATTCAATACCAGTTTTATTTGATCGATCTTAGGCCCCATCACCACCGCAGATCCATCCAGTGCAGGGAACGCACCTGGCACGCCCTTGCCGCTGGCCTGATGGCAGGCAACGCAGTTGGCCGCATACACCTGAGCGCCGCGCTGCTTGAGCTCATCCACCGTCCAGACCTTGTTCGGATCATCCGCCTTGGCTGCCTGTTCTTTCTTCTTGGCACCAACCCACTGGGTATATTCCGCGTCCGTCACGACCTTGACGACGATCGGCATGAACGCATGTTCCTTGCCGCACAATTCGGAGCACTGGCCGCGATAGACGCCGGTTTTTTCCACCTTGAACCAGGCGTCGCGTACGAAACCGGGTATTGCATCCTGCTTGATGCCGAATGCTGGAATCGACCAGGAATGGATCACATCATTGGCGGCGAGAATGATGCGTACCTTCTTGTTGACCGGAACCACGACTTCGTTGTCGACTTCCAGAAGGTAATTGTCGTTCTTGATTTTGGTTGGGTCGACGATTTGCTCGCGTGGCGTGGACATACTGGAAAGGAAAGAAACCCCTTCGCCTTCACCCTTGATGTAATCGTAGCCCCACTTCCATTGCATGCCGGTGGCCTTGATGGTCAGATCGGCATTGGAGGTGTCTTTCATTGCCACCACCGTCTTGGTAGCCGGCAAAGCCATGCCGATCACGATCAGAAAAGGAATCACCGTCCAGGCGATTTCGACTTTCGTGCTTTCGTGGAAACTGGCCGACTTGTGGCCCTTGGATTTGCGATGCTTGATAATCGCGTAAAACATCACAGCAAATACGACGAGAAAAATTGCCAGACAAATATACAACATCAAATTGTGTAGCGAATAGATCTCGCGCGCGATCTGCGTCGCCGGTGGCTGTAAATTCAGTTGCAGCACAGCAGGACCGCCCTGACTATCTACTACGGCCCACGATGGGCATCCTATTGCCATCAACGCAGTACCGACCACCAACGACTGAAGTCGTTTTGCATTTTTCATGTGTCCCCCACCAACCCACCATTTAGAATTCTTCTGATCACCCGAAGCCAGCGCATGCCAATTGTCGCGCAAACTCGCGACTTTTGCATTCCGCCAATAAAAAAACGAGTTTGACCTGAATGTCTCGCATTTGCACTGCCAAAAATCCCCGCAGTGACAAAAGTTTGCGCAATCTTGACTTGCGTATTCATACCGAAAGCCGGCGCTGTGCCGGCCTTTTATATCGGTAGGAGTATAAGTGCTAAAGCAATCCGTTATCAAGTGCTAATACGGGCCTGACCGTAGCAATGTAATGGAATCAGAAACTCGGCAGCGGGATGCAGAAGTGGCAGACGCGCTAATTCATTTCCGGTTCGGATTGGGCTCGATCCGGATGATGGATTCACCGCTGCTGATGGTGGTTGGCGCCGGCCTGAAGGCGTGGCCATAAATGATTTCGAATGTCAGCGGAATCTTTCCGTCCGCCTGGCGCTGCTGCTCAAGATTGTCGACGACTCTGGACCAGTCGCCTTTGCCTAGCAGGCCGCGGCGTCGTGTTGACAGCGGGTTGCCGCCCAGCGCGCGTACATCCGCCATTAATTTATCTGCACTACTGTAAGTGACTGTGATGTGTTCCATGTCCATCACCGGGGTCGAGAATCCAGCATCCACCAGCATGTCGCCCAAGTCATGCATATCGACGAACGGCAGCACGTGCGGCGCAGCATCAATGGCAGCAAAGGCGCTGCGCAACTGCTTGCAGGTGTCGGGACCGAAACAGGAAAACATCAGCAAGCCGTCAAGTCGCAGCACCCGGCGCCATTCCAGAAACACGCGATCCGGCTGCGGGTGCCAATGCAGCGCCAGATTCGACCAGACCAGATCGACCGCATTGTGCGCCAGCGGTAAGCGGGCGAAATCGCCGCATAGCAGCGCAGCATCGAGCCCCGTGCCGGACCGGCTCCGGCCGGGAAGATATTTTGCCAGCATCCGATTGACCGAAGACAACGCAGCAGACAACCGGCTTCTGGCTTCCCGCAGCATCGCGGCGGAGGCGTCCGCGCCCAGTATCTGCGCCTGGGCATACTGCTTTTGCAGTAGTGCCAGATCGCCGCCCGCGCCGCAACCGGCGTCCAGCAAGCGGCGCGGATCGATTTTCACCAGCTCCAGGCGCTCGAACATCCTGGCAGATACTTCGCGGCGCAGGAAATCGGCATCGGCGACCCGCTGCGCAGAAGAGAACAAATGCCGCACCCGCCCCAGGTCTATCGGTGCGCTCAAGCGGGGTTCGGAAGAGGAAGGTGTGATGGCCACGGAAAGTTCGCTTCAGCAATGAGATAATCGAACCCAGTTTACACGTTTCCTAGCCGCTTGAGGTCAGCTAAGCCGTATGCAATCCCGAATCCACCACTGGTCTCATCTGCTGCGCAGCCGCATTCTATCGCTAATGCCGTCCAGTTGCGCGCTATGCGCCGGCGCGGCGGCAGACGCGATCTGCGGCGCTTGCCGGCTGCAATATGGTAGCCGGCACCAGCTGCGTTGTCCGCAATGCGCAATACCGCTGACGAGCGGCGAAGCCGACACCACGGTCTGCGGTGCCTGCCAGAAAAACCCTCCGGCGTTCGATGCCACGGTGGTGGCGGTAGATTACGCGGCGCCACTGGATCATCTGGTACTGGCGCTGAAATTCGGCAGCCGTCTTGCGCTGGCGCCGCTTTTTTCAGACATGCTGCGCGACGCGCTGCTGCAACAACGCCACTGCGCGCTGCCGACGCTGTTGACGGCGGTGCCGCTAAGCCGGCAAAGACTGGCTGAGCGCGGCTTCAATCAGGCATTGGAAATCGCAAAACCGCTATCGCGCGCATTGGGAATCGCGCTGCTGCCGACTGCCGCATGCCGGCTGCGCGATACCCAGGCGCAAGCGATGCTGCGCCCGCAGCAGCGGCGCAACAACATCCGGCATGCATTTGGCGTACCGGCGCAGGCGATCGATCGCCTTCAGGACCAGCACATCGGCATCATCGACGATGTGATGACTACCGGAGAAACACTCAATGAACTGGCCGCGACCCTGAAACGCTTCGGTGCGACACGCGTCACCAACCTGGTCTTTGCACGCACTGGCGCGCATTAAAATCCGGCAATAGAATAATTGGCACTCACTGGAGAATAGCTTGTTCCATGTCGTACTGGTTGAACCAGAAATCCCGCCCAATACCGGCAACATCATTCGTCTGTGCGCCAACAGCGGCGTCCAGTTACACCTGATTGAGCCGCTCGGCTTTGCGCTCGACGATGCAAAAATGCGTCGTGCCGGACTCGATTATCACGATTATGCAACGATGCAAGTGCATCGCGACTGGGCCGCTTTTCTTGCTGCTGCGACGCCCGATCCGACCCGCATGTTCGCGCTCACCACGCATGGCTCGACCCCGTTCGGCGCGGTGGCCTTCCAGCCCGGCGATGTGTTCGTGTTCGGCGCGGAAACCAGGGGACTGGATCCGCAACTGCGCGCCTCTTTCCCGCTGCAGCAACGCATCCGGCTGCCGATGCGGCCGAACAACCGCAGCCTGAACCTGTCCAACACGGTGGCAGTCGTAGTCTATGAAGCGTGGCGCCAAAACGGCTTTGCGGGCGGCGAGTAAACTATAGATTTACATGGAGTATGCGACAAAATCAGCCGCTTACCGCATATATTCATTGCGGCGCACAAAAATACACTGCTCAGTAAATTTTACCAAGCGACGCCTGCAATACAACGGCTTATTTGACCGGCGTGATCCGTACTACCGTATATGCGTTATTGACGATATCGACGTGAAAACGGATTTTCTGGCCGGCTTGCACCTGATCCAGCATGGCCGGGTCCTTGACGCGGAACATCATCGTCATCGGCGCCATCCCCAAGTTGCGGATTTCGCCGTGGGTAATCGTGATTTTGCCGACTGTCTTGTCGATTTTCTTGACAACGCCTTCCGACAAAACCGACTCTGCCGGCACCATCGCGCCGGCTTTAACCGTTTCAGCAACCGTCGCCTCGACGGCCCATGCCGGCGATAGCGCAGCGCAAGCCAGCCCACAGGTAAGTGCCAGATGCGATCCGGCCTTGATCATTGCGTTCATCTTGTTCCTATTCTATTTTGTGCTGCCATTGTAATGCTGGTACACAGAGCGACTACCGTCGGCGCGGAATGCCAGCACATCGTAAGGGTCGCTGCGCGGCCCTTCCATGCCGGGCGAACCTTGCACCATGGCAGGCACCGCCAAACCCTTGATTTTCGGACGCTCGGCCAGCAAGCGCTTGATTTCGCGTGCCGGCACATGACCTTCCAGCGCATAGCCGCCGACCACGCCGGTGTGGCAGGAACCCAGCGCCTGCGGCACGCCGAACTTCTGGCGGTAACCAGTGGTGTCGTCCACATCATGCGCATTCACGCTAAAACCGTTGGCGCGCAAATGTTCGACCCACAGGTGGCAACAGCCGCAACTGGGCGTTTTATACACTTCAACCACGGGCAATGCGGCTTGTGCCGGCAAGTGTGCGACCGCCACAGCTGCCAACAGGGATTGCAATACGGTGCGACGCTGCATGACTTACTCCTCGGTATGTTTATCGGTACTTCAATGGCGCCAGCAGTCTGACGGCCGTGCATCCGGCAGCGATGCTCATGCACTGCCCGCGCGCACTTTTTGCAGCAACTGGGTGGTCGAGCGGTCGTGGGCAAAATCGATCGCCACTGCCTGCCCGCCATAAGCCAGTACCGCCTGCCCTTCCGGGATTGCGGTCATATTGTAATCGCCGCCCTTGGCATAAATCGCGGGGTGGGCCTGCTGCACGACTTCCAGCGCGGTATCCTCGTCGAACGGCACCACCAGGCTGACCGACTCCAGCGCCGCCAGCACCGCCATCCGGTCGGCGCAGGCATTCAACGGGCGCTCGTCGCCTTTGCCCAGACGCTTGACCGAAGCATCGGTATTCACCGCCACCACCAGCGACGCCCCCAGTGCGCGCGCCTGCGCCAGATACGTCACATGGCCGCGATGCAGCAGGTCGAACACGCCGTTGGTCAATACCACCGGCTGCGGCAAGGCCGCCACGCGGCTTGCCAGTTCGGTGCGTGGGCAAAGTTTGGTTTCAAACAGCGGTGGCGTAGGCATGGGGTAACTTTAAGACGTTCGGTAAATTAAAAAACAATGGGTATATTGATAAACATGCGTTTTTCCGCATGCATTCATTGCTGTGCCAAAAATACTAAAGATAGTACCAATATTTCACGAAATTCAGGCCACGATTGCGGCAACCGCCAGTCGCGCTGCGATTTCCTTGCGGTAGTGATTCAAGTCCTGCACCGAATCGAAAGTCCGCTCCAGCAGCAACGACAGATTATGCAGGATACGATCGACCACCTTCTTTTCCCAATCGCCATCGAACTTGATCTGATCATCCAGCCAGTGTTCCAGCCAGCCCGGGTCGGGTAGCCGCGATTGCACGGTATCGTTCGGAAATAGCGCATGGTTGACGTGTAGATTGGTCGGGTGCAGCGGTTTTTCGGTACGGCGGGCAGAGGCCATCAGCACGCCGATCCGGGCAAAAGCGCCGCGGGCACGGTCGCCGCTGGCCAGCAGGGCTTTTTTCATGTAGCGCAAATAGGCGCCGCCGTGGCGCGCTTCATCCTGGCTGATCAGCTTGTAAATCTGCTTGATGACCGGCTCCTGGTGCCAATCAGAAGCGCAACGATACCAGTGGTTGAGGCGGATTTCACCGCAAAAATGCATCATCAGGGTTTCCAGCGCCGGCGCCGGATCGAACTCGAAACGCACCCGATCCAACTCGGCTTCGGTCGGCACGAATTCTGGGCGAAAGCGGCGCAGATACTCGATCAGGGCCAGCGCATGCTTTTGTTCCTCGAAGAACCAGATCGACATGAACGCGCAAAAATCGCTGTCATCGCGATTGTCGCGCAGGAACATCTCGGTGGCCGGCAACGCCGACCATTCGGTAATCGCATTCATCTTGATGGTCTGGGCCTGCTCGTCGCTCAGCAGGCTGGCGTCGAATCTGTCCCACGGAATATCCGTCTCCATGTTCCAGCGCACTTGTTCGAGCGATTTGAATAGTTCCGGATACAACATACGTACCTTCAGACTTGGTGGGTGTATCGGTTGATTCTAGCAGAGTTGCCTGGTCGCTTTCAGGCGCGCCGCATTTCCGCGGCATCCTCGACCATTCCGGGGGTATTTGTCAAAATAGCCACATTCCACATATATTATCTGCGATATCAAAATATACACTTAGCAGTATAAAGAATTGAAAATGACTGCGCATTGATTCTGAAAACTCACGTCCGAAGCAATTTCGTCCATAATGTTGCAGGGGATAAATTAAAACTATTTGCGGATCAATCATGCACACAATAATCAATAACATGCGCAACTGGGGCATCGGAACCAAGCTCGCGCTGGCAATACTCTTGCTGGTTGGCAGCCTGTACACCTGCTTTACACTTGCGATGGGCTACTCGAACAAGCAGTTAATGGAAAACCAGACGACTGCAGCGCTCAAGACGCAAGCCCGGATGGTTGTCAACATGATCGAAGTCGTCGATGAAACGACACGCAACGAAGTCGGCCGCTCCGCGAAGCTATTGAAAAATTATTTCTACGGCGAATTTACGATCGCCACCGCCGCCATGGACGAAACGGGAGTAATGGCAACTGCGGCCCCCACGGTCGATGTCGGCGGTATCCAATCACCGGTCCTGAAGAACGGTGACACCCAGCTCAATCTGAATTTTTCGGTAGTCGATAATTTTCTCAGCCAGACCGGCGCCACTGCAGCGATTTTCGTCAAGTCGGCAGAGGATTTCATCCAGGTCTCGACCACGGTCAAGAAAGAGGATGGACAGCGCGCAGTGGGCACGCTGCTTGATCACAACCATCCCGGCTATACACAGCTGATTGCAGGCGAATCCTACAGCGGTCCGGCGACGATGTTCGGCCGACAATTCATGACCCAGTACGACCCGATCAAAAATGCTGATGGCAAGGTGATCGGCATCCTGTATGTCGGCGTAGACATTACCGACGGCTTGAATGCGCTGAAAAGCAAGATCAAAAATGTCAAGATCGGCCAAACCGGTTACTTCTATGTGCTTAATGCCAAAGCAGGTAAGGACTATGGCGTACTGACCATCCATCCGTCGCTGGAAGGAAAAAACATGCTGGAGGCGAAAGACGCCAACGGAAAAGAGTTCATCAAGGAAATGCTGGCGAAAAAACAAGGCACTATTACCTATCCATGGCAAAACAAGGGCGAGTCCGCCGCCCGGGAAAAACTGGTTGTATACGACTATATCAAGGGCTGGGACTGGATGGTCGGGGGCGGCGTATATACCGATGAAATTACCAACGCGGTCTCATCACTACGCAACACGTATGCCATCGTTGGCACCCTCCTCAACGCGCTTCTGGCGAGCCTCTTGTATCTGGTGATTCGCCAGATGGTTAGCCGGCCGCTCGCCAATGCGACACGGGCCGCGCAACAAATTGCCTCAGGCGACCTGACCACCTCGATCAAAAGCACCGGGCGCGATGAAATCGGCCAACTCGCCGCAGCCATGAACGGTATCAGCCAGGACCTGGCCAGCGTGGTCAGCAAAGTGCGCCTCGGCACCGACACCATGGCACTGGCCTCTGGCGAAATCGCCGCCGGCAATGCCGACCTGTCCTCGCGCACCGAAACCCAGGCCAGTTCGCTGGAAGAAACCGCCAGCTCGATGGAACAATTGACCGGCACCGTACGGCAAAATGCCGACAATGCGCGCCAGGCCAACCAGTTGGCGGCCACCGCCTCCAGCGTGGCGGTCAAGGGCGGCGCCGTGGTGGCGCAGGTAGTCGACACGATGGGCTCGATCAAGGCCAGTTCGCGCAAGATCGCCGACATCATCAGCGTCATCGACGGCATCGCGTTCCAGACCAATATCCTGGCGCTCAACGCCGCAGTCGAAGCCGCCCGGGCCGGCGAACAGGGGCGCGGCTTTGCGGTGGTCGCCACCGAAGTGCGCAACCTGGCGCAGCGCTCGGCTTCCGCCGCCAAGGAAATCAAGTCGCTGATCGACGATTCGGTGCAGCAAGTCGACCGGGGCAGCAAACTGGTGGACGATGCCGGCCAAACCATGAGTGAGGTTGTCAGTTCGGTCAAGCGGGTAGCCGACATCATGAGCGAGATCACCGCCGCCAGCCAGGAGCAGAGTGACGGCATCGAACAGGTCAACCAGGCCATCGGCCAAATGGATGAAGTGACGCAACAGAATGCTGCGCTGGTGGAACAGGCAGCCGCCGCCGCCGAAAGCCTGCAGGATCAGGCGGCGGCGCTGGCGCAGGCGGTCAGCGTGTTCAAGCTCGGTAGTGAAACCCAGCCAGCATCGGGGCGGCCGGGCTTGCCGGGCCCGCACATCCCGGCGCTGGCGGCAAAAATGCCGGCAGCTGCCAGAACCGTTGCTAGGACGAAAACCATCGCGCCCAAAGCCGTAGCCAAGTCGGGCAGCAAGCCAGCAGGCGCGGACAGCGACGAATGGGAAGAGTTTTAAGCTGCGGCAAGATCGGCTGACGCCGCAAGAAAAAGGGAGCCTTCGGCTCCCTTTTTGGTTTTGACATGCATGATTACTAGCTGGAAAGCCAACAAATACAGGCTATTGTATTATTGAAGAAGCTTATTTTAATTGCGGGAATATCCATGTTTATTGGCATACCCCACTATTAATGTGCGTGCCGAGTGATATACAAAGCAGTTGCCACTATCTACAGAACAGCTTGAATCCTAAAACTCGAATAACCGCATGGACTAATAAAATCTGTCAGTGCTGAGATGTTGTTGATGACAAGGCGTTATTTGGACTCGGCATTTTTAAATGCCTCAACGCCCGCCATGATTTCTGCCTTGGCTTCGTCCGGACCTGCCCATCCTTCGATTTTTACCCACTTGCCTGCTTCGAGATCTTTGTAATGCTCGAAAAAATGCTGGATTTGCCTTAGGCGCAATTCATTCATGTCCTCCGGTTTTTGCCAATGAGAGTAAATAGACAGTATTTTGTCCACCGGTACCGCCAACACCTTGGCGTCTTCACCGCCGTCATCCGTCATCTTGAGTACGCCAATTGTGCGGCACCGCACTACCACGCCTGGAATAAGGGGAAACGGTGTAATCACCAGTACATCAACCGGATCACCATCGCCGGCAATAGTGTTAGGAACATAGCCATAGTTGCATGGGTAGTGCATGGCAGTACCCATGAAACGGTCGACAAAAATCGCGCCGGACTCCTTATCCACCTCATATTTAATTGGATCGGCATTCATCGGAATTTCAATAATTACATTGAAATCGTTGGGCAAATCACGTCCGGCAGAAACTTTATTCAGGCTCATAGTGTTTTCTCAGAAAGTTTGGAAATTGAATCGATAAATAATTATAGAGGTGATCAATGGTGCGTTTTGCATTGCAACATGGCAGGCTTACACTCCGATTACAACATAGTGGCCAAGGCGCATAGACGGTAATGGGTTGCGGCCTGTTCAGTTTGGCTCAAAGCATCATGCAATTGCGCCAACTTCAAATGTGCTTCACGTACTGACGGTGCAACAGTTGCATCTGACAAGGCCTGCTCCAGATAACGTTGCGCCTTGCCCCATAATTTTTGCTTTAAGCACAATGATCCCAGCGTAAGCGCAAGTTCGGCATCGGTTGGATGCTTTTTGATCCACGCTTCGCAATGCTCAATCTGGGCCAACAACGCAGGTTCCCCCTCGGAAGCGGCGGACTCGCGATATGCGCGTAACAGACGCTCATCCCAATCCGAACTCAATGCTTTTTCTACCACTTTACGGGCATCGTCATGCAGCCCGCGGACATTGAATGCGCTTGCAGCACACACGGCAACGAACGGCTTTTGCTGATCTTCAGCGGGAATATTTTTCCACACACGACGGATGGATTCCGCATCATGACTACGATTTGATAGCACATCATCGTAGGCCAGTTCGCGCAGGCGGCGCGACAATGCCGGATGCAGTGCTTTATTCTTATCCAGCAATTGCACCAGACGTAATACTTCGGGCCAGTTTTTGGCCTGCTGATTGGCCTTCAGAGTCAGGCGCAACGCGTGAATGTGCCTGGTACTGCTGTTATTGAGTTCTAGTACCGCCTCCAGTGCAGCTTCGGAATCACGGTCATCGACCAGCAATTCGATGGTCGTCATCAGACGGGCGGTCTTGAGCGATGGATCATATTGAATCATTGATAGCCAGGCATCGCGGCGTTCAGGCTGCCGCATTCCGTGCGCGGCCCGGGCACCAATCAGGGCTGCCAATCCGGCGTTATCGGGCAAATCAGCAGCTTGCTTGGCCGATTTTTCAGCGTGACCGAAACGCCCCTCAAATAGCGACTTCAACGCATCGCGCAGGGCTTGATTGCCACCACGCTGGCGCCGCGCTTGACGGTAGGCAGCAACGCGCCCAGGCATTTTCTGGGTCATGCGTATGGTGCGCAGCACGAAATATAGCAATATGAAAAAAAGCGCAATCAGTAAAAGAAAAAAATTCAGCGACAAATCAACCCGGTACGGCGGATAGAACAGCACCACATTACCAATATTAAAACGGGCCGCAACAGCCAAACCAATGGCAATGGCAAACAATACGAGAATCCTGAGGAAGAAGCGCATATTATTACCGCTTCTCTTTATAAATACGCACAGCATTGAGGCTATTGGATAGGGTCGGCATCTCGATTGACAGGTTGCTGCCCTGCACTTGCTTGAGTAATGCCTGCACTGTCTGCGTTCTCTTGGCACGGGTATCGAAGTATTTGGCTATTGCATCCTGCGATGCGATCATGTCGCTGCGAAATGCGGATTCATTACGCGCCAATAGCGCCAGTCGGGCATTGAGCAAGCGCAGCTTGAGGTTTTCCCTAGCGTAATATGCCTGAGTCGGCGATAGCAATAGCGACTCGGGAGATTCCACACTGCGTATGCGTACCAGTTGCTGTACATCGCCCCACATCTCGACTGAAACCTTATTCCACACATCCTGTAATTTCAGTAGCCATTGCGTGCCGGCATTTTGATTCGCTGAAACCGCTCTATCGGGCTTGGCGGTCTTGGTTGCCTTGACATCTTTAGACGCGACATGACTTGGTTTGGGTGCCGGTGTTGACGGCCTTTCATCTGCTAGCAAAGGCATCGCGTCGATTTGTGCTATCGCGCTGTCAAGGCGCAACGCAATCCCGGTCAAATCGAGATCAGGCAAAGATTTCAGCTTTTCGAGGTCGCCTGCAATGGCGCGGCGGATCTGGATAAATTGCGGCTTTTCCGAGCTGGACAAACGCGTCTCGGCATTTTGCAAGGCTATCAACGCACCTGGCACATTGCCAGCCAATTGCAGTTGCTGGCTAGCAGTAGAAAGGACTTGTTCGATTTCAGCCAGCGCCCATTCATCGCGTGTTTTGGACAGATCCTGATACAGTTGTTCCAGTGCCAGTTGCTGGCTCTGCGCCTCCACTTGTTTGCTTTCAAGTACATTTACCTTGGCTTGTATCTCTTTCATTCTGTCCAGACCTGTCTTAGCCAACAGCCTGGTTTCAATGTTGAGAGTGTCTGCACTTCGCAGGCGCCGCGCGAGCTCTTCACGCACACTGCCAAGCTCGGTTTTCGAGGTCCACCACTGCGCTGCGAGCAGTAGCAGCAGTACCAGCAACCCAATCGGCATCAGCAACTGCCTCGATTTACGGCTGCCAGGGGCAGCGGCAGGTTTGACTGACTGATTGCTTTCCAGCGGATTTTGGATTTCATTCATGGCTGGATTGTAACGCGGCTAGTAGTCGTTCGTCGCCTGATCCGGTCAGGCTAACATTGTTGAAATATAAATCTTCGGCAACTGCCGCAATGCGGCTATGCGGAACGATCAGGTGTTGTTGTCGCATTTTAACAACACCATCTGTGCCGGCAATCCGTTCAACCATAGCAAGCAGGATGCGTAAAGCTTCGGAACTGGTGATGATCCAATCGCATTCGACATCCAGTAAAGTCTGCAACCGCCCTAGAACACTTGCACTCAACTCCGGCCCGGTACGCCTGTAAGCAGCAACCTGGGTGACACTGACGCCGTTCTGGCGTAGCGCATCCGACAACAATTCACGTCCGCTCTCGCCGCGCACGATCAGCACCTGCCTACCGCGCAAGGCCGCGATATCCAGTACTTCCAGCAAGGTTTGAGAGTCGGTTCGAAGCGGATCGCGCGGGCAATAAATGGTTGCATTGGCGTCACTCACACCATGTTCGGCGAGAGCGGCCCGGCTGCCCTCTCCCACCACCGCAATGGCGACGCCGGACGGCCACTGCGGCAAATAGGCAAACGCCGCATGAATCGCATTCGGACTCACGAACGCCACCATCGAGAACTGCGTCAGATCGGCCAGCACCGATTGCAGTGCGGCGGTATCCGGCAAAGGATGGATTTCCAGCAAGGGGAATATGACTGCAGTGCGGCCGAGGGCTGCCACCTGTTGCGCCAGTGGCCCAGCCTGCGCAAGCGGACGGGTAATGACGACCGGCTTGTTCATTCGGCTGCGTCGAGATTGCATGCTGCCAGTATTCCGGCTGCGTCCTGTGCGCTCAACGCTTCTGCTACCTGGCGACCAAGGGCATCCGGTGCATCGGCCGGGCCGAAGGCTTCGGCTGTAGCCATCCGCTGGCCGTCCGGCGTCGCCACCATCGCACGCAAGCGGATGGTCTGGCCGTCCAGCGTGGCAAACGCCGCCAACGGAATCTGGCAACTGCCGCCGAACACCCGCGATACTGCGCGCTCGGCCAAAACGGTCTGCGTAGTTTCCTCGTGCGCCAGCGGCGCCAGCCAAGCTTTAAGGTCCGTGCGCCTGGATTCGATCTCGATTGCCATTGCACCTTGGCCGGCTGCCGGCAAGCTGTGCTCCGGCTCCAGCAGACAACGGATGCGCGCGGTTGCACCAAGCCGCATCAAGCCCGCCGCCGCCAGGATAATCGCCGCGTATTCGCCGCGATCAAGTTTGCCCAATCGGGTATCAAGGTTGCCGCGTAGAGGCCGTATCACCAGATGCGGGAAACGTGCGGCGATCAATGCCTGCCGACGCAAGCTGCTGGTACCCACCACCGCACCGTGCGGCAACGCGTCGAGCGATGCATGGTCATTGGAAACGAAAGCATCGCGTGGATCTTCGCGCTCCATAATCGCCGCCAGGCAAAAGCCATCCGGCAAGGTCATCGGCACGTCCTTAAGCGAATGCACGGCAAAATCGGCGCGCCCTTCACTCATTGCGACTTCCAACTCCTTGACGAACAAGCCCTTGCCGCCGACTTTCGATAATGCGCGATCCAGAATTTGATCGCCACGGGTGGTCATTCCGAGAATTTCGATGCTGCACTGCGGATATAATTCGGACAAACGGGAGCGCACATGCTCAGCCTGCCACATGGCAAGACGGCTTTCGCGCGATGCGATTATTAGCTTGGAGGGAGAAGATACTTTCGACACGGGCTCTTTCGATGAATTATTTTCTACGGATTATTCTTAATTTACCGGCCTGGATGATCGCGAAAATCCATGCCATTGCGCAAACGCTTCGCAGCAATCTTATCACGCGACCACTTGCCGACCATGGCGCAAGGCCACTTCCATTACCTGATCAAAACTGATTATATTCGTTCACCATGGCTAAAAAAAACACCATTAACAAGCACTCCGCCAACAAACCGAGTGTCGACAAGGATATCCCGCTCAAAGAGGACATACGACTGTTAGGGCGCCTGCTGGGCGATGTGCTGCGCGATCAGGAGGGCGATGCCGTCTATGACGTGGTCGAAACCATACGCCAGACCGCGGTGCGCTTCCGCCGCGAAGCGGAAGCCCAGTCCGGTGCCGAACTGGACAAACTGCTCAAGAAACTGACCCGCGACCAGACCATTACTGTGGTGCGCGCTTTTTCCTACTTCTCGCATCTGGCCAATATCGCCGAAGACCAGCATCACAACCGCCGCCGCCGCGCGCATCTGTTAGCCGGTTCCGCACCGCAACAGGGCAGCGTCGCATTTGCCTTGTCCAAGCTCGATGATGCCGGCGTATCCGGCGACACCATACGCAGTTTTTTTGAACAGGCGCTGATTTCGCCGGTATTGACCGCGCATCCAACCGAAGTACAGCGCAAAAGCATCCTGGATGCGGAACGCGAAATCGCCCGTTTGCTGGCCGAGCGCGACCGCCCGATGACGCCGAAAGAGCTGGCCGGCAACACCGAACTGCTGCATGCGCGCATTGTCACGCTGTGGCAAACCCGCATGCTGCGCTACTCCAAGCTGACAGTGGCGGACGAGATCGAGAATGCGTTGTCCTACTACCGCATTACCTTCCTGCATGAACTTCCCGGCTTGTATAACGACATTGAAACTGAAATTGCCACCCAGTTCCCATCCAGAACCAGCCCGGTCGACACGCCTGCCTATCTGCAGATGGGCAGCTGGATCGGCGGCGACCGCGATGGCAATCCGAACGTCAATGCCGATACCATGCAGCATGCGCTGGGACGCCAATCGACCACCATCCTTGAATTTTATCTGGGTGAAGTCCACTTGCTCGGGGCGGAACTCTCCAGTTCCACGCTGCTGGTCGAAGTCTCGCCGCAGTTGCAAGCTCTGGCCGATGCCTCGCCCGACACTTCGGCCCACCGCACCGATGAACCTTACCGGCGCGCGCTGGTCGGTGTATATGCAAGATTGGCAGCAACCGCGCGCGCGCTGGGCGTAACCAACATCTTGCGCCATGAAATCGGCCACGCAGCGCCGTATGCCACTGCCACCGAGCTCACCCATGATCTCGATATCGTTGCTGAATCGCTGAAATCACATCACGCTGCCGCGTTGATCAAGCCACGCCTGGCGACACTGAAGCGGGCTACTGAAATATTCGGCTTTCACCTGGCTACCCTGGATATGCGCCAAAGCTCCGACGTGCATGAAAGCGTCCTGACCGAATTGTTTGCCCGCTCCGACGTGGAGAAAAACTACACGGCACTGAGCGAAGAACAAAAAATCGCCCTGCTGCGCCAGGAACTCAATCAGCCACGCCTGATGTATTCGCCTTATATTGACTATTCGGACCAGACCGATTCGGAACTGTCGGTGCTGCGCGCGGCGCGCGAGATTCGGCACCGTTTCGGCGAACGCGCGATCCGCAACTACATCATCTCGCACACCGAAACAGTGTCCGACCTGCTCGAAGTACTGCTGCTGCAAAAGGAAACTGGCTTGCTGCGCTCGCAATCGCCCGCAGGCACGCTGTCGGCTGGGGAAGCCAGGCACGATCTGATGGTGATCCCGCTGTTTGAAACCATTCCTGACCTGCGCCGCGCCGCGGCCATCATGGAGGAATTCATGGCGCTGCCGGAAGTCGCGCCGCAACTAGCGCAACAAGGTCAGTTGCAAGAAGTCATGCTGGGTTACTCGGACTCCAACAAGGATGGCGGCTTCCTGACTTCCAACTGGGAACTGTACAAAGCCGAAAACGAATTGGTCAAGGTATTTGAACATGCCGGCGTCAAGTTGCGCCTGTTCCACGGCCGCGGCGGCACGGTAGGACGTGGCGGCGGCTCCAGTTACGAAGCGATTCTGGCGCAACCGCATGGCACCGTCAACGGCCAGATCAGACTGACGGAACAAGGCGAAATCATCGCCTCCAAGTTCTCGAATGCCGAAATCGGCCGTCGCAACCTGGAACTGCTGGTGGCGGCGACGCTGGAAGCCAGCTTAATGCCGGCCGTGTCCGACGCGCGTCAAGCCAAGAAGCTGCAGGAATTCGAGCGAGTGATGGGCGAATTGTCCGACTGCGCCTATGCCGCCTACCGCAATCTGGTCTATGAGACGCCGGGCTTTACCGATTATTTTTTCTCGGCTACGCCGATTGCCGAAATTGCCGAACTCAACATCGGCTCGCGCCCGGCCTCGCGCAAATCGACCCGCCGCATCGAAGACTTGCGGGCCATTCCGTGGGGTTTCTCTTGGGGCCAGTGCCGCCTTTTGTTGCCGGGCTGGTATGGCTTCGGCAGCGCGGTGTCGGAATGGATAGGCGAAGGCGACGAAAAAGCGCAGGCCAAAAAAATTGCCACACTGCACGCGATGTTCCGCGAATGGCCGTTCTTTGCCACCCTGTTGTCGAATATGGACATGGTGCTGGCCAAAACCGACCTCGCGGTCGCCTCCCGCTACGCCGGACTGGTGGCCGACAAGAAGCTGCGCACCAGCATCTTCAAACGGATTGTGGCCGAGCACGAGCGCACTACCCAGTGCCTGGAAACCATCACCGGCGCCACCGAACGACTGTCCGGCAATCCGTCGCTGGCGCGCTCGATTCAGAACCGCTTTGCCTACCTCGATCCGCTCAACCACCTGCAGGTCGAGCTCATCAAACGGCACCGCGCTACAGCAACCGACCCCAAGCAGATTGACGAGCGCGTCCATCGCGGCATCCACTTGTCGATCAACGGGATCGCGGCAGGGTTGCGCAATACCGGCTGAGTGCGGTCGGTTGCGCTTGCAACAGACAAAAAGAGGCGCAATGAATTGCGCCTCTTTTTTAAAAACCTGCGACGGTGCGCGAACATACCGCCAGTCTTGGTTAACCGATGCTGGACACCACCAGCACACTGCGCAGCAATTCGCTGGCACCGTCCCAGATGATTTGTACGCCCAGGCACAGCAATATGAAGGCCGACAGGCGCAGGAAGATGACGGTGCCGGCATCGCCCAGCGGCTTGAGCAGGCGGGTTGCGTAGCGCAGCGCAAGGTACAGCACGCCGGCGGTCACCAGCAGCGCCAGCACGCCGCCCCCCATCCGCGCCAGCGACAGCGTCATCTTCTGGTCGTGCAACGCAACGCCAACAGTGATCGCCGCGGCGATAGACCCCGGGCCGCAACTGATCGGGAACGTCAGCGGATAAAAGGCCTGGCGGCGCGCATGTTCAGGCGTGAAGGCTTCGGCCAGCTCAGTGCGTCGATCGTCGCTGGCATGGTTGGCGTTGAGCAGCCGCCACGCGGTGGCAGCCACAATCAGCCCGCCGCCAACGCGCACGATCGGCAATGAAATTCCAAAAAAATCGAGCACGAAAGAGCCAACCAGCATCGAGCCCGCCATCAGAGCGAACATATTGCGTGCGATGCGTCGCGCCAGCAGCGCCCGCGTGGCAGCCGACGCGCCCTCGGTCAGACCGAGGAAAATCGGTGCAGTGGCAGCGGGATTCAGGATCGGCAGCAGCGCCGCCAGCACGAACAAAAAGCTCTTGCCGAGCTCCAGCAGAAGTATGACCGCCATCTCAGCGCCCCAGCCCTAACTGTTTCGCTGCGATCTCGCGCCGCAACGACACAGACAGCAAACCAAAAACAACAACGGCCGGGATCGACCCGGCCGAAAAAATCAACTGCATTTTGCACCTTTCAAAGTACCCCGCCGCGGACTCGCGGCCAGGGCCAAAAACAACGTAATTTTACCAGTGTCCAGCGGTTCTGGCTTTCGACCTCTTTGCCACTGAAACTCCCGAAATATCTATCTTGGATGCATGCGCAACGCCAGCAAAGCGCTGCTTTATGCGCTTGGAATCCACCTTGCCTGGCACTTTCAGTTCCGTTTCGCATCATCCATTCTGATATTCTTCGATTGCAAATCCACTCCTTATGACCGCAAACGGCGATTGAATCGATAGGTTCAGCCAAAACCCGATGTTTTGCATTAACCCTACATAACCCTATTCCAACGACATGACCTTAATGCACTGGGTAATAATTTGTACTGCGGCGCTGTTTGCCGGCGGCCTGAATGCGATCGCTGGCGGCGGCAGTTTTTTGACCTTTCCGGCCCTGGTATTTGTCGGCGTGCCGCCGATAATGGC
>JBDSCZ010000180.1:0-4419 GCA_039920865.1 Burkholderiaceae bacterium
TTTTGTATAGACTGTACCAGGGCGCGGTCAACGGCAGTAGTCTGGCGACTGCTTTCGCGCCCGGTTGCGCTCCTAAAGGATCGTTGACATTTTGGCATGAAATTAGATTTTCATGCGAACACCTCTGCCTGTGCCAGCAATTTACCTTCCTTGTCCTTGCCGGACAGTAATGGCTCGGCGTCTATCGGCCATTGTATGCCGATCGCGGGGTCGTTCCAGAGGATGCTGCGTTCGAATTCCGGCGCCCAGTAGTCGGTGGTTTTGTACAGGAATTCTGCCGATGCGCTGGTGACGACGAAGCCATGCGCGAAGCCTGGCGGTATCCATAACTGGCGCTTGTTGTCGGCGGAGAGCGTGACGCCGACCCAGTGGCCGAAGGTGGGCAAGCTTTTGCGGATGTCGACCGCGACATCGAACACTTCGCCGGCGACCACGCGCACCAGCTTGCCTTGCGGCTGCTGAATCTGATAATGCAGTCCACGCAGCACGTTTTTGGCGGATTTGGAATGGTTGTCCTGCACGAACTCGGTCTTAACGCCGGTCAGTTCAGAAAAGCGGCGCGCATTGAAGCTCTCGTAAAAGAATCCACGCTCGTCGCCGAATACTTTGGGTTCGATGATGAGGAGGTCGGGAATGGCAGTGGTTATAACATTCATGTTCATATTCATTTTCTTGTTTGGTCTATTAGCCACTGTTGTTCTCGTTCCAGCTCGGCCCTCAGTTCTTCTTCGGTCGGCAAGATCAATTTGTATTTACTGGCAAAAAGCTGTTCATTTTCGTGCAGCACGGAGTAGCGCACCACAGATGCATCTTTACCTGCACATAAAATAATGCCTACGCTGGGATTGTCGTCCGGGCCGCGTCGCAGGTCGTCCACCATGCGCACATACATATCCATCTGCCCAATGTCCTGGTGGGTGAGTTCGCCTGATTTCAGATCAAAAAGCACAAAGCATTTGAGCAGATAGTTGTAGAACACCAAATCGATGTAGAAGTCTTTGCTTTCGGTGCTGATGCGCATTTGGCGCGCGACAAAGGCGAAACCCTTGCCCAATTCAAGCAGAAAACCTTGCAGTTTGTCGATCAGGGCTTGCTCCAGGTCTGCCTCCAGGATGCGTCCGGATTATGTCAGTCCAAGAAACTCCAAAAGCACGGGGTCGCGAACAAACTCTCTGGGTGATTTCTGCAGCGGAGCAATGTTGGCTGCGGCTTCTTGCCTCAGGGGCTCTCGATCTTTGCTGGCGAGCAACCTTTCATAGTAAAGCGTTCCAATCTGCCGGTCCAACGTGCGGGTGCTCCAGTTTTGTGCGGCGGTTTCGTTCATGTACCAGTGACGCGCCTGTTCTTGCTCTACGCGCAGCAAGGTGCGGTAGTGGGTCCAGCTTAATTCGTGACGCAGCGCGTCACTAATTGGGAATGCCTGGTAAAAAAGGCGCATATACCGCAAGTTTGAGGCGTCAAACCCACGCCCGAATTCGGCTGTCAGCGATTACGCCAGACTGGCGATCAGGCGCGCACCATAGGCCGCCCGGCTAGCACCTTGCTGCTCAAATTCAATAATATGCCTGCCGATCTCCCAACAGGACCTTGCCAATATCCGCCGTTGTCCGAAATTTTCTGCTGCGTTGCGGCCAAGGCAGCAGCATGAAATACGCGATGCGTATCACCGGAGACTTTGGGTTCGATGATGAAGATGTCGAGGATGCCGGTGATCTGAATTTGCATGGTGTTAAGTAAAAATTAAAAATAAACTATGAAAATAAATCTGGTCGAAAAAATCAATCCCGCCCACATCCGCTCGTCCTGAGTAGGTGTGGTGGGTGAGCGCAAGAAAAAACCGCCCGTAAAAAGATTTATACAAAAAACCCCCGTCGTCCCCGCGAAGGCGGGGATCCATACACCTGTGATTCAGCGTGCGATGTATGGTTTCCCGCCTTCGCGGGAATGACGATATTGTAATTCCGCTCTTAGTCTGAGGTTGGTAGCTAATCAGGATTTATTTTGAGTCCTTACCAGTCTTAGAATATTTTCTCGCTCAACAAGCGCAACAGATACTGGCCGTAGCCGTTTTTTTTCAGCGGCTGCGCCAGCGTTTCCAGTTGGACGGCGTCGATATAGCCTTTGCGGTAGGCGATTTCTTCCGGGCAGGCGACTTTCAGGCCCTGGCGGTTTTCGATGGTGGCGATGAACTGGCCCGCTTCCAGCAGCGATTCATGGGTGCCGGTATCGAGCCAGGCCATGCCGCGCCCCATCAGCTCGACAGTGAGCTGCTTGCGGTCCAGATAGACCCGATTGACGTCGGTGATTTCGAGTTCGCCACGGGCGGATGGCTTGATGCCGGCGGCGATGTCGCACACCTGGCTATCGTAGAAGTACAGGCCGGTGACCGCGTAATTGGATTTCGGGTTGTCCGGCTTCTCTTCGATGCTGACCGCACGCCGGTTAGCGTCGAACTCAACCACGCCATAGCGTTCCGGGTCGTGCACATGGTAGGCGAATACCGTGGAGCCGCTGGAGCGGTCGGACGCTGCACGCAGTTGCGACTCGAAATCGTGGCCGTAATAGATGTTGTCGCCCAGGATCAGCGCCGATGGATGGTCGCCGACGAATTCCCGCCCGATGATGAATGCTTGCGCCAGCCCGTCCGGTGTCGGTTGTACCGCATAGCTTAGCTTGATGCCCCACTGGCTGCCGTCGCCCAGCAATTCCTGAAAGCGCGGCGTGTCTTGCGGGGTGGAGATGATCAGGATGTCCTGTATGCCGGCCAGCATCAGCGTGGTCAGCGGGTAATAAATCATCGGCTTGTCGTACACCGGCAGCAATTGCTTGGAGACCGACATCGTGACCGGATACAGCCGGGTGCCGGAGCCTCCGGCCAGGATGATGCCTTTGCGTTGAAGTGTCATATTTAGGAGTATGTTAAAAATTACTACTGTTTATATGCGGAAAACCATGTCTAGTCTATGAGTATATGTTTTGCGTCAGAATGTATCGAGAGGATGCGCGATGCGGCAGCCCTTCGACACGGCCTGCGGCCTACTCAGGGCGAACGGGTCTTTGTGGATTGCGCACCACTTCAGCACACGCGCAATGGGTATCACGACCGAACCATCAGCCGTACTGCTTTTCCACCCATTTCAGGTAATCGCCGGATTGCACGTCGCGCACCCATTGCTGGTTGTCCAAATACCATTGCACGGTCTTGCGGATGCCGGTTTCGAAGGTTTCTGCCGGCTTCCAGCCGAGTTCGCGCTCGATCTTGCCGGCGTCGATCGCGTAGCGGCGGTCGTGGCCGGGGCGATCCGTCACATAAGTGATCTGGTCGCGATAGCTGCTTGATTCTGCTTTGGGGTCGAGCGCGTCGAGGATGTCGCACAGCGTGTGCACTACATCGAGGTTGGCCATTTCATTCCAGCCGCCGATGTTATAGGTTTCACCCAAGCGCCCTGCTGCCAGCACCCGGCGGATCGCCGCGCAGTGGTCGCTCACATAAAGCCAGTCGCGCACTTGCTGGCCGTCGCCGTAAATCGGCAGCGATTTTCCGGCGCGGGCGTTGGTGATGATCAGCGGGATCAGTTTTTCCGGGAAATGGTAGGGACCGTAATTGTTCGAGCAATTGGTGGTCAGCGTCGGCAGGCCGTAGGTGTGATGATAGGCGCGCACCAGATGGTCGGATGCCGCCTTCGAGGCCGAATACGGGCTGTTCGGCGCGTAGGCGGTGGTTTCGGTAAACGGCGCATCGTCCGGGCCGAGCGTGCCGTACACCTCGTCGGTGGACACATGCAAAAAACGGAAGCCGGATTTTTCCGCATCCGCCAAACCCGACCAGTAAGCGCGCACCGCCTCCAGCAAATGAAAAGTGCCGACGATGTTGGTCTCGATGAAATCTTCAGGGCCGTGGATCGAGCGGTCGACATGGCTTTCGGCGGCAAAGTGCAGCACCGCGCGCGGCCGGTGGGTGGCCAGCAGGCTGGCTACCAGCGCGCTGTCGCCGATGTCGCCCTTGACGAAAATATGGCGCGGATCGTCGCGCAGGCTGGCAAGATTATTCAGGTTGCCGGCATAGGTCAGCTTATCGAGATTGATGACCGGCTCGTCGCTTTGGGCCAGCCAGTCGAGTACGAAATTTGCGCCGATAAAGCCGGCGCCGCCTGTGACTAATATCATGTAATTGTCCTTCATGCCGAGATGGCACTCTATCGCAGCGCACCATTTTAAACGAACGCGTTCATATTCATGATAAAACACTCCGGCAATACTATTTTTCTAGGCTATGTCGCAGTTGACTGTTGAAATCGTCGCCGACCACGGATTCCGTTCGTCCTGAGTAGCCCGCAGGGCGTATCGAAGGATCAGCTAGCCCTTCGATACACTGCTGCGCAGTTACTCAGGGCGAACGGATTCGGGGGTAATTTTGGT
>JBDSCZ010000181.1:0-19553 GCA_039920865.1 Burkholderiaceae bacterium
GTGGTACCGACACCATCGCCACCGCCTCCGGCCAGATTGCTGCCGGCAACCTCGATCTGTCGGCACGCACCGAGGAACAGGCCAGTTCGCTGGAAGAAACCGCTGCCTCGATGGAGGAATTGACTTCCACCGTCAAGCAAAATGCCGACAATGCGCGCCAGGCCAACCAGCTGGCGGCCTCGGCTTCGGCCGTGGCGCAAAAGGGCGGCGCGGTGGTGGCGCAAGTGGTCGACACCATGCATGCCATCAATACATCGGCCGGCAAGATCAATGACATCATCGGCGTCATTGACGGCATCGCATTCCAGACCAATATCCTGGCGTTGAACGCCGCAGTCGAAGCGGCGCGTGCCGGTGAACAGGGTCGCGGCTTTGCGGTGGTCGCCACCGAAGTGCGCAATCTGGCGCAGCGCAGTGCATCCGCCGCCAAGGAAATCAAAACCCTGATTGGCGATTCGGTCGACAAGGTCGATACCGGCAGCAAGCTGGTTGGGCAAGCCGGCGCCACCATGGAAGAGATCGTCGCCAGCGTCAAACGGGTGGCAGATATCATGAGCGAGATCACTGCCGCCAGCCAGGAGCAAAGCCAGGGCATTGCTCAGGTCAACCAGGCGATTTCCCAGATGGATGATGCCACGCAACAGAATGCGGCACTGGTGGAGCAGGCTGCGGCAGCTTCCGAGTCGCTGCAGGGTCAGGCCAACCATCTGGCGCAGGTGGTGAGTGTGTTCAAGCTCGATGGCATGCTGACGCGGGCGTCGACTGCCGAGGTCCATCATTTTCCGGCGGCTTCCAAACGCATCGCGAACGGCAAGATTGCCAGCGCGCTGCCGCTGCAGAAAAAAATCGTCAACAGTGCAATACGCTCGACTGAAGACTGGGACGAATTTTAAATAGAAGCTGGCGTTACGCAGGTCCGTTACAGCAGAAAATATTGTCCACGAAAGACACGAAAACCACGAACCGGACTCAGCCCGGAGCTGGTTTATATAAACAAGGAGTATTGCCATTTTTGTGGCAATTACCGCATATATTAATTGCGGAAACTAAATATACTCATGTTAATAATTGATTAACATCGATCCATTCCGGCAACCGAACAGCGGTTCCTGCGCCCGCTATTCTTGCCCTTTTTTCGTGTTTTTCTTGGACCAGTGCGTAACGTCAGTATGTAGGTTGGGCTAACGCTTTATCAGCCCAACATTCTGCGAATAATGTTGGGCTATAAAATCTAGCCCAACCTACGAATTTTTCGTGATTTTCGTGTCTTTCGTGGACAATCGCGCCGCTTAATAAGAAACGGCGAAAAAACGGCGAAAAAACGGCAGATTCCTAGCGAATCACCATCAGGTACAGCATCAGGATATTCAGGATGATCGCGGCAATCGCGATGGTGCGCCAGACTGAAACCGGATCGCGGGTTGCCAGCGGCGGGGCGCTAGCGGTGGCCAGCGGGCGCGCTGCGCCGCGTTCCAGTGCCAGCAGGAATTCTTCCGCAGTCTCGAAACGGACCGTGGCATCCTTGGCAACCGCCTTCAGCAACACGTTTTCCAGCCACAACGGGATGTCGGGCCGGTAGCGGCTCGGTGCTACCGGCTCGCCGAAGCGCGGGTGCTGGAACGGTTCGATCTCGCCGTAAGGGTAATGCCGGGTCAGCATGGTATACAGCGTCACGCCGACCGCATATACATCGGTCTGGCGCGACGGCGGCGCATTGTCGAACTGCTCCGGTGCCAGGAAGGATGGGGTGCCGGCTTGCGGCGCCGGATTGCCTTGTTCGGCCTCCAGTCCGGATTGCGCGACACCCAGGTCCAGCACGCGCAATTCACCATCATCGCCCAGATGCACATTGGCTGGCTTGATGTCGCGATGGACGATGCTGCGCCGGTGCAATGCGCCGATCGCGCGCACCAGTTGCTCGCCGTAGCGCACCACTTCCGGCACCGTGAAGTGTTGGCCGGCATCCAGGCACTGTTGCAGGTTGTTGCCGGCATGCCAGGTGCTCAGGTAATACAGTGCGGTTTTGTATTGCGGCGTGATGACCTGCGGGAAGAAGCGTGCGACCACCCGTTTTGCCAGCCATTCCTCGTGCGCGAAGGCCGAGCGTTCCTGTTCGTCATCGGCATGGTCCGGATGCAGCGTCTTGAGCACCAGCTTGCGTTGCGTGACCGGATCGAGCACCCGATACAGCAGCGTCGCCTGCGATGCATGGATCAGTTCTTCGACCAGATAGCCGTCGATGTTCTGGCCCGCTTTTAGCTTGGGCGGCAGCGGCAGGTCGCGCGAAAGTGAGACCGCATCGCGCAGGTTTTCTTGCGGCAGCGCATCGACCCGCAGTATCAACGCGCTCAGATTATCCTGCGAGCCGGCTGCCAGCGCCGCATCCAGCAAGGCTTGACTGGCGCGTTCGATGCTGTCGTGGCCCTGTGCCGCCTCGGACAAGATGGCGCTCAGGTCGTATTCGGTGATCGACGCCCAGACCCCGTCGGACGCCAGCAGGAACACATCGCGCTGCTGCAGTTCACCCATGCCGTGGTCGATCGCGATCCGGGAGTCGAGGCCGATCGCACGCGTCAGCACATGCTGCATCTCCGGCCGGTCCCACACATGGTCGGTGGTCAGCCGCGACAACACGGCGCCGCGCAACAGGTACAGGCGGGTGTCGCCGACATGGGCGAAATAGTAAAAGCGGCCGCGCAGCACGATGGCCGTCAGCGTGGTCGCCATGCCGGCCAGTTCCGGACGGATCGTGCCTTGTTGCTGGACCCAGCCGTTGGTGGCCTTGATCACGCGCTCCAGCGCTTGCGTCACCGGCCAGGTATCGGGGGTCGCGTAATAATCGGCCAGCAAACCGCGCACCGCGTATTCCGACGCTTCGCGCCCGCCTTCATTGCCGGACACGCCGTCGGCGATGGCGGCCAGCATGCCTTTGGTCGACAGCTCCGGCTCGTTGGGCGTGACCATGCCGAGGAAATCCTCATTGCGTTCCCGTTTCCCGGTGGATGTCGCGTGGCCGGCGGCAATGGTGAGTGGCATGGTTAATAGTCTTGAGTGGTCTGTGAATCTCAGTATTGTAGGGCGCGATGAACACCATCGGCGCGCGCCGAAAAAAAACAGGAGCAGACATGGTCCGCTCCTGCGTTGCATCTAAATTACATGGTTGGAACCATCAGATCTTGGCGGATGTCATCGCCGCGCTGCCCCAGGTGGTGCGCCAGCGCGACTTGACCATCGATAAGCCGAGCAAGGCGACGATCGCCAGCGCGGCGAAGATGGACAGGCCCAGCTGATAGCTGCCGGTCAATTGTTTCGAATAACCGAGGCTGGAGGCCAGAT
Source organism: Burkholderiaceae bacterium (assembly GCA_039920865.1). Classification (GTDB taxonomy): domain Bacteria; phylum Pseudomonadota; class Gammaproteobacteria; order Burkholderiales; family Burkholderiaceae_D; genus AVCC01. The sequence continues at coordinate 3,337 of JBDSCZ010000181.1, forward strand.
AAAAACCGCCAATGCCGCCCGCCATGCCGACCAGGCCGGTCATCACGCCGATTTCCTTGCGAAAACGTTGCGGAACCAGTTGGAACACCGCGCCGTTGCCGGTGCCCAGCGCCAGCATCGCCAGCGTGAATACGATGACGGCCGAGACCGCAGACGGCAGGCCAAAGCTGGCGATGAACAGGAAGATTGCAGCCAGCACATACATGATAGACAAGGCCTTGATGCCGCCGAAGCGGTCGGCCAGACGGCCGCCCATCGGACGCACCAGTGAACCGGCAAACACGCAAGCGGCGGTGAAATACCCTGCTGTCACCGGCGACAGGCCATATTGGCTGTTGAAATAAATCGCGAGCGACGATGCCAGGCCGGAGAAGCCGCCGAAGGTCACGCTGTAAAAGAACATGAACCACCATGCATCCTTGTCTTTCAGGATGTGCAGGTACTCGACCAGCGACTTCGCCGGCGGTGCGGATGGCGCATCCTTGGCAAATATTAGATACACCGCCAATGCCACGCCCAATGGAATCAGCGCCAGGCCAAACACGTTTTGCCAGCCATAGGCGATCGCCAGTGACGGTGCAAACAACGCGGCGAATGCGGTGCCGGAGTTACCGGCGCCGGCGATCCCGAGCGCGGTGCCCTGATGTTCGGGCGGATACCAGCGCGATGCCAGCGGCAGCGCCACCGCGAAGGCCGCGCCCGCCACGCCCAGAATGACGCCCAATATCAGCAGGCTCTGATAGGTGCTCAGGTCGCCCAGCCAGGCCCAGGTCAGCCCGGCGATCACGATCAACTGGCCGATGAGTCCGGCTTTCTTCGGTTTCAGATGATCGACCAGTACCCCCATCACGATCCGCAACAGAGCGCCAGCCAGCAAAGGCGTGGCGACCATCATGCCTTTCTGTGCGGCTGACAGGCCCAGGTCCTTGGCAATCAGGATCGCGAGCGGGCCGAGCAAGACCCAGACCATGAAACTGAGGTCGAAATAAAAGAATGCGGAAAGCAGTGTCGGCGTATGCCCGGCCTTCCAGAACGATGTTTTTTGCATGGTGACTCCTGATATGAATGAGCTCGTTAACGCAAGCACCATGCCATCCCGCATTTTTTGTTAGAAAACTGCATTGTTTCAATTGCAGTAGCTGCTTATTGTCCGGTTTTTGCTGGGATATCCAGGCTTAGCTTCCGTAAGTACACCTAAAGCTGGCATGGTTATAGTGCGTTTCTACAACATCATTTATTTTCCTCTCCCTTGATCTGAATCATTTTTGTGCGGCGCACTATTTCAGTGTGATTGAGTGGAATAAGTGCACTGCAATGGTGCGAAATCTGGATTTTGCAGCGGTCATGCACCGCGCGATGCACTGGCATCAATTTTGCTCAAGTGAAGCCAAGAGACATTTATTTGGGGATCGTGATGAAGAAGTTGAAACTGGTAATGGTCGGTAATGGCATGGCGGGCGTGCGTGCACTGGAAGAGTTGCGCAAGATCGCTCCCGACATCTATGACATCACGGTATTCGGTGCGGAACCCTATGCCAATTACAACCGCATCCTGCTGTCGCCGGTGCTGGCCGGCGAGCAGACCGTGCAGGACATCATGCTCAATGATGTCGACTGGTATGCGGAAAACGACATCACGCTGCATCTGGGCAAGAAGATTGTCAAGATCGACCGCGTCAAGCGCCAGGTGATCGCGGAAGACGGCACCGTCGCCGAGTATGACCGCCTGTTGCTGGCGACCGGCTCCAATCCGTTCATGCTGCCGGTGCCGGGCAAGGATTTGCAAGGGGTGATCGCCTATCGCGATATCGCCGACACCAATGCGATGATCGAAGCATCGACCAAGCACAAGCACGCGATCGTCATCGGCGGCGGCCTGCTCGGGCTGGAAGCGGCCAACGGCCTGAAACTGCGCGGCATGAATGTCACAGTAGTCCATTTGCCGCTATGGCTGATGGAGCGCCAGCTGGATGAAGTGGCCGGCAAGATGTTGCAGAAATCGCTGGAAGATCGCGGCCTGAATTTCCTGCTGGGCAAGAATACCGAAGCCATCATCGGCGACGCAGATGATGGGAAAAGCGGCCATGTGAAGGCGATCCGTTTCACCGACGGGCTGGAAATCCCCGCGCAGCTGATCGTGATGGCGGTCGGCATCCGTCCCAACACCGCGCTGGCGGAATCGGCCGGCATCTATTGCAACCGCGGCATCGTGGTCAACGACACGATGCAGACCTACGACCCGCGCATCTACTCGGTCGGCGAGTGCGTCAACCATCGCGGCAATGTGTATGGGCTGGTGGCGCCGCTGTTCGACATGGCCAAGGTCTGCGCCAACCATCTGGCCAATTTCGGCATCGGCCTCTACAAGGGCTCAGTCACCTCGACCAAGCTGAAAGTGACCGGCATCGACCTGTTCTCGGCCGGCGACTTCAGCGGCGGTGTAGGCACCGAAGAAATCATCCTGTCGGACCCGATCGGCGGCGTCTACAAGAAGCTGGTGCTGAAGGACGACAAGCTGATCGGCGCCTGCCTGTACGGCGATACCGTCGACGGCAGCTGGTATTTCAATTTGCTGCGCGAAGGCAAGCTGATTTCCGAAATCCGCGACAGCCTGATGTTCGGCGAATCGCACACCGGCGACGCCGGCCATGAAGGATTCACCAAGGCAGCATCGATGCCGGACAGCGCCGAAGTATGCGGCTGCAACGGCGTCTGCAAAGGCACTATCGTCAAGGCGATCAAGGAGCATGGGCTGTTCACGCTGGAAGACGTGCGCAAGCATACCAAGGCCTCGGCCTCGTGCGGTTCCTGCACCGGCCTGGTCGAGCAGATCATCATGTCCACCGTCGGTGCCGATTACTCGGTCTCCAGCCAGGCCAAGCCGATATGCGACTGCACCGACCACACCCACCACGAAGTGCGCGATGCGATCAAGGTCGAAAAACTCCTGACCATCGCCAGTACCATGGAATTGTTGGACTGGCGCACGCCCAACGGCTGTGCCAAATGCCGCCCGGCGCTCAACTATTATCTGCTGTCGACCTGGCCGCACCAGGCCAAGGACGATCCGCAATCGCGCTACATCAACGAGCGCGCGCACGCCAACATCCAGAAGGACGGCACCTATTCGGTGATCCCGCGCATGTGGGGCGGCGTGACCAATGCGTCCGAATTGCGCCGCATCGCCGATGTGGTCGATAAATACGCGATCCCGACCGTCAAGGTGACCGGCGGCCAGCGCATTGACTTGCTCGGCGTGAAAAAGGCTGACTTGCCGGGCGTCTGGAAAGACCTCGGCATGCCGTGCGGCGCCGCCTATGCGAAGGCGCTGCGCACCGTGAAAACCTGCGTCGGCAGCGAATGGTGCCGCTTCGGCACCCAGGACTCGACCCTGATGGGGCAGCAGCTGGAGCATGAATTGTGCCGCATGTACGCGCCGCACAAGGTCAAGATCGCGGTTTCCGGTTGCCCGCGCAACTGCGCCGAATCCGGCATCAAGGACGTCGGCGTGATCGGCGTCGATTCCGGCTGGGAAATCTATGTCGGCGGCAACGGCGGCATCAAGACCGAAGTCGCGCAATTCTTCGTCAAGGTCAAGACCCACGCAGAAGTGCTGGAATTTGCCGGCGCCTTCCTGCAGCTGTACCGCGAGGAAGGCTGGTATCTGGAGCGCACCGTCCATTATCTGGAGCGCGTCGGCCTCGATCATGCGAAGAAGATGGTGCTGGAGGACGCGGCCAACCGCAAGGCGCTATACGAGCGCATGCTGTTCTCGCTCGACGGCGAGGTCGATCCTTGGCTGGAGCCGGAGAAGGCGCTGGTCGACATGCGCCAGTTCGTCCCGCTGCCGGCCTGATTGCGCGCTGTTGTGTGCTGGATGGTTAAATATATACTGGGTAGCTGTATTTTTATAGATGCGATAAAGTCATGCGCAAACAGCATGATTTATTGTGATACTCCACAACAAATGTATGTCGTAGCGGAGCAGGGTGGCGCTGAGTCGTGCCACCCGCCGCAATTAAACGATATCGATACGAGGAACTGAAATGCCAAATCAATGGAAAGTCATTTGCAAGGTTGCCGATATTCCGGTACTGGGTGCACGCGTGGTGCAACGTGACGCGAAACCGGACGTAGCGATCTTCCGCAACAGCGAGGACAAGATATTCGCGCTGGTGGACCGTTGCCCGCACAAGGGTGGACCGCTGTCGCAGGGCATCGTGTACGGCGAGCGGGTCGCCTGTCCATTGCACAACTGGAACATCGAACTCGATTCCGGCTGTGCCGCCGCGCCGGATGTCGGCTGCGCGCAAAAATTCAGCGTCAAGGTCGAGGCCGGCGATGTGTATCTGGACGTAGTCGAATTAGCTTCGCTGGCGATCGAGGTTGCCGCTGTTGTGGCTGAATGAATCAATCGATGCCCGCTCAACTCACCCACCCTCATCCCGGCCTTCTCCCTGAGGGAGCAGGTGAGAACGGGCGCAGCGGCGCTGCGCAGTTTCGAACGGAAGCCAAGGCAACTTGCTGCTACTGCGGCGTCGGGTGCGGCGTCATCGTCGAGACCGATGGCGCGCAGGTTACCAGTGTGCGTGGCGATCCCGAGCACCCGGCCAACTTCGGCCGCTTGTGCACCAAGGGCAGCACGCTGCATCTGACCGCCAATCCGCTGCTGCAGCAGCAGGCGCGCGCGCTATATCCGGAACTGCGCAGCGCGCGCACTGCGCCGCGCGTGCGGGCCAGTTGGGATCAGACGCTGGACGCGATCGCGCAACAATTCTTCAATACGATCAACAAGTATGGGCCGGACAGCGTCGGCTTCTATATCTCCGGCCAGTTATTGACTGAAGATTATTACGTCTTCAACAAGCTGGCCAAAGGCTTGATCGGCACCAACAATATCGACAGCAACTCGCGCCTGTGCATGTCGAGCGCGGTGGCCGGCTACAAGCAGACGCTGGGCGCCGATGCGCCGCCCGCCTGTTATGAAGATATCGAGCAGGCCGAGCTGATTTTCATCGTCGGCTCCAACACCGCGTATGCGCATCCGATCCTGTATCGGCGCATCGAGGATGCGCGCAAGAACAACCCGCAGCTGAAAGTCATTGTCGCCGATCCGCGCCGCACCGATACCGCGCGCGAAGCCGATCTGTTCCTGCCGATCCTGCCGGGCACAGACGTCGCGCTGTTCAACGGCATGCTGCATATCTGTCTGTGGGAAGACCTGATCGACAGCGCCTATATCGACGCCCATACCGAAGGCTTTGCCGAACTGAAGCAGACGGTACGGGAATACACGCCCAAATATGTGGCCGAGGTGTGCGGCATCAGCGAAGCCGATCTGGTGCAGGCGGCGCAATGGTTCGGCCGTTCCAAAGCCACCTTGTCGCTGTATTGCCAGGGCCTGAACCAGTCGTCTTCCGGCACCGCCAAGAATGCGGCGCTGATCAACCTGCATCTGGCCACGCACCAGATCGGCAAGCCAGGCGCCGGGCCGTTTTCACTGACCGGCCAGCCGAATGCGATGGGTGGGCGCGAAGTCGGCGGCATGGCCAATCTGCTGTCGGCCCACCGCGACCTGGCCAATCCCGAACATCGCGCCGAAGTGGCGAAGTTGTGGGGTATCGACCAGGTGCCGGCAACGCCGGGCAAGACCGCCATCGAAATGTTCGAGGCGGTGCGCAGCGGCGAGATCAAGCTGCTGTGGATCGCCTGCACCAACCCCGCGCAATCGATGCCGGACCAGAAGCTGGTGCGCGCAGCGCTGAAAAAGGCCGAGCTGGTGATCGTGCAGGAGGCCTACCAGACCACCGCGACGGTGGAGTTCGCCGACGTGCTGCTGCCGGCGACCAGTTGGAGCGAGAAGGATGGCACCGTCACCAACTCCGAGCGCCGCATCACCCGCCTCAAGCCGGTGCTGCCGAAGCCGGCCGAGACCCGCCACGACTGGGAAATCGTCATCGACTTCGCGCGCAGGCTGGAACTGTTGATGGGCAAGAGCAACACGCTGTTTCCATATGCGGGCGCGGAACAGATCTGGAATGAGCACCGCGAAACCACGCGCGGACGCGATCTCGATATCACCGGCCTGTCGTTCGACATCCTGGAGCAGCGGGGGCCGCAGCAATGGCCGTTCCCGCACGGCGCGGTGACTGGCAAGCAGCGGCTGTACCAAGACGGCATTTTTCCGACCGCCAGCGGACGCGCCAAATTCGTGCATGCCGTGTATCAGCCGGTGGCCGAAGCGGTCGATGCGCGCTACCCGTTTCATTTGACGACAGGACGGCTGCGCGACCAGTGGCACGGCATGAGCCGCACCGGTACCGTCGCGCAGCTGTTTGCGCACGCATCCGAGCCGTCGGTCGTGATGTCGCCACTCGACATGGAACGCCGCCTGATCAAGAGCGGCGAGCTGGTGCATGTGACCAGCAAGCGCGGTTCGCAAATACTGCCGGCGGTGGCCGGTGCCGAGATGCGCGCCGGGCAGGCGTTCATCGCGATGCACTGGGGCGAGGAATACCTGTCCGGCCGCGGCCATGACGGCGCTGGCACCTATGGCGTGAACGCGCTGACACTGCCGACGGTCGATCCGGTGTCCAAACAGCCGGAGCTCAAGCATGCGGCGGTCAAGATTCTGAAGGCCGAGTTGGCCTGGCGTTTTCTAGTGTTCGGCTGGGTCGATGCGTCGCAAGTGCTGGCCTTGCAATCGGCACTGCGGCCCTATCTGCGCCGTTTCAGCTATGCGTCCTGCACGCTGTTCGGGCGCGAAAAAGTCGGCGTGCTGTTTCGCGCCGCCGATGATTACGTAGCCGACGCAGCGCTGGTCAAGGAAATCGAATCCCGATTCGGTATCGAAGGTGCCGGCGTGTTGCGCTACGACGATGCCAAGCGCGGCAATGCGCGCCATATCCTGGTGCAGGACGGCAAGCTGGCAGCGGTTTCTCTGGCTGGAGATATGTCGGCGGAGTCCTGGCTGAAGCAATATCTTGAAATTGGACAGCCGGTTGCCGCCTTGGGGCGCATGTTGTTGATCCCTTCGACCAAGGCGCCGCAAGGATTCAAGGCGCGCGGCCGCATCGTCTGCAACTGCTTCAATGTGGCGGAAACCGAAATCAACGATGCGCTGAATGCGGCGCCGGGTGCAGCAGACGTACTGTTGGCTGGACTGCAGGACAAACTCAAATGCGGCACCAACTGCGGTTCCTGCATGCCCGAGTTAAAGCAGATGGTGCTGGCGCGCGAGGCAATCGCAAAAGCCGCATGACAATACCTGCCGGGGCCGGCCTTGCATGAATCGGTATAATTCGCGCATGGAAAATGCACAAACAACTGAACATTTTGCGGCGGCCCGCTTCATCAAGGTGATCGGACGCGGCAAGGATGGCGCCCGCAGCCTGTCGCGCGCAGATGCACACGATATGTATGCGGCAATGCTGGACCGGCGCATTTCGGATCTCGAACTGGGCGGGATATTGCTGGCTATGCGTATCAAGGGCGAGTCGGTCGATGAAATCGCCGGCTTCCTCGATGCGGCAGAAGCATCGCTCAAACAATTGTCGGTGCCGGGTGAGCTATCGGTATCGTCAACCTTTGCACCGATTGTGATTCCGAGTTACAACGGTTCGCGCAAAATGGCGAACCTGACGCCTCTGCTGGCGCTGCTGCTGGCGCAGCAAGGCGTGCCGGTGCTGGTGCACGGGATCACGCAGGATCCGGGTCGCGTGACCACGGCCGAGATTTTCGCGGCGTTGGGTCTGGCCCACGCGCAGAGCGTGCAGCAAGCCGAGGCTTGCTTCGCACGGCACCAGCCCGCTTTCATGCCGATCGCGGTGTTGGCGCCAGAGATGGCGAGCCTGCTGGAAACCCGGCGCATATTGGGCGTGCGCAATTCGACCCATACGCTGGTCAAGATCATGCAGCCGTTCAAGGGCCCGGCTTTGCGTTTGGTGTCGTACACGCATCCTGAATATCTGGCCATGTTGAGCAGCTATTTTTCGACTGCAGCGCCAGCCGCGCGCGGCGACGCTTTCCTGATGCGCGGAACAGAAGGGGAAACCGTGGCGAACGCCCGACGCGCCCAGCAAATCGATTGGTACCATTCCGGAAAATGCATGACGCTGGTGCAAACCCAGCCCACCGCTGAGGCAGACATCACCTTGCCCGAAGCGCCAGATGCAGCCTCGACCGCACGCTGGACCGAAGCGGTATTGCGTCGGGAACAACCGGTGCCCGCCACCATTGCCGAGCAGGTCAGACATTGCGTACAGGTTTCCAGGCAATTGCAAACCGATCGATTGAAGCAATAAGACTTTCCCGGATATGACAAAAAAATATGAGGTCGCCGTAATCGGCGCCGGTGCCGCCGGCATGATGTGCGCAGCAGTGGCCGGCCAGCGCGGCAAAAGCGTGGTGTTGATCGATCATGCCACGCGTCTGGCAGAGAAAATCCGCATCTCCGGCGGAGGCCGTTGCAATTTCACCAACATCGACGCCGGCCCGCAGAATTTTCTGTCAGGCAATCCCCATTTCTGCAAAAGTGCGCTGTCGCGCTACACGCCGCAGGATTTCCTCGCTTTGATGAAGCGTCACCGTATCGCGCATCACGAGAAGCACAAAGGCCAGCTTTTTTGCGACGATACGGCCGAAGACATCATCAGGATGCTGAAAGCCGAATGTGACCTGGGTAATGTGCACTGGCAGATGCCCTGCAGCGTCAGCACCATTAGCCAAGCCGACGGCGGTTTTGTGCTGACGACCAGCGCCGGCAACATAGCGGCTGATATAGTGGTCGACAGCGTCGTGCTTGCCACCGGCGGACTTTCCATCCCGAAAATCGGCGCTACCGATTTCGCGTATCGGATCGCACGCCATTTCGGCATCAAGCTGGTGGAACCGCGGCCGGCATTGGTGCCGCTGACTTTCGATTTATCCGAATGGCAGCCTTTCGTTGCGCTGGCCGGAATTGCATTGCCAGTCGAGATCAGTGCAGGCGACAAGAAAAACCGCGGCAGTTTTCGCGAAGACCTGTTGTTTACCCATCGCGGCCTGTCCGGCCCTGCCGTATTGCAGATTTCCAGCTATTGGCAGCCGGGCGCGCAGCTCACCATCAATTTATTGCCCGATATGGATGTCGCGCAAACTCTGATCGAGGGCAAGTCGACACTCAAAAGGAATCTGGGCAACACCCTGTCGCAATGGCTGCCGGCGCGATTAGTGGACGGTTGGCTGCAGATAAAAGGGTTTCAATCCGACGCGCGCATCGCCGACATGACCGACAAGCAATTGCGCTTGTTGGGAGAGTCGCTCAATGCCTGGGTCATTACGCCGGACGGTTCCGAAGGCTATCGCAAGGCGGAAGTCACGTTGGGCGGGATCGACACACGCGAGTTGTCACAACAGACCATGATGGCAAGCAAAATACCGGGCCTGTTTTTCATAGGAGAATCGGTAGACGTGACCGGCTGGCTGGGCGGCTATAATTTTCAGTGGGCATGGTCGTCCGGGGTTGCTGCGGGCATGTCGGTTTGATTCGACTTGCCTGTGTCGCTAGGGGGAGACAATTTCTGGTTAAAAGACTTTCATCAATCGGGAAGGTCTGCTAGAATTACCGTCTTCTCCTAAAATCATCGTTTGAATTTACATACATGACAACAATTCGCCTTAAAGAAAACGAGCCGTTCGAAGTCGCAATGCGTCGCTTCAAGCGCACTATTGAAAAAACCGGTTTGTTGACCGATCTGCGGGCGCGTGAGTTTTACGAGAAGCCAACTGCAGAGCGCAAGCGCAAGCTTGCTGCCGCAGTCAAGCGCCACTACAAGCGCATTCGTAGCCAGCAGCTGCCGAAAAAGCTGTTCTAATTTTTCACCCGCACGTTTGTGCGGCTGGATTGAAAACCCGCTCCGGTCGTTCCGCTGCGGGTTTTTGCGTTTATTAAATTGAAATGGAGCTTGATATGGGACTGAAAGAACAAATTACCGACGACATGAAGGCCGCAATGCGTGCCAAGGATAGCGTCAAGCTGGGTGCTATTCGCATGCTGACTGCGGCAATCAAGCAAAAAGAGGTCGATGAGCGTATCGCAGTGACGGACGCGCATGTTCTTGCCATCGTTGAAAAAATGATCAAGCAGCGCAAGGATTCGATCAGCCAGTTCGAGGCCGGCGGCCGTCAGGATCTGGCCGATATTGAAAAAGTCGAGCTGGCAATCCTTTCAGTCTACATGCCGGAAGCGCTCTCTGACGCCGAAGTGCAGGCTGCTGTAGATGCTGCCATTACTGAAACCGGCGCTGCCGGACCGCAGGATATGGGTAAATTGATGGCAGTACTGAAGCCGAAGCTGGCAGGACGTGCCGACATGACGGCGGTATCGGCATTGGTTAAGGTTGCTTTAAGTAAGGCCTGAACGGCTGATTGCGGCAGGCTTCAATCAATATGATTCCACAATCTTTCATTCAGGATTTGCTCAGCCGCGTCGACATCGTCGAGGTGGTCGGGCGTTACGTGCCGCTGAAGAAGGGCGGCGCCAACTTCATGGGCTTGTGTCCGTTCCATAACGAGAAATCGCCCAGTTTTACCGTTAGTCCGACCAAGCAGTTTTATCATTGCTTTGGCTGCGGTGTGCACGGAACCGCGATCGGGTTTTTGATGGAGTATTCCGGTTCGGGCTTTGTCGATGCAGTCAAGGATCTGGCGCAGAATGTCGGCTTGGCGGTTCCGGAGCAGGATCGTCTGCTACCTGCCCAGCGTGCCGAGGCGCAGGCAAAAAACATCGCGCTTACTGATGTGATGACGCAGGCCTGTGATTTTTATCGCGGTGAACTGCGTAGTGCCGAGCGGGCAATTGCTTATTTGAAAAGGCGCGGATTGACAGGCGAGGTGGCGGCTAGGTTCGGTTTGGGATACGCGCCCGATGGCTGGGATGGTTTGCGCGCGGTATTTCCCGATTACGATGCTGGGGCGCTGGTCGAGGCCGGCATGGTTATTGATAAGAGCGAAGAGCAGGGAGCGAGCCGGCGGCGCTATGATCGATTCCGTGACCGCATCATGTTTCCCATACGTAATGTAAAAGGGCAGGTGATCGGATTTGGCGGCAGGATTCTGGATAGCGGGGAACCGAAGTACTTGAATTCTCCCGAGACACCCTTATTTCAGAAAGGTCTGGAGTTGTATGGTTTGTTCGAGGCGCGGCAGGCGATACGTGCTGCCGGTTATGTGTTGGTGACTGAGGGTTACATGGATGTTGTGGCGCTGGCGCAGCATGGTTTTCCGCAAACGGTTGCGACCCTCGGTACCGCATGTACGCCGACGCATGTACAGAAATTATTGCGACAGACCGATCATGTAGTGTTCAGCTTTGATGGCGATTCAGCCGGACGTCGAGCAGCACGGCGTGCGCTCGACGCATGCTTGCCTTTGGCTACCGACAACAAGGTCATTAAATTTTTGTTTTTGCCTACCGAACATGATCCGGATAGCTATGTGCGCGAATTAGGCGCGGAAGCTTTTTCACAACAGATTCAGGACGCGATGCCGCTGTCGCAGTTTCTTTTGAAGGAAGTGATTGGCGATAATGATTTGGCAGCTCCGGAGGGGCGTGCGCGGGTGCAATTTGATGCCAAGCCTTTGTTGCAAGCAATGCCCGGATCCTCTTTGCGCTTGCAAATAGTAAGGAGCTTGTCGCAATTGACACTGACGACTGCTGCGGAAATTGAATCCCTGTTCGAGCTTGTCAATCCGGTATCCAGGACGCGCAAAGCGCCGCCAAAGACCAGGCGTGCCGCTCCGATGGGGTTGGAGCACCAGATGATTCGTTTGCTGATCGCGCATCCGGCGTTGGCGGCAGAATTGGATGCGTCTGTGCTAGCAGCGGTGGCGCACATTTCGTCGGATAATGCGGCAATGTTGATGCAGTTGGTTGAGACCTGTCAGGCAATGGGGGCGAATGCGAATTTTGCAGCTTTGGCAGAGCAGTTGCGCGCTTCCGAGTCTGATTTTGATGCGGTGATAGCGGAGGTGGCGGCGCAACCCGAATCGGATGTGGATACTGTTCGCCTGGAGTTGGCTGGCGCTGTCAGGCAGACCAAAAGACAGGCGATTAAGGCTGAGTTGGATCAATTGTCAACTTCTGGCCAGAGTGTGGAAAATGTCCGTGTGCGTTATATGGAGTTGATGTCGCAACAAGATCAGTTGCGGCGTCAGGAAGATGCTGAAAAAGCAATGCGCTAATAGGATTGTTCAAGTATCTGAGGCGGGAGCACGGAGACGGCTCGGCACTTAATTTGAAATTATCGGCCCCTATTTAGGCTGATGCAAGCAGATTCCAGTTACTTGTTGGTTGGCTTGCCGGAAGCCAATATGGCTCAATATGCTATAATTTAAAGCTTTTAATTCAATGTCTTATCGCTTTGTGCCGCTGAAAATATGAGGAGTGCATTGCAATCAAAATAGTGATGTGGGTGGTATTGCCATGCTGTGCGCGGTTAGACTTGTGGCAGTAAAGAAATATTTGAATTGGTGATTATTCCTTGGTGAGCGCAATGAAAAAACCTGCGAAATTCCAGATTCCGAGCGAAGAAAAAGTTAGATCCACTGCGGAGAAATCGGCGGCGACAAAGCCTGTCGATCAACTGTCCGTGGCTTCTCGTCCGGTCGGCAATCCAGCGACTGGAAAAACGGCTTCAGCCGTCACTAAATCACCTGCCCGAACGCATGCTGGAAGTGCTGCCAAATCAAAAGAATCGAAGGCGGTGGTGAAAGAGATGTCTGGTGCTGCTGCCCAGTTAAGTATCAAACCTGTGTCTAAAAAAGTTGCAAAGTCGACACCTGCGCAATTGAAAGCTCCCGTGACAACCAAGAAAACTGAATCGAAAACTGTTATCAAACCGATCAAAGCCGAGCTCAAGCCCGAATCCGTGGCGCTCAAGCAGGATGTCAAAAACGTCGTCGGCCCAATTGTAAAGTCGACCACAGATGCGGCAACGCTAGCAGCGATCGATACCTCAGGTTATATTCTTCCAACCATCAAGGTGCCGGGGCGTCGTGGCCGCAAGCCAAAAGAATTTCAGCCCGAAAATGATGAGGTTGCGGCACTGAATGCGGTCGAGCGTACCGAGATGAAGGCAGCCGACAAGGCAAAAGCAAAGGATCGCAAGGCAAAAGAAAAGGCACTCTTGAAAGATGCCTTTTCTTCGGATACAGAAGCTTCAGAGGTTGAGCTTGAGGCGCGTCGCGAAAAACTGAAAATCCTGATCAAGCTAGGTAAGGAGCGTGGTTTTCTGACGTACGCGGAGATCAACGATCACTTGCCGGAAAATATCATTGATCCTGAGGCAATTGAGGGCATTATCGGTACCTTCAACGATATGGGTATTGCCATTTATGATCAGGCGCCCGACGCTGAAACTCTGTTGTTATCCGATAATGTTGCCACCGTTGCCAGCGATGATGAGGCGGAAGCCGCCGCTGAAGCGGCGCTATCGACCGTCGATTCCGACTTCGGTCGAACCACCGATCCGGTTCGGATGTACATGCGTGAAATGGGTTCGGTCGAGTTACTCACGCGCGAAGGCGAGATCGAGATCGCGAAACGAATTGAAGACGGTTTGAAAGACATGATTCAAGCTATTTCAGCTTGTCCGATGACTATTGCTGAAATCCTGACGGCAGCAGAAAAAATCTCCAATGATGAAATCAAGATTGACGAAATTGTCGATGGTTTGGTGAATTTGACTGAAGGCGAGCCTGCGGCGCAATCGGCGGCAGCCCCTGCTTCGGATGATGAAGAAGATGACGATTCGGATGAGGATGATGCGGGCGAAGAGGGGGAGGAAGAAGGCGATCCCAGCGGTAATGGCGGCGCCGCCGGCTTCTCTGCAGCGCAACTAGAGCAACTGAAGCGGGATGCCCTGGATAAGTTCGCTGTCATATCGAGCCAGTTCGACCAGATGCGGAAGTCGTATGAGAAGGACGGCTACAATTCGAAGCCTTACGTCAAGGCGCAGGAAATGATCTCCCAAGAGTTGCTGGGGATACGTTTTACAGCCAAAGTGGTTGAAAAACTATGTGATACCCTGCGCGGCCAGGTCGATGAAGTGCGTCATATCGAAAAGCAAATATTGAATGTGGCGGTAAACCGATGTGGCATGCCGCGTTCGCATTTCATTAAAGTGTTTCCTGGCAATGAAGTTAATCTTTCTTGGGTCGAAGGCGAAGTAGATGCCGGGCATGCATACAGTGCCATCCTGGGACGAAATGTGCCGACCATCCAGGAGTTACAAAAGAAACTAATCGATTTGCAAACGCGCGTCGTTTTGCCTTTGCCTGATCTGCGCAACATAAACAAGAAACTGGCGGCTGGCGAGATGAAGGCGCGCCGGGCCAAGCGTGAAATGACCGAAGCCAACTTGCGTCTGGTGATTTCGATTGCAAAAAAATACACCAATCGCGGCCTGCAATTTCTGGATTTGATCCAGGAAGGCAATATCGGCTTGATGAAAGCAGTAGACAAGTTTGAATACCGACGTGGCTACAAGTTCTCGACCTATGCAACATGGTGGATACGTCAGGCGATTACGCGCTCCATCGCCGACCAGGCGCGCACGATCCGAATTCCGGTACACATGATCGAAACGATCAATAAGATGAACCGGATTTCGCGCCAGATTTTGCAGGAAACAGGTGCCGAGCCTGATCCGGCGACACTGGCGCTCAAGATGGAGATGCCGGAAGATAAAATCCGCAAGATCATGAAGATCGCCAAAGAGCCGATTTCTATGGAAACGCCGATTGGTGATGATGATGACTCCCATTTGGGCGACTTTATCGAGGATGGTAATACACTGGCGCCTGCAGATGCCGCTTTGCATGCATCGATGCGCAATGTGGTCAAGGATGTGCTGGATTCCCTGACACCTCGTGAAGCCAAAGTATTGCGTATGCGTTTTGGGGTTGAAATGTCTACAGACCATACCCTGGAAGAGGTTGGCAAGCAGTTTGACGTAACGCGTGAGCGGATTCGCCAGATAGAAGCCAAGGCATTGCGTAAATTACGTCATCCATCCCGTTCGGATAAGCTAAAGAGCTTCCTCGAAGGTAATTAAATAGTTTAAAATTGGCGAGGCGTTTTTTTACCTCGCCCTGAATCTCCCTATCAGGGAGATAAACTCCAGCAGGACAACCTGCGCGAAAGATAATGGGCCTCTAGCTCATGTTGGTTAGAGCAGCGGACTCATAATCCGTTGGTGCCGTGTTCGACTCACGGGAGGCCCACCATATATTCTGTAAAATATTCACATAATCAATGTGTTATTACTATTCATCACTAGTGATAATCAGTAACGAATAGTAATTAAGCCTGTTATTCAGTGTCCCAGCATTGCCCCAAAACCTCCCTAACCACGGGAGGTTTTTTATTGGGGGGTACATATAATCTGTTGTTAGAATGAGACAAGCGGAAAGTATTTTGCTATCGATGCAAAAAAACACAAAGTATTCAATCACAGTATCCTGCTTCATACGCGACGAACTGCCGCTTTGCTTTGAAGTATCCAAGCTGCAGGGTCAAATGCACGGCGACTGATACGGTATGAATTGCTGCCACCGCTTCGCGTTCGGCTGCACGCAAATCGGAATAAAGGTGGTGATCATCTATCGGCGCGAATTATCTTTTTTAGCCGTCTGCGTGTCTCAAAAATCATCTCGTCATGGTTAAGAGGGTGCTTGTCAGCGTGGTTTGTGCAATCGATGAGGGGTGTCCTCTACAATAATCCGGATTGGTGCAGTAGCGATTGGTTGTGCTCGTTCGGCGTTCTTCATCTGGTTGACAATAACCAACTCCACCGTGACATGAGATTCTGGCGGATGCCAGCAGTCGATGTCGGTCACCATGGCCAGCGCGGCACAGGCGAATTGCGCTTCTCTAGCCAGTTTTGCTTCCGGCATTGACACTTGTTGCATGGTCACCGGAGAACGCCAAATTCTTACAAGAATTTATGTGCTCAAGTGTAAGAATTTGAGCCCTGGTACCGACTGAGCTTACATCTACCATTTTACTGAAGGCAAAACATGACCAAGACCGTTCTGCTGGCCCGCCCGCATCCCTTCATCGTGGCCGAAATGAAGCCGTTTCTTGAACACAGCGGATACGTCGTTGCCAAGTTGGAAAACCTGGCCGACTTGGCAACACAGGCCAGAGGCAGCTCCGGTGTGGTGATTTCGCTTGC
>JBDSCZ010000182.1:0-10460 GCA_039920865.1 Burkholderiaceae bacterium
CCTCCGGCCAGCGGCCGCGAAACACGTCCATTGCCGGCATCAGCCAGTCGAAGCAGGTGTGGCATTCGACCGCGATGCGCAACTGGCCGGATTCGCCCTGCACCAGGCGTGCCAGATCGCGTTCGGCTTCTGCCACTTGCGGTAAAACCGCATCAGCCAGTTTCAGCAGTCGCTCACCGGCCGGGGTGAAGTGCACCGGCACGCTCTTGCGCGCAAACAGGCTGATGCTGTAATGCTCTTTCAGATGCTTGAGCTGGTGCGATAGCGCCGATTGGGTCAGATTGAGCAGGGCGATCAGGGCAGGGCGGCGATAGAGCAGCAGTTTGCGGCTTCATCGGCTGCGGTAGCGGCACGCAAAACTTCGCCGCGCATCCACAATGCGCTGGTGCAAAAGAAGCTGGCCCAACGCAGTGCCGCCGATACCGAGCGCGCTTCTGGTTTTGCGCAGCGCATCGAAAAGTAGCAAGCCAGATTTTAATTGCCAGCTTTCCCGACTAACACTATCGGTTCATTTCCGCAGACCGCGGCGATCCGGCAGGCGCGTGCCGCCTACAAACGGAGCGAAATCGGCCATCTGGATTATCTGGAACAGATGCGTGCTGAAATCCGCATCGTGGTGGAAAAACAGGAACAGCTGGGACTGGACGTACTGGTACATGGTGAAGCCGAACGCAACGACATGGTCGAGTATTTCGGCGAAAAGTTGTGGGGTTACGCGTTTACCGCCAACGGCTGGGTGCAAAGCTACGGCTCGCGTTGCGTCAAACCTCCGTTCAACGACATCGGCCCCGGCGTCTACGACATCCATTCGCCGCGCATCCCGCGTGTGGATGACATGGAGCGGCTGCTGCGCAAGGCGCGCGAAGTGACACCCAATGCGCGGCTGTGGGTGAATCCGGACTGCGGCCTGAAAACCCGCAACTGGCCGGAAACCTGCGAAGCGCTCGGCAATATGGTCCAAGCCGCGCACAATCTACGCGCCACGCGCAAGACGGAGCAGGAGGACCTGGCGGCGTAGTTGTCACGCTCGATAAAATTTCCCTGCTGGGGCGGGTTTGCTGCCCATCCATAGAATATTAATTATTTAATGATGGAGTATGCATAAAAACACCACAGTTTCCGCATATATTAATTGCGCGTATTAAAAATACATTGTGCAGTATAAATTATTTCGGGAAGGCGCCTGAAACTGCTGGCGGCAACTTGCCGCTGTCGATAAAATCGTCGTCCGTCGCATGTTTCGTGCGCACCCTCGACTATCCTCATTCATGCGTCCTTCTGGCCAATTTTCCCTGCTCGTCCAGCGTCGTTTCGGGCCGTTCTTCTGGACCCAGTTTCTCGGCGCGTTTAACGACAATGTGTTCAAGACCGCATTACTGACCATCATCACTTACGACGCGTTGCGCTGGACCACGATGGATGTGGCCGTGTTGAACAACCTGATTCCGGGGTTGTTCATTTTGCCGTTCGTGCTGTTTTCCGCGCTGTCGGGGCAACTGGCCGACAAGTTCGATAAGGCGCGCATCGCGCGTTTTGTAAAATTGCTCGAAATCGGCATCATGGGAGTCGCCGCTTACGGCTGGATGACGCACAGCTTGTGGATACTGGTTGCGGCGGTGGCCGGCATGGGCTTGCACTCGACGCTGTTTGGCCCGGTGAAATACGCGTATTTGCCGCAGCATTTGCAGCTTGAAGAGCTGACTGGCGCCAATGGCATGGTGGAAATGGGTACTTTCGTCGGCATCCTGCTGGGCGAGGTGCTGGGTGCGGTGCTGGTGGTGCAGCAGCCGTCGGGGCTCGCACTCATCGCCGGCAGCACTATTGCCTTCGCGCTGATCGGCTGGCTGGCCAGTCGCAGCATTCCGCCGACGCCGGCGCCCGCACCGGATTTGCAGATCAACTGGAATCCGTGGCGCGAGTCGCTGCGCAATCTGCGGTTTTCGCGCCGCAACCGGATCGTGTTTCTGGCCATGCTGGGCAATTCATGGTTCTGGTTTTATGGTGCGATCATGCTGGCCCAGTTTCCGGTGTATGCGCGCGATTATCTGCACGGCGACCATGGCGTGTTCGTGCTGCTGCTGATAATGTTTTCTCTCGGCATCGGCGCCGGCTCCTTGCTGTGCGAGCGCTTGTCGAGGGGCCGGATCGAGATCGGACTGGTACCGCTGGGCGCGATTGGCCTGTCGGTGTTCGGTTTCGATTTATTCCTTGCCAGCATCGCTTATGCCAATGTCGCTGATACGGCAATGATTGATATGGGTGGTTTCGCGGCTCAGCATGGCAGCCTGCGGATCATGCTCGACTGCCTGCTGATAGGCGTTTTCGGCGGCTTGTACATCGTTCCGCTATTCGCGCTGATCCAGACCCGCTGCGACCGTCAGCATGTATCGCGCACCATCGCCGGCATGAATATCCTGAACGCGCTGTTCATGGTCGGCGCCGCGCTAATTGCAATGATTCTGCTGAAAATGGGATGCAGCATCCCGCAGATTTTCATGGTGACGGCGGTACTGAATGCGCTGGTGGCGGCGGCAATTTTTGTCGCTGTGCCGGAATTCTGGCATCGCTTCGTGGCATGGCTGTCGGGGCGCTAGGCTGGTAAAATCAGATCTTCCCAGCTCAATTGGCCGCATTCCTTGGCCCACTCTTATGTCCGGCAATACATTCGGTACCTTATTTACAGTCACTACGTTCGGCGAATCCCACGGCCCAGCGATTGGCTGCGTGATCGACGGTTGCCCGCCGGGCATGGATTTGTCGGAGGCCGACATCCAGCCTGATCTGGACCGTCGCAAGCCCGGCACCTCGCGCCATGTCACGCAGCGAAAAGAGTCCGATACGGTCGAGATCCTGTCTGGCGTCTATCAGGGTAAAACTACCGGCACCCCGATTGGACTGCTGATCCGCAACGAAGACCAGCGCAGCAAGGATTACGGCAATATTGCCGAGACTTTCCGGCCCGGTCATGCCGACTATACCTACTGGCAGAAATACGGGATCCGCGACCCGCGCGGTGGCGGTCGCTCGTCGGCCCGCCTGACCGCGCCGGTAGTCGGTGCCGCCGCCATCGCCAAGAAATGGCTGCTACAGCAGTACGGCACCACTTTCACCGGCTGCATGAGCCAGTTGGGCGAGATCGCGATTCCGTTCGAATCCTGGGAGCATGTGCGCAACAACCCGTTCTTTGCGGCCACCGGCAACCTCGGCACCATCGCGCAACTGGAAGAATATATGGACGCGCTGCGCAAGGCGGGCGACTCGATCGGCGCGCGCATCGATGTGATGGCGCAAAACGTGCCGGTCGGACTGGGCGAGCCGATCTACGACAAGCTCGATGCCGAAATTGCGTATGCAATGATGGGCATCAACGCGGTAAAAGGCGTGGAAATCGGCGCCGGCTTTAAATCCGTGGCGCAAAAGGGGTCGGAGCACGGCGATGAACTGACGCCGACAGGTTTCGTCGGCAATAATTCCGGAGGCGTGCTGGGCGGCATTTCGACCGGGCAGGACATCACGGTATCGATCGCGATCAAGCCGACTTCATCGATTCGTGTGCCGCGCCGGTCAATCGACAAGGACGGTACGCCAAGCATGGTGGAGACCTTCGGCCGGCACGATCCATGCGTCGGGATTCGCGCCACACCGATTGCCGAGGCGATGCTGGCGCTGGTGCTGATGGATCATGCATTGCGGCATCGGGCCCAATGCGGCGATGTGCGGGTGCAGACACCGAAGATTGCTGCGCACGAGTGATTTGGCGAGTAGTGCAGGCTTCGGCCTGCATTGCTGCGTTTAATCCATTGCAAGAAATGCGCGGCGCAAAAGAAAAAAGGGTGAACCGAAGTTCACCCTTTTCAATGTCTGGCGGAGCGGACGGGACTCGAACCCGCGACCCCCGGCGTGACAGGCCGGTATTCTAACCAGCTGAACTACCACTCCTAAATGAAACGCATTGCAAGCTGTCACACCTGCTGTTTGACTGATGGTGGGTGCTGACGGGGTCGAACCGCCGACCTACGCCTTGTAAGGGCGCCGCTCTACCAACTGAGCTAAGCACCCATGTTTCTCGCTTAGTCAGCCAAACTGTCTTCGGTGTTTTGTTGCAGCACCGAAGAAGCGAAACTATACAGGGGCTTTTTAATTTTGACTAGGTCTTGCGGAAAATATATAGATAATTCTGGTCCCGCTTGCAGTATTGCCAAAGCGTTGGCCCATCTTGCTTCAGGTTAAAATTGCGCCTTGTGATTTTGTGTCCGGTGTGCCGGAGGCATTCTCAATCGTATCGGTATTATTCATAGGACTTCAATGGCACGCCCTCGTTTTTTACCGGATGATTTCACCCTGGCGCTGATTTTGGTCGTTATCGTTGCCAGTATTTTCCCTTGCGAGGGCCAGGTTGCAGTCGTGTTTGATCGGATCACCAGCTTTGCCATCGGCATGCTGTTTTTCTTTCATGGCGCCAAATTGCCACGTGATGCGGTGCTTGCCGGAATGCGGCACTGGCGCTTGCATCTGACCGTTTTGGCATGCACTTTCCTGATGTTTCCGGTACTGGGCATCTTGCTTAAGCCGTTATTGATGCCGCTAGTGACGCCCGAGTTGTATCTGGGCATTCTGTTTCTATGCATGCTGCCATCCACGGTCCAGTCCTCGATTGCATTCACTGCGGTGGCCCGGGGCAATGTCGCAGCTGCGGTTGTCAGCGCTTCCGCATCGAATCTGATCGGTATATTTCTGACGCCGCTGCTAGTAAGTTTGCTGGTGGTCGCAGGTGACGCCAACCATTCTTCAATTGATTCTGTGATCAGTATCGCGCTGCAATTGCTGCTGCCTTTTGTGGCCGGCCAGATTGCCAGAAAATGGATAGGACGCTGGGTTGATCGCCATAAATCCGGGCTGAAGTTCATCGATCAGGGTTCGATCTTGCTGGTGGTATATACGGCATTCAGCGCATCGGTCGGGCAGGGCTTGTGGGAACAATTGCCGCTGCGTGCGTTGGGCGGTCTGTTCATCGTCAGTGCGATATTGCTGGCGCTGGCTATCGGGATCAGCACTTTTGCTGCGCGCCGTTTGGGCTTCAACAAGGAAGATGAAATCGCTATCGTGTTTTGCGGCTCCAAAAAAAGCCTGGCCAGCGGCATACCGATAGCCAAGGTGCTGTTCGCCGGCCATGCGGTCGGTGCCATCGTGTTGCCATTGATGCTGTTCCACCAGATCCAGTTGATGGTGTGTGCGGTGCTGGCGCAGCGTTATGCGGCGCGCCAGTCGGTGGGCGTAGCGAACAAAGGCGTTCCTGCATCACCGCCGCACGAATTGAAGTGAGGCCTGTCGTGCTTGCGACCCAATAAAGCGCTACCAATAGCCCTTGGAATCTGAGCGGTGCGTGATAATAAATACTTCACCACCCCGTAAAAAATATATTCCGGCACCGGCGCTTACCTTTGATTGGCCTCAACAAGCAAGTCCAGTCGCATCGCTGATCCTGTTGGAATACCTGGTCGACATGTCTTGGCATCGGCGTGCAGTCTTGATTGAATAACGCCTGGCTGAATTTATGAAAATAGGGGGTATAAGTAAAATACATGCGTTTTACGCATGCATTATATTCTATTTTGAAAATACACTATTCCAGTATATTTATTTAAGATGGCTGCAGCATTTGCTCTGAATGTGAGCGCATCGCTGCTGTGCAAGCGCAACTGCCGGTGCGAACAGCGGGGATTTGCCTGATCGCCTACAATCGTTTTCTTCTTTTTTGAATGCGCAACATCACGTACCTGACTTCATTTCGACCTTGCGATCCCCAGCCGCCTTAAGCGGTATCCATGTTGCCATCTGACGCGAGTATATTTTTGACACAGCAAGATTTGCGGCCTGTCGCCTCGATGCCGGCTGGAAAGGCCATCGCCCAGGTCAGTTCGCAACGCTGCCCAGCGTCCGCCTGCACGTACATGGCGCCCAGCAGGGTGAAGTACTAACCGCTGAAACGATTGGCTCTAGGCCGACCGGAACGCAGCGCACCGAGGTTTGGTTTTGCGGTCCCCAAGGACTTGCAAATAGTCTCAAGGAAGGTTTGAAGCGCTCTTTCAGAAGTCGCTTACGTTTTCACCAAGAAGCATTCGAGATGCGGTAAACGTGGCGGATGAAACGTGGTGCATGGCACCGACAAAAAAATCCTCCCTTGGCGGTTTGCGCAACGGGAGGATTTCAGACATCTTCTAAAGTTAGGAAAATTAGGTAGTTAGACTATCCAGCGCGCTGGATAAATACATACTTGACCCGGCCTAAAATCAGGTTTTTAGGATGATTCAGGATGTGTTGCCCGTCATCTGCGCCGGTTGCACCCATCGTTCGAAATCCTCTTGCGTCACATAGCCCAAGGCCAAAGCAGCCTGTTGCAGCGTACTGCCTTCCTGATGCGCTTTTTTGGCGATCTGGGCGGCGCGGTCATAGCCGATATGGGGTGCCAGGGCAGTCACCAGCATCAGTGAACGCTCCATCAGTTCCGCAATGCGCCCCCGGTTGGCTTCGATGCCACTGACGCAATAGCGGTCGAAACTGCTGATGCCGTCGCGTAATAAGCGCAGGCTTTGCAGCAAGTTGTGGGCAATCAGCGGCTTGAAGACATTCAGTTCGAAATTGCCGGAAGCAGCGCCGAAGCCGAGCGCAACGTCATTGCCGAACACCTGGCAGCAGAGCATGGTGAGTGCCTCGCACTGGGTCGGGTTGACCTTGCCCGGCATGATGGAGCTACCCGGTTCGTTTTCCGGGATGCTGATTTCGCCCAGGCCCGAGCGTGGCCCCGATGCCATCCAGCGGATATCGTTGGCGATTTTCATCAATGCCACGGCCAGTGTCTTAAGTGCACCGTGGGTGGACGCCAGCGGGTCATGGCTTGCCAGCGCAGCGAATTTGTTGGGCGCTGAAGTAAATGGCAAGCCAGTACTCTGCGCCAATTCCGCTGCCACCCGCTGGCCGAATTCCGGATGGGTGTTCAGGCCGGTGCCGACCGCAGTACCGCCGACTGCCAGCGCATATAGTGCCGGCAACGTCGCGGTGATGCAGGATTCGGCATGTTCCAACTGGCTTACATAGGCGGAAAATTCCTGGCCCAGCGTCAACGGCGTTGCATCTTGCAAGTGGGTGCGGCCGATCTTCACGATGTCATCGAACGCCAGCGATTTTTCGATCAGCGTCATGCGCAATTTGCGAATGACTGGAAACAATGTTTTTACAACCACGACCGCTGCGGACACATGCATGGCGGTCGGAAAGATGTCGTTTGACGACTGGCCTAAATTGACTTCATCGTTAGGATGCACCAGCCGTGCCTCGCCCCGCGTCCCGCCCAGCAGTTCAGAAGCGGCATTGGCCAGCACTTCATTCATGTTCATGTTGGTTTGGGTGCCGGAACCGGTCTGCCAGATCGGCAGCGGAAACTCGGCCTGATGCTGACCGCTACTGACCGCTTCTGCTGCCTTGATGATGGCGTCGGCCTTGGCCACGGGTAGCAGACCAAGATCCCGGTTGACGCTGGCGCAAGCGCCCTTGATTGTTGCTAACACACTGATCAATTCCTCCGGCATGCGCTCGGTAGAAATGGCGAAGTGTTCCAGTGCGCGCTGTGTTTGCGCCCCCCATAATCGATTGGCTGGGACTTCTATGGTTCCGAATGTGTCGCGTTCCGTGCGGCTCTGACCCTGGTTCTGCTTCATGCTGCCCTCCCATTAAGCTTGGCTCGACAAATGCAAATCATTGATTTCATTGCAAGCCTGGTCTGCATTTTTTTGCCGCTCCTATTGGATTCTGCAACAATCAGGAAGTTCGGACCATCATGCTGCCGCAGCCAATAATGTGCGCAGATTGCAATCGCGCTGCCAGTCGCGCCGCTCGGCGCTGCCATGCGCTTCTGCCTGCAGAGTTGTGTCATTTTTCTCCAGTTGTGACTGGATCAAGCGGTCGGCAAGGCGGATATCCGGCAATATCGTGCCGAAAAAAGCGACTGTATCGCCGTGCTGGATCAACAAGGTGGGGAAATTGTCGATGTCGAGATCGCCGACGATATCGGCCTGGTCCTCGATATCGATCCAGACCAACTGCTTATCGGGGTGGCGCGTAGCAAGTTCTTCAAAACTGTTCCGGAAATCAGTGCAAGTGCCGCACCAGGCGGCGCACAGGCAAGCAACCAGCCAGCGGCCGTCGTCTAGTGCAGCAGAAACCTGGCTGCGATTATCGTTTTCGAGAGTCAGACTGAGCATAGGTTTTTGGGATGCAAATAAATCAGACCTTATTTTACGCAATGCGGAATTTTTTAAAATGATATTGAGTCGTATTATTTTGTACTTTTCTTAGATATTAGGGATTTCCCAATCATTGTTTCGCGTTATAAACGCTTTGCGCAGATCGTATACTCCACCCGTATCGATATGTGAAACTTTACTTCCTCGCGGTAAAATATGCGCATGCCACTTATCCTTGCCATAGAAACCTCTTCCGAACTTGCCTCTACTGCCTTGTTGCAGGACGATACGCTGCTGGTGCGCGAATCATCGGGCGTCCGGACCCATTCCCAAACCTTGCTGCCGATGGTGCAAAGCGTGCTGGCGCAAGCCGGTGTGCGGCTGTCGCAATGCGCGGTGATCGCCTTTGGTGCCGGACCCGGCGCCTTTACCGGCGTGCGTACTGCCTGCGGCATAGCCCAGGGTTTGGCATTTGGGGCGGATTTGCCGGTGGTGTCTATCGTCACCCTGTTGGCCATGGCCGAAGCTTGCCGAGCCGAGACCGGCGCGCATGAAGTGCTGGCCGTACTCGATGCACGCATGGGCGAGGTGTATTGGGCCCAGTACAGTTATGCCAATGGCTGGCAGACGGTGGTCGAGCCGACCTTGTCAGCGGTTGCCGGCGTGCTGCCGCAGCATAAGGATGGACTGGTCGCTTGCGGCAACGGCTTTGCTGCGTATCCGGGCGAGTTCGAACATCAGGCGCAGGTTTATCCATGGATGCAGCAGGCGCACGCCGAAGTGATGCCGCATGCGGCGCAGGTGGCGTATCTGGCACGGAGTGCATTTGCAGCCGGCCGGATATTGACCCCGGAGCAGGCGCAGCCGATCTATCTGCGCAACAAGATTGCGCTGACTACAGATGAGCGCCTGGCGATCAAGGTCGGGGCGGCCAGGTGAGCGCGCAACCTTGCTCCGCTTCAGCTGTGCTGATCCGATTTGCGCCGATGCAGCCGCAAGATCTTGATCCAGTATTGCGCATCGAAAACGCCGTCTATCCGTATCCATGGACCCGCGGCAATTTCGAGGATGCATTGCGCAGCGGCTATCAAGCTTGGGTTGCGCGCGGGGACGTTCACGATATGGCGGATGATTTGGCGGATGATTTGCTGGGCTACTTCCTGCTGATGCTGGTGGTGGATGAAGGGCATTTACTCAATATCAGCGTGCGGGCCGATTTTCAGGGACGCGGATTCGGGCATGCGTTGCTGGATCGGACTGCATCAATGGCACGAGAACTGGGATTGACTTCCCTCTTGCTTGAAGTGCGGCCGTCCAATGTCCGTGCAATAAACATCTATTCCCAGTACGGTTTCGTATCAATCGGCCGCCGCAAAGCGTATTACCCGGCCGCCGAAAATACGCGGGAAGACGCGATCGTGATGCGGTTATCGTTATGACACTGCCATGACTTCAGAACAACTTCGCCGCGCCGCTTTTTTACAGGAAATCGGCGTGGGCGCGATCTGGCTACTTCGTAATAGCGCTCCTGTTACCGACTCCGGCTTGACCGGTGACGTCGTCAGCGCTGCTGAAATTGTCACGGCTGTCGATATCGTTGCGCTTGGATCGGCGCTAGCGGTGGATGCCGATTTGCCGATACGCTTGCCAGTTAGCCCAATCCCATTCAGCCCAGTTAACCAAGACACCGGCAATCCCAACAAGTCCAATATATCTGCCGCCTGGGATGACGTGCCTTTGGCAATCGACCCGGCGACCTTGCCGACTGCGGCGGATATCGCCTTGATGGATTGGCCGCAATTGGAGGCAGCCGTTACTGCTTGCCGCGGCTGCGATCTATGCCGCACGCGTAATCAGACGGTATTTGGCAGCGGCGACCGGCAAGCCAAATGGCTGTTCGTCGGCGAAGGCCCTGGCCGCACCGAAGATCAACAGGGCGCGCCTTTCGTCGGCCCTGCCGGCAAACTGTTTGATGGCATGCTGGCGGCCATCGATCTCAAGCGCGACGCCAACGTGTATCTGGCCAATGTCGTCAAGTGCCGCTCGACCGATGCGCATGACGCCGACCACCCGCCATCACAGCAGCAAATCGCCCTGTGCAAACCGTATCTGGAGCGGCAAATCGCCTTGCTGCAACCGACTGTGATTGTGGCTCTGGGCAAGACGGCGGCGCTGGCGCTGCTGGGCTGCGCGCCGGATACCAGCCTGTCGTCGCTGCGC
>JBDSCZ010000183.1:0-2686 GCA_039920865.1 Burkholderiaceae bacterium
GCCAGTTCCTGGCGCCGCACGACATGAAGAACGTGATCGACAAGGCGCGCGCCGCAGCCAGGGACGCCGGTTTGCCGGATGATGTATTCATGGCCTGCGAACGCGGCGCATCGTTCGGTTACAACAATCTGGTATCCGACATGCGCTCGCTGGCGATCATGCGCGAGACCGGCTGTCCAATCGTGTTCGACGCCACCCATTCGGTGCAACTGCCGGGCGGGCAGGGATCGACTTCCGGCGGGCAGCGCGAATTCGTGCCGGTGCTGGCGCGGGCTGCGGTCGCCGTCGGAATTTCCGGAATTTTCATGGAAACCCATCCGAACCCGGCCGAAGCGATGTCGGACGGCCCGAATGCAGTGCCGCTGGCGCGCATGCGCGAATTGCTGTCGACCCTGATCGATCTGGATCGGGTTGTAAAGAAAAACGGATTCCTCGAATCCAGCTTCTGACGTTTTAGACGCTGCTGATTTCTGAGAATCGATTCATCACCATTTCACACAAATTTTCTGGAGCTTTACATGAGTGCCATCGTTGACATCATCGGCCGCGAAATCCTCGATTCGCGCGGCAACCCTACTGTCGAATGCGACGTCCTGCTGGAATCCGGCGTCATGGGCCGCGCAGCTGTGCCGTCCGGCGCCTCGACCGGTTCGCGTGAAGCGATCGAACTGCGCGACGGCGACAAGAACCGCTACTTCGGCAAGGGCGTACTGCAAGCCTGCGAACACATCAACACCGAAATCTCCGAAGCCATCATGGGCCTGGATGCGAATGAACAGGCATTCCTGGACCGCACCCTGATCGACCTCGACGGCACTGAAAACAAGTCCCGCCTGGGCGCCAACGCGATGCTGGCGGTCTCGATGGCGGTCGCCAAGGCCGCTGCCGAAGAAGCCGGCCTGCCGCTGTACCGCTATTTCGGCGGTTCCGGCGCGATGCAGATGCCGGTACCGATGATGAACGTCATCAACGGCGGTGCCCACGCCGACAACAACCTGGACATCCAGGAATTCATGATCATTCCGGTCGGCGCTCCGAGCTTTCGCGAAGCGATCCGCTATGGCGCTGAAGTATTCCACACGCTGAAAAAGATCCTGCAAAGCAAGGGCCTGACCACGGCAGTCGGCGATGAAGGCGGCTTTGCACCGTCGGTGGCCAATCACGAAGAAGCGATCAAGCTGATTATCCAGGCAATCGAAGAAGCCGGCTATGAACCCGGCACCCAGATCGCACTCGGACTGGACTGTGCGGCCAGCGAATTCTACAAGGATGGGAAATACCATCTGGCAGGCGAAGGGCTGACCTTGTCGGCCACCGATTTCACCAACTTGCTGGAAACCTGGTGCGATAAATACCCGATCATCTCGATCGAAGATGCGATGGGCGAAAACGATTGGGAAGGCTGGGCGATCCTGACCAAAGCCCTGGGCAAGAAGGTCCAGCTGGTCGGCGACGATCTGTTCGTCACCAACACCAAGATCCTGAAAGAAGGGATCCAGAAAGGCATCGCCAACTCGATCCTGATCAAGATCAACCAGATCGGCACTTTGACCGAAACCTTTGCCGCGATCGAGATGGCCAAGCGCGCCGGCTACACCGCGGTGATCTCGCACCGCTCCGGCGAGACTGAGGATTCGACCATTGCCGACATCGCAGTCGGCATGAATGCACTGCAGATCAAGACCGGCTCGATGTCGCGTTCGGACCGCATGGCGAAGTACAACCAGTTGCTGCGCATCGAGGAAGATCTGGGCGATATCGCCAGCTATCCGGGGCGTGATGCATTCTATAACCTGAAATAAATCCGAATATCCGGTCGTAACGCATTGCGTTTTGCTGCGTTTTGCGACCGGATACTTGATCTGAATTTTTCCGATGCGCCTGATCTCCATTTCTCTCGTACTGTTATTGGCGCTAATCCAGCACCCGCTCTGGCTCGGCAAAGGCGGCTGGTTGCGCGTATGGGATCTGGATCAGCAAGTCAATGATGCGCTGGACAAGAATATTGCACTGAAGGCGCGTAACGCCAAGCTTGAATCCGAAGTTCGTGACTTGCAGGATGGTACCGGTGCGATTGAAGAGCGGGCCCGTTTAGAACTGGGCATGATCAAGGAAGGCGAGATATTTGTGCAGTTGCTGGCGCCCGGTAAGCCGCTTCAGACAGCACCGCCACCACCCATCACACCAGCAGCAAAAAAACCTGCTCGGTAGCCGGTAATCAGGCCGATATTCAGGCCGGTAACCAGGCCTGTCAATCGGGCACAAAAATTGCGTCCGATAGTTTTTAAGATTTATGCCAGCGATGCCAGTGCTACCCGCGCTGCGGCCAGATCCCAGGCTGCCTGACCTACAGTTTTAAATACCGGCATTTTCGGCAAGTGCGTCGATAAGCTGACCTTGTCATCAAGGACCTGAGATAGCGTAGATACTTGGCTCCAATCGACTTTAGCCTGCAGCAGATCACCTGCCTCGTGCCGGGCGCCATCCAGATCGTCCACTATTATTTTTCGCTCAAGCAGCAACTGCGGCGGAAACTCAGCCATGTCGGGCTTGAAAGCGCCGACCCCGATCGCCAGCGTAGTGGCAGCAACATGCGTCGGAATGACCGGTGTTCTGGACGTGGTCAAGGCAATCAAGACATCGGTGACGGGCAACTCGGTTTGCAGTTGCGCTGCATCCATGGGCT
>JBDSCZ010000184.1:0-10784 GCA_039920865.1 Burkholderiaceae bacterium
TTGGTATTCCACTGACAAAAATACGTGTACACCGTACGCCATTTCGGAAAATCACTCGGCAACATCCGCCATTGGCATCCACTTTTGAGTGGCATATAGTACTGCGTAAAATACCTCGTACAAGTCGCCTTTTCTTGGTTTTGTTTTCTTCCTGGCATTTTCCAGTAGACCGCACACTTGTTCGTATTGCTCTCGACTGATGTCGCTTGGATAGGTATTTCTCATCCTCGCAGCTCACAGGCACATAATCTATTAGCAAAATAATATTGAACAGGTTCTAAGCATTGCTGACGTAAAAAAGCCACTGGCAGACGCATATGTCTGCCAGTGGCTTTTTATTTTTGACGAGCAAGCATCGCTCATCTACGTTAAATTCAATTTAACGACCGCGGCCGCCTGAGCGGTGCTGTGCGGAAGAACGCACAGCAACATTGCCGTTCACTGGGGCCGCGCCGGAGCGCGGTTTGCCAGGTGTGCCACTACGTAGCTTACCAGCGGCTGCGCGCGGTTGTTGGTTTCTGCCACCACCACTACGCAACTGAATCGGTTGCGCCTTGGCATGTGGATCAGGCTCGAAACCGTCTATGATTTCACGCGGCAATGCACGCTTGATCAGTTTTTCGATGTCTTTCAGCAAGCTGAATTCATCGACGCAAACTAGCGAAACAGCTTCGCCGGTGGCGCCGGCACGGCCGGTGCGGCCGATTCGATGCACGTAATCTTCCGCCACATTAGGCAAATCATAATTCACCACATGCGGCAGTTGGTCAATATCGATGCCGCGTGCGGCAATGTCGGTTGCGACCAAAACTTGCAAATTTCCATCCTTGAATTCCGCCAGTGCCTTGGTGCGTGCCGACTGACTCTTATTGCCGTGGATCGCCATTGCGCTGATCTCATCTTTTTCTAGCTGCTCGACCAGTTTGTTGGCGCCATGCTTAGTGCGGGTAAACACCAGTACTTGCGACCATTGATGGGTCTTGATCAAGTGGGTCAGCATCGGGTGCTTTTTGTCGCGATCGACCGGATGCACTTTTTGCGCAATGATTTCTACGGTCGAATTACGTCGTGCCACTTCGATCATAGCGGGTGCGTTGAGCAAGCTATCAGCGAGTGTCTTGATCTCATCGGAGAACGTGGCCGAAAACAGCAGGTTCTGGCGTTTTTTCGGTAATGCAGCCAGCACCCGTTTGATGTCCTTGATGAAGCCCATGTCGAGCATGCGGTCGGCTTCGTCCAGCACCAGGATTTCAACGTGGTTCAGGTTGACCGTGCCTTGCTGCATGTGATCGAGCAAACGGCCCGGGGTGGCAACCAGGATGTCGACGCCGTGCTTAAGCAGCTTGATTTGCGGGTTGATGCCGACGCCGCCGAAGATTACGGTGGAGGTTAACTTCAGGTATTTGCCGTATTGACGCACGCTTTCTTCGACCTGCGCCGCCAGTTCGCGGGTCGGAGTCAGGATCAGGGTCCGAATTGGCGTGCCTTGCACATTCGGATTTTTTGTCGCGCTGGAAAGACGGTGCAGAATCGGCAGAGTAAAGCCAGCCGTCTTGCCGGTCCCGGTCTGGGCGCCGGCCAGCAAGTCACCGCCCGCCAGAACGGCAGGAATGGCTTGCGCCTGAATGGGGGTAGGAGTGGTGTAGCCTTGTTCGGCTACAGCACGGAGAATTTCATCGGAAAGGCCGAGTTCAGTAAATAGCATGGATTTTTAAAAAAAAGATCGGCCTGTCGCCATTCAAGGCGCCAGTCGCAGGCAAACAGATCGGTATGCGGGAAATGTCGTAATAGACAGCGACAAGGGGACTGGTAAAGTGTCGCGTGCCGCAGTATAGCAGTAGCTGCCGGACCAGGGGAATTTAACCTTTTAAAGAAATCAAGTCTGGGCCCTCATGCGCATCCGATTGTGATAAGTGCCGGTGAGTCTGACGCTGGTATCGGAATCGCCATCTCGTTCGCGCATGCCTAGAATGGTCATGTCAAGGTTGAACAGTAGGCGACGCTGCGAATCGTCGCGCACTATGCTCTCTATCCAGAATAAGAACCTGTTGTTGTGTCCGGCAGTGTCCGAAATTAGTTGACCACTGCAAGATACCCTCGCGGCGCAACAAAGCACCCAGCTCGCCGGACTGCATGCAACGATCTGCTGCTGCCAGAATACGGCGTTTTTCGCTGCCGGAGTACTGGCGTCGCTTGGCCATGCCAAGCACCTTCACATCGCACCGCGCGTCAGAGGACGCGTCCCCGGTCGTCCTTCGGGCTCCTTCCAACGCGTTCTCTGATGCAGATTGCTCCCGTTGGTCCATATTGTGTTCGTTCTTTTTTGTCATGATTATCACCAGCCTTTGTACTCTAATTTCAGAGAGGACTGTGTCTCATATCATATTGACAAGGAGGGTAGTCACCCGTTAACAGAACTACTTTGAAATTCATCAAATAAGAATTTTTCTAAAAAATCCTAAAGTTCCTTACGACAGGACCGATAAAATTGTGCGCCTTACTCTACGTCCTAATACTTGCCAGTAAGATTTAACTTGAATTTCATTGGCTGCAACTGCTCACTAGCGCTTCTGTGACGATTGCTGCTTTCCCCCATGACAACCTCACCACTCTTTGCTTGTAAGACAAACAACGACGTGATTAAAGGCGCCCAGACTTACAAAAAATAGCGAATAGAGCTCATTTACCTCCTCTGATTAAAGCATCAGTATTCATACCATCTGCAGTTTATAGATTATTGGATTTCGACGGGGTAGCGACATGACAGAAAATAACGTAATTAACGAGATTCGTGACGCGAACTTAAGTTACCTGATGCTTGCACAGCAGATGATTCGCTTTGACAAAGCAACTGCCATTTTTCGCCTTGGGTTAAGCTTGGAAATTGCTGATCTGATTGATGGATTAAGTAATGCACAAATTTTGAAACTTGCGAATACGAACATGATGCTCGCTCGCTTCAGGTTTGATGACAGCGCCATCCTGATAATGCTGACCAACCACAACAAGGAGCGTTCTCAAGTCCAATCGCATGCGGCGATTTTAATGGCAGGACATCCAAAAGAAGAAATTGCGTAGCCATATCGACATTAGCGCAAGGAATAGTCATCATTAAAAATGCTGCCATCATGTCAAAGAAAAGTGTTTTAACAGAAGCTAATGAAATTACGATTGCGATCGAATTAATTAAGTTGGGAGCACGACTTCAGTTGCTGGAGACTGAAACCACTCTTTCCCGCGAGCGCTTACTGACGCTATACAAGGAGATCAGAGGGATTTCACCGCCAAAAGGCATGCTTCCCTTCTCGACTGACTGGTTTTTAACTTGGCAGCCAAACATTCACGCATCACTATTTATAAATATACACAAATACCTTGTCGATCACGCCCGGGCTTCTGGTGTGGTGGCACTGATTAAAGGGTACAAACTTTATCTTGAGCAGATACAATCTGACTCCAAGCCGGATGATGAACCAGTATTATCTTTAACCCGAGCGTGGACTTTGGTGCGTTTTTTCGATAGAAAGATGCTGACAACTGCGTGCTGCATCAAATGTGGTGGTAAGTATATCGTCCACCCGCTTGATTTAAGTGATGGCTATGTATGTGGACTGTGCCGTATTCCGTCACGTGCAGGAAAAACCAAAAAAAACAAAGCGAACCAATCGATTCCGATATGTCGTTGACTTAATCGTTCCAAGGACATGTATTTTGAGTAATGGGATTTCGTTTTCTGCCATTGCAACAAGCAGTAGATATTTCGTTAGTTTTCCTGCTGTTCAGGCAATATTAATTCAATTTATCAGCTTTTTTTTTGCATTCATGCTGCTTCCCAGCATTTGGCTATTATATGACATACGCAGCGACAATATATTGATATGCTTGCTGCAGGGTGCAATTGCGATGTCCCTCTCTTATTATCGCCAGCTGGCTCCTTGGTGGTTGCCCATACAATTTATTTTTCCTTGTGCGCTGGCACTGACGCTTTCATTGCAAATCCCACCTGGATTTTTTCTTGCTGGGTTTATATTTTTACTCGGTTTTTTTTGGACGACCTTTCGTACTCAAGTCCCTTTTTATCCATCGAACTCGACAGTTTGGGACTCAATTGAAAAATTGCTGCCTCATGAAAAGCAAATTCGGGTGATAGACATTGGCAGCGGCATAGGCAGTTTGATCTTGACTCTTGCTGCACGACGCCCTGAAGTTACTTTCACCGGAATTGAGGTGGCTCCCTTGCCTTGGCTGATAAGTCGGTTGCGTGCCTCTATTAAAAAAAGCTCTGCACACTTTATCCGTGGCGATTATGAAAATCAATCACTTACTGGTTATGACGTGGTATTTGCTTACCTATCTCCTGCGGCAATGTCTACTCTCTGGCAACAGGCTACCCAAGAAATGAAGCCCGGTACGCTGCTACTTAGTTATGAATTTTTAATTCCTGATGCGAGCCCGGACTTCATCATTTCTCCCGAATTTCGCGGGCCGGATCTTTATGGTTGGCGCATGTAAAGTGCATTTTTGTTTCTTTTTTGCACGACATTGATTCAAGTTTTTGAAGTTTTTGCCGCTCATTACCCCATTAATTCCTCGCAAAATCCATTCGACACCGCTGTGGAAAATTGTATTTTCTACATTACTAGATCGTGATGTACTAACTATATTGCCTGGATATGACTTGATTCCTTTGCCCCGACTAGGTTGCTGGAGAGTAAGAACGTGTTAGTAATTATTGGATATATCATTGTTATTGCATCCGTTTTTGGTGGCTTTGCCATCGCTGGAGGGCATTTGGCATCGCTCCTCCAACCGGTTGAGTTGTTAATGATTGGTGGGGGTGCAGCCGGTGCATTTTTAGTTGGCAACAATAGCAAGGCAATCAAGGCAACTATTAAGGCATTGCCAACTATATTCAAAGGCTCAAAATATAGTAAAGCTTTATATATGGAATTGATGTCCTTGCTTTTCGAAATCTTAAGCAAAGTGCGTAAAGAAGGACTGATGTCCATTGAAGGTGATGTCGAATCACCCGAACAAAGCCCGATTTTTAATAAGTACCCAAATATTCTTCATGATCATCATATCGTTGAATTCATGACTGACTACCTCCGATTGATGGTTTCCGGCAATATGGACGCCTTCCAAATTGAAAACCTGATGGACAATGAACTAGAGACGCATCATCACGAGGGTGAAGTTGCTGCACACTGTATTGCAAAGCTTGGTGATGGCTTACCAGCTTTTGGTATCGTCGCTGCAGTCATGGGCGTAGTCCATACGATGGCATCTGTGGGCCTCCCTCCTGCCGAGCTAGGCATCCTGATTGCAAATGCTTTGGTAGGGACCTTTCTCGGAATTTTGCTGGCATATGGTTTTGTTGGTCCACTAGCAAGCTTATTAGAACAAAAGCTGCAGGAATCCTCAAAAATACTACAGTGCGTCAAAGTAACCTTGCTGGCTAGTCTGAACGGCTACGCTCCTGCACTTGCTGTCGAATTTGGTAGAAAAGTATTGTTTTCAACTGAGCGTCCAACTTTTCTGGAATTAGAAGAGCACGTCAAACAAGCCAAATCAAAATAATCACAGGTATTTTCAGGAATTGATATGGCAGATGACGCACCACGCCCGATAATTGTTAAACGCATAAAAAAAACTACCGGCGGGCACCATGGAGGAGCCTGGAAAATTGCTTACGCTGATTTTGTCACAGCAATGATGGCATTTTTTCTTTTAATGTGGCTCTTGGGCTCCACTGCTCAAGGTACTTTACAAGGTATTGCAGAATACTTCCAAACGCCACTTAAAGTAGCATTCGCAGGTGGCTCAGGGAGCGGCGATAGCTCAAGTATCATAAAAGGTGGCGGCAAAGACCTGACCCGAAAAGATGGTCAAATTAAAAGGCCTGATGGCTCCACACAAAAGAAAAATTATGATCTGAATGCGGCAGAAAAAGCCCTTGAAAAGGTTGAGGCAAGTCGACTAAAGCGATTAAAAGGTCTTATTGAGGCGAACATAGCCGCACATCCAACGCTAAAACAATTCAAAAATCAATTATTGCTGGACATTACATCTGAAGGTTTGCGAATTCAGATTGTTGATGAACAAAACAGGCCTATGTTTTCTTCTGCCAAGGCGGATTTGCAACCGTACACCAAGGTAATTCTGCATGAAATTGGCGCCGTTCTGAATCAAGTCCCGAATAAGATAAGTTTATCCGGGCATACTGATGCCGCACCTTATTCAAGAGGAGAAAAGGGCTATAGTAACTGGGAGCTATCAGCCGACCGGGCCAATGCTTCACGTAGGGAATTGATTGCGGGTGGTATGGAAGAGTCGAAAATAGTACGTATTGTTGGTCTTGCTTCCGCAGTACTATTTGATAAAAAAGAACCTCTGAATCCAATCAATAGACGTATCAGCATCATAGTCATGAACAAAAAAACGGAAGAAACTGCCGCCAGGGATGGCGTTGTTTTAGAGATTCCGACTGAACCACTAAATCAGCAAGATATCACCCAAACAATTAAAAACTGAATCTTTAACCTTCTTTCACATTGTTTTTTTGCCTATGACAGGACAAACGCATGGCAAATAATAAAATATTAGCGCCACAATTAAAAGACTTGCTATCAGGTGTTTCTAATCATGGCAATCAACATCTTTTGGAGGTTGAGGTTGACTTGATTCAGACCACGACTCTGCTGGGAGAAGCAATTGACAAGTTGGTCGCCAGTTTTATAGCAATTCACGAAGCTATAAATTTTCAACAAGAAACCGTGAACCTGCTTCTTTCTGGAAAAAAGCCGTCCCTTGATGATATTGAACGTCTGAAAAATATTCAATCAGAAATTGGACGACATGTTAATGCCGCAGTCACCAGCATGCAATTTCAGGACATGACAAATCAACTGATTGGCCGGACGGTAAAACGTGTTGTAGGACTAAGGGATGTACTTTCTTCACTGGGCAGTACGAGTGCTCAAATGCTTCCAGAGAGTGGTGGTGAAGAAATTATTACATTTTTGAGTGAAATAAATAATGCATTAGTTACGCAAAGCATTGAGCTTGAAAGTGCGCTACGCAAAGTGGTCAACCAAAGCAAAATGGATAGTGGTGATATTGAATTGTTTTGACGGCAGTAATCCATATCACAAATGATATTTGACCTATGAATATGCTAAGAAAGTGAAATTAGAAATGGGTAAAACAATACTTGCAGTAGATGATTCAAGTTCACTGCGACAGATGGTGGCCTTTAGTTTGAAATCTGCCGGATATCAGGTAATTGAAGCGGTAGATGGCCGCGATGGTCTCGATAAAGCAAAAAACCAGACTGTTGATCTGGTGTTGACCGACCAAAACATGCCGCGCATGGATGGTCTGGCCCTGATCAAGGCATTACGTGAGATGGTGAGTTACCAACGTGTGCCTATACTGATGCTAACTACGGAGTCAAGCGATGAAATGAAAGCATTGGGACGCGCCGCCGGTGCGAACGGATGGCTGGTTAAACCGTTTGATCCACAACGCTTGATAGAAGTAGTTAAAAAAGTGATCGGCTAACCGAACAACGCGATAGCAATCTTGTAAAAGAAAAAAGGCAAAGACCAATAATGACTATTGATATGAGCCAGTTCTTTCAGGTTTTTTTTGACGAGACGGAAGAACTGCTTGCAGAAAAAGAGCGCTTACTGCTTGATGTCGATTTAGCGAATCCTGATAAAGAAGATCTCGACGCCATTTTTCGTACTGCACACTCCATTAAAGGTGGAGCTTCAACTTTCGGTTTCTCTGACATGGCTGATATAACGCATGTCCTTGAGTCCCTGCTCGACAAAATTCGCAAAGGTGAGATGACATTAAAAACAGAACACGTGGATGCATTCCTGGCCGCTAAAGATGTTCTGAAAATGCAGCTTGATGGCCACAGAAATGGTGCAGAAGTTGATTTGAACGCTGTTGAAGAAGTTCGGGCAAGATTAGCATTGCTTTCTCAAAATATTAAACTAAATTCGCCTTGCACCAGCACCACAATAATTCATCCTAATATGCCTTGCTCCGACAATGGCAAAAAGCTTAGGAAGCTTCATATCGGTCTGCCAATCATGTCGGATAGCGATCTGAAATCATTAGCGGCCGAATTAGCACTGCTCGGATCACTTGAACAGAAACCACCCTATTCCCAACCTGTTGTATTGACTCTGGTCACAGTAGAAGACACGGAAGAGATCATATCCATTTGTGCCTTCATGCTGGACCCTGATCAACTAAAAATTTCGGAAGAACTAGTTTCCAAAAATACAGAGGCATCACAATCCGCGGATGATTTGGGTTATGGGTTCTTCGACTCAATGGCCGAGTTGGGAATAAATACTAACAAAAACTCGCCGCATATCCCTTCCGAGCTTGTTTCAATTGTTTTGGACAATATCTCCACCACTACGAATGACGGAGCAGAAGAAATCGCACTTGAAAAAAAGAGTGAATTCAAACCGCGTGAAACAGAAAAAAATCACGTTAATCACGAGTCGTCATCGATTCGCGTCAGTACCGAAAAGGTTGATCAATTGATCAACCTGGTTGGAGAACTGGTCATCACGCAAGCAATGATTGAACAGCGAACAGATGCGCTTGATCCAATTGCGCATGAACGCTTGTTAAACAGTGTCAATCAATTAACTAGAAATACACGAGATCTTCAGGAAGCGGTCATGTCTATCCGCATGCTGCCAATGGACTATGTTTTCTCCCGCTTTCCACGCATGGTAAGAGATCTGGCAGGTAAGCTCAGTAAAAAAGTGGAATTCATCACACATGGGGCCTCGACCGAACTTGATAAAGGCTTGATTGAACGCATTGTCGATCCCCTGACGCATCTAGTGCGAAACAGCATTGATCATGGAATAGAAACGCCAGACATCCGCCTGGCCGCAGGCAAAAATGAAATTGGGAAACTCTCCCTTTCTGCTGGCCATCAAGGAGGAAAAATCGTTATTGAGGTTAGTGATGATGGAGCCGGCCTCGACCGTGAAAAAATTCTGGCAAAAGCAAAACAACAGGGATTGATTATCCCTGATGAAATTTCGGATACGGAAGTCTGGCAATTGATTTTCGCACCCGGATTTTCAACTGCAGAAATAGTGACGGATGTATCAGGGCGTGGTGTGGGCATGGACGTTGTCAAACGAAACATTACCGCCATGGACGGCATTGTCGAAATTCGCTCTGTCAAAGGGGCTGGTACTGCGATCACGATTTCATTACCGCTCACCTTGGCAATTATGGATGGCATGTCGATAAAAGTCGGAGACGAGATATATATCCTGCCGTTGAATTTTGTTGTTGAATCACTGCAACCTAAAACGGACGATATCAAGATAATCAGTGGCCAGGGAAGTGTCGTCAGGGTGCGTGGTGAATATCTACCACTCATTTCGCTCTATCAAATATTTGCAATTACTCCGCGCTTTACTGACCCGTCGCAAGGAATAATCGTCATTCTGGAAACGGATGGTCAGAAAATTGGTTTATTAATCGACGAGCTTCTCGGTCAGCAACAAATCGTAGTAAAAAATCTTGAATCAAACTATCGCAAAGTAACTGGTATCTCCGGGGCAACCATACTTGGCGATGGTGGAGTATCCTTGATACTCGATGTGTCAGCGTTACTTTTGTCGCATAAGAAACCAAACACGGAATCTATTAATTTTGAGGGAAGAATATTATCCTAAAAAATAATAAGTAAAAAATCAATGTATTTCAATACATGTTCTATATTCAATAAATAATAAAACGGGATTCAACATAACCAACCAAGCAGCACATGTTGATGTCGGGCAATGAAGGACATCTATCAAGCATAAAAACAGGTTATTTGTTTGAACTACGTGACACATTGAAAAAATTGGGGGAGATATATGAATCTGCGTAATCTACGTATTGGTACTCGTTTAAGTTTTGGTTTTGGAATCATATTGGCAATGTTCATTATTGTCTTACTTGCTGCAACCCTGATGACCAAAAAAAGCAGAACTGAATTGATAGATGACTTTAATACAATCAATGAAAAAGTAGCGCTGGCATCAACAATGAAAAGTGCGTTACTCGAAGGTGGTATCGCCATGCGCAATATTGGTCTGCAATCTGACCTCCAGAAAATGCAGGCCGAATATGAGGAAGTAAAAAATCAACGTAAATTATATGTCAGCATACAAGACAAACTTGTCGCCATAGGCCTTACCGATAATGAGAAAAAATATATCTACAATTTAACAAAAATAGACAATGAACTTAATGACCATGTAAAAGAGGTGATTCGAGCGGTTCAAGCCTTCGACAGCGATCGCGCCATTACTGTCATCAGTTCCAACGTAAACCCTTTAAATCATCAAGCTGTAGCCGAAATCAATAAGCTGATTGACGCTCAACAGATCAGAAGTCGCCAAGTAATTGACGGTAATGTGTCAACCAGCAACAATTTAATGTACATAATAATTGCGATTGGCATCACCGCTCTGGCATTCGGCAGCATATTCTCATGGCTGATCACACGAAGCATCGTATTGCCGTTAAAGTCGGCTGTTGATGTCGCAAATCACGTTGCCACAGGTGATTTGACAACCGTCATAGAAGCCAAGGAAAATGACGAGGTTGCGCAATTATTTAATGCACTTAAACTAATGAATGCGAGCTTGATCAGCACCGTCAGCAAAGTGCGCCTCGGCACCGATACCATGGCACTGGCATCCGGCGAAATCGCCGCCGGCAATGCCGACCTGTCCTCG
>JBDSCZ010000185.1:0-4698 GCA_039920865.1 Burkholderiaceae bacterium
CAGGCATCTCTGGAGTGTGACCACCCTCTCTCCCGGCCTCTCTCCCACAAGTGGGAGAGAGGAGAAAAGCCCCCTCTCCCGCTTGCGGGAGAGGGCTGGGGAGAGGGGCTTCAAATAGTCGTCATCTGACCGATTAAGCAAATACAAAATCGTCGGATTGTGCACTGGGTTCGTGTCTTTCGTGGACATGTGCGTAACATCAAATATTAATATACAGCATTGTGTATGACATAAAAACCATTACTTTACGCATATTAATAGTGCATTTTAAAAAATACCCTTGCAATTTTATAGTTTTACTCGAATGGAGACCGTAATGCGCAACACTCTTCTCGCGGCGCTGCTTGCCGCTGCCTTTCTGGCGCCGGGCGCGCATGCGGCTGATCTGCAGCAAGTCTATAACGATGCACTCGTCAATGATCCGCAATACGCCAGCGCGCGGGCAACATTGGCTGCCGGGCAGGAAAAGCTGCCACAAGGACGAGCCGGACTGCTGCCAACGTTAGGATTATCTGGCAGCAACACAAAAAATGAAATCGACAATGGCAGCAACAATGGTGGCAACTTCAGCGCCAACAGCTATGCACTGACGTTGTCGCAGCCGCTTTTCCGCTGGGGCAACTGGCAGCAATACGAGCAAGGCAAGCTGCAAGTTGCTGCAGCCGACGCGCAATTTTCGCAGGCGCAGCAAGACTTGATCGTGCGCGTCGCGCAAGCGTATTTCGACATCCTGGGTGCGCAAGACACGCTGACTTTCATACAGGCGCAAAAAATCGCCATCAGCGAACAACTGGCATCAGCCAAGCAGAATTTCGAAGTCGGCACCGCAACCATTACCGACACCCACGAGGCGCAGGCGCGTTTTGACCTGGCGCAGGCGCAGGAATTTGCCGCCGAAAATGATCTGGCGATCAAACGTGCGGCACTGGAACAGATCATCGGCAAACCGCCGGCAGAACTGGCAACGCTGCGACCTGGCCTGACCTTAAGCATGCCCGAGCCGGCCCAAGTCGGACCGTGGCTGGACAGTGCGCAGCAGCAGAATTATGGCGTGCTCGGGCAGCAGTTGGCACTGGAAATCGCCCGACGCGAGATTTCACGCAATCGCGCCGGCCATTACCCTACGCTCGATCTGGTGGCAAGTCGCAGCCACACCAGGCAACCCAGCAGCGCTGTCACCAACGCAATGGTCGCCGGCAACAGCAACGCGATTGGCGTCCAATGGAACATCCCACTATTCGCCGGCTTTGCCATAACCAGTCGCGTACGCGAATCGATTGCGCTCGAAGACAAGGCCCGCTTTGATCTGGAAACCGCACGCCGCAACGCGATGCAGAGCGTGCGGCAGGCATTTTTGGGGGTCAATAGCGGGCTGGCGCAAGTCAAGGCGCTGGAGGCGGCGGAAATCTCCAGCCAGTCGGCGCTGGACTCGAACAAGCTCGGCTATCAGGTCGGCGTGCGCGTGAATATCGACATCCTGAATGCGCAACAGCAGTTATTTTCGACCCGCAGGGATCTGGCCAAAGCGCGTTACGACACCATCATCAACGGCTTTAGACTAAAATCCGCAGCCGGCACTCTGCAACGACAGGATGTACTGCAGGTGAATGGATTGCTGCGGCAATAACGCATAAGAACCGCA
Source organism: Burkholderiaceae bacterium (assembly GCA_039920865.1). Taxonomy (GTDB): domain Bacteria; phylum Pseudomonadota; class Gammaproteobacteria; order Burkholderiales; family Burkholderiaceae_D; genus AVCC01. Next base: position 1,643 of record JBDSCZ010000185.1, read on the forward strand.
ACACCATGGCGCATAGCTGAATTGCCAGCGCGGGTCGACGTTTTCTTGGTGCATCTCCAAAATCTTGGGAATGCAGATGCAAGGCTGAAAATTAAGCCTTTTTAACAAATTCCGATTTCAGGCTCATTGCGCCAATGCCATCGATCTTGCAGTCGATGTCATGGTCGCTATCGACCAAGCGAATGTTCTTGACCTTGGTGCCCACTTTGATCACGCCGCCGGAACCTTTCAATTTCAAGTCCTTGATGACCGTTACCGTATCGCCGTCCTGCAATACATTACCAGCCGAGTCGCGATAGACCTTGGCACCTTCCTCAACGGATTCGGCAGCCGCTTGCAGCGGCCATTCATGGGCGCACTCGGGGCAAATGTAGATGCCGCCGTCTTCGTAGGTATATTCGGAATTGCATTTCGGGCATGCTGGTAGTGCGCTCATAGAATTGTCCTTCGGTAAGGCCGTAGCCGTAAAAAAGAAGACAGTATACTGCGCGGCGCGGATAGCTATGGTAGTTGCCGGCTACGACCGAGCCATGTAGTAGCACCGTCTCGGGCAGCATGGATCAAGTCAAGGCGCTGGAGCCGATGGAAATCTCCAGCCAGTCTCCTAGACTCGAACAAGCTTGGCCATCAGGTCGGCATGCGCGTGAATATCGATATCCTGAATGCGCCACAGCAGCTATCTCCACCCATACCAGCCTGGCAAAAGCGCGTTACGACACCATCATCAACGGCCTGAAACTGAAATCCGCAGCCGGCACTCTGAAGGAAGAAGATCTGCAGCAATATGAATATGCAACGCCGCCAAAACAGCTCATATCTGAATAGTCAGCGCAGAGTCGAATGTGGTATTTTCGGCGATGCCATCCCGCGCATAGCCGCGCGCATTGCACACGACACGGGTATTGGCAACCTGATAGTCATAACTGTCATGGGTGTGGCCGTGCACCCATAACTCCGGGTTCCAGCGTGCGATCTGCGCGTCCAGATCGGAGACGAAACAGGCGTTGAGCAAGGACTCGGAAAATTTCGAATTGATGCTGCCGCGCGACGGTGCGTGATGCGTAACCACCACGGTGACGCCATTGAACGGCTCGGCAAATCTTGCGTCGAGCCAGCGCACCGACTGGTCGAAAATCTGCTGCGACAAGGCGGGGCTAAACAAGGCGTCGCCAGCATCGTCCACCTTGATCCGGCTGAAATCCCGCATAAACTTGCTCCCTTCGGCCACCGCTGCAGCGCATAGCGCATCGGTCGGGAACAAGCGGAAATCGGTCCATAACGTACAGCCCAGAAAACGCACGCCGCCGATGCGGATTTCATCCCGATCCAGCACATGTACATTGCTGCCGCGCGCCTGCTGCCGCAATGCCGCCAGGGTGCCGCTCAAACTGCCGCCATAGAATTCGTGATTGCCGGGAACGTATATCACCGGCACCGTCCATTGCCGCGCCCAGTCGATGGCTTGCTGCGGCCGCGCCACATCGCCGGCCAGAATCAGCAGATCGCAATCGGGCTCCGGCGCCGGCATCGCAGCGACCGTCAGGTGTAAATCGGAAAGAATCGCCACGCGCATAATTTCTCCAGTTCAGTCAGGCCAGTCAACGGCATTGACAAACCATATACACCAATGAGTACAATGAAAAATTGCTTTATTTCCGCATGGTTTTAATCGGAATTAAAAAATACCCTGCTGTTTATTATTTTTACTTGAGATTGCATGGAGGCACCAGAGCGCAGGGATCGCAATCGACAAAACCACCAGTCCCTGCCCCGCAATAAGCTGATCATCCAGTAAGTACGCATTGCACAGTCTTACCGTAGTGTCCTGATACAGCATGCCAACGATCGCCATCATCCAGGCAAAATTTCCGAGAAAAAATAACTGGATAACCCGATTGGCGCGTGCCCAAGTGCCCGGCAATATCAGGCCAGCCAAGAAAAATCCGGCGAATTTTAGCAATTCCGCTGCGGGCGATACCAGCACATCATCAAGTGCTTTGGGAATCATCCAATACGCGCTCAGCAGCAAAAAGAAGGACAGCGCGACAATCCCATATTCGTCTATTTTCCCAAACCGATAGCTGGATAAATACACAATGCCGCGCAGCAGTTTGTTCGGCGTATTTTGCACATTTTGCGCATTACGCCGCGCACACGATAAGGCGAATGCACACGCAACACCCGCGCCCAGCAACATCGGCATCTGCACCAGCATGTGCAAAGGCATCGAGCGTTCCAGCGCAAATCTGAACGCGGCCGCAATAAAAAGCAGCAACGCGCTTAGCAATGCAGCTAAAAATCCTTGGGTATGCTGTTTCATCGTGCCGGACCAATATCTTGTGACTGCAGCGCTAACGACAGCAGAGCGTCAGGTTGGCCGATATCGAGTATTTGCGATAGCTGCGCGTTTGGCGTCACCACATGGTAAGCCGCATTGTGCTCAAACTCATCCCATGGCGCGGGGATGACCGTGATCCCAAAAGCTGCCAGCAAAGCTTGGCGCTGCCGCGCATCCGGCACACTGGCAAACCGCCATACATCGGCTTGCGCATGCATGCGCTGGGCATAGCGGGCCAGTTGTTCGGGCGTATCGCGTGGGTCGAAACTGATACTCAGCAGCCGAATCCGATGCTGCAAATTATGCGCATGGATGGTCTGCTGGAGTTGCTGAAATTCAGTGCCCATGGCGGAACACACTGTGTTGCAACGGGTATAAATGAAATTGACAATGGTGGTGCGTCCGTCCGAACGCAGCGCCTGCACCAAAGATGCTGCAGCGCCGGTGTCGAACCGAATCGCGGCGTCCGGAATCGGCCTGGGTTGTTCGGCAATCGAAAGCCGACGCGACTGCTCACTGGTGACTACGCTAAATCCATCCGTTACCTGGTAAAAAGCCCCGATTCCCAGGCTCAATACCAGTAACAATGCAACCAGCATAGTGCGCATACCCTGCATTATTTGAGCTTATTCAAGTCATCATCGCCATTCCACGGCAGCTTGCGATCCTTGTTAACTTCACGTTCAGTTTTTACCAACGCAGCATCCACCTTGCCGGA
>JBDSCZ010000186.1:0-14932 GCA_039920865.1 Burkholderiaceae bacterium
GCCCTTGCGCAAGAAACTCAGCACGCTTTGCTCGGCATCGCTGCAGTCGATCCACTCGAATCCGTCCGGCGAAAAGTCGAGCGCATGCAGCGCCGCTTCGCTGCGGTAACAGCGGTTCAGATCCTGCACCCAGCGCTGCAGGCCGCGGTGTTCCGGGTACTGCAGCAAGTGCCACTCCAGGCTTTCCTCATGCTGCCATTCGCGCCGCTGTCCGAACTCGCAACCCATGAACAGCAGCTTCTTGCCCGGATGCGCCCACATGTATCCATACAGCAAACGCAGGTTGGCAAACTGCTGCCAGCCGTCTCCGGGCATTTTTCCTATCAGCGCGCCCTTGCCGTGCACCACTTCGTCGTGCGACAGCGGCAGCACGAAATTCTCGGTAAATGCATAGCAGATGCTGAACAGCAGCTGATCCTGGTGATACTTACGGTTGATCGGATCGTTGGAAAAGTACGTCAGAGTGTCGTGCATCCACCCCATATTCCATTTCATCCCGAAACCCAGCCCGCCCAAGTAGAGCGGACGGGACACCGCCGGCCATGCGGTCGACTCTTCGGCGATGGTTTGCACGTCCGGATGGTCGCGATAAATCGCCAGATTGAGATCACGCAGGAAGCTCACCGCGGCCAGATTTTCATGCCCGCCATGCACGTTCGGCACCCACTCACCCGGCTTGCGGGCGTAATCGAGATACAGCATCGACGCCACTGCATCCACCCGCAAGCCGTCGAGATGGTATTTTTCCAGCCAGAACAGCGCACTGCTGGCCAGGAAGCAGCGCACTTCGTTGCGCCCGTAATTGAAGATGTAACTGCTCCATTCGGGATGAAAGCCTTGCCTGGGATCTTCATGTTCATACAAACTGGTGCCGTCGAAGTATGCAGGTCCGAATTCGTCGCTGGGGAAATGCGACGGTACCCAATCGAGAATCACGCCGATGCCGTTTTGATGCAACTGGTCCACCAGGAACATGAAATCTTCCGGAGCACCAAAACGGGCGGTCGGCGCAAAGTAGCCGGTGGTCTGATAACCCCAGGAACCGTAAAACGGGTGCTCGGTCACCGGCATCAGCTCCACATGGGTGAAGCCCATTTCCGTCAGATACGCGGTCAGGCGCGGCGCAATCTCGCGATAACTAAAATAGCGATTACCCTCTTCCGGCACCCGCATCCAGGAGCCGAGATGCAATTCATAGATCGAAACTGGCGCATCGAGTGCGTTGGCCGCATGGCGGTCCTGCATCCATTGGGCATCGCCCCAATCGTAATCGAGTTGCCAAATACGCGACGCGGTACTGGGCGACAACTGCCAGCAAAATGCAAACGGATCGCCCTTGTCGACTTGGAAGTCATGGTGCTTCGAAACGATGTGATATTTGTACGCGGCGCCGTGCGCTGCACCTTCGATGAAACCCTGCCAGATGCCCGAACCATCGTCGCGCAAGGAAAGCGGGTGCGCCTGTTTATCCCAACCGTTGAATTCGCCGATGACGCAAACGCGTTCGGCATTCGGCGCCCAGACGCCGAAGCAGGTGCCGGCGACCCCATTTTTCTGCGTTGGATGCGAACCTAGCCTGTCGTACAAGCGGAAATGCGTCCCTTGCTTGAACAGATAAATATCATGTTCTGTCAGCAAATCCGGCACCGGATCGGCCTGTGATGTTTTGATATTTTTGTTGCTTGACATAGGCGTCCTACCTCCGCATGCAAGCCGCTTTCACTTTCGCCAGAAATCTATCGAAAGAAAGGCTTGTCCGAAAATGGATCCCTGCGGGAATAGGCAAATAGGTAAATAGGCACTGCATAACGCATAAGGCGGGGCCACAGCGCCTTGCATATTCCCGTGATTGATAACAACAACGAGCTTGACAACTAAAGTCGGGATTCAATAAAAGATAGCATATGCAACAAGAACAACAAGCTTGTTCACCGACTTGAAATCGATTATTTTGCTGCATATCAAGCTAGTTAGCTAGTTTGCCCACTCCACCGAGAACAATGGGTTTTTTAAGAAAATACCCATTGCTTTGCAGGACATGAACAGTCTCGCGCACGCGGCTCACGACGCATCCCATTGGGCAATGCTCTGGCGTGCCACACGTAGCACTGGAATAATACTAACGCAACAACAGCACCGGAATCGATGCGGTCCTGATCATGGTAGTGGTGGTACTGCCGACCAGCAAATGCCGGATGCGTGAATGTCCGTACGCGCCCATGACCAGCAGGTCGATTTGATTTGTGCTTTTATATTCAGCAATAACCGCTTCGGCGTGACCCGCGACAATTGTGGCAGTGACGACGAATCCTGCATTCTCCAGGGTACTTTTCGCCCATTCCAGATGACTATTTGCAGTAGTGGATGCGTTGTCGACCATCAGGATATGGCAAGCCAGCCCTCGAAAGAGCGGACTTGAGGCTATCATTTCCACCCCTTTTCGCGTGGTTTTGCTGCCATCGAAAGCGATCAGGAAATTTCGCGGAGCCTGAAATTCTTTCGACACGATGAGAACCGGGCGATGCACAGCGCGGATTACGCGCTCCAGATTGCTGCCGATATGCTGCGACGCACTTTCGCCGGTTTCGCCGCGTTTGCCCAAGACGAACATGCGCGCATCCGGCTCAATTTCGACCAGCGTTTCGACTAAATCGCCATGCCTTTTGCGCGCTTCAGGCGCCGGCACGCCAGCGGCCACTGCGCGTTGTTTGGCCGCCTCCAGCAATAGACGACCGCTCTCCTGCGCAATCTTGCTGCGTTTTTCATCCAGCGCCGACAAGTCTTCGAGCAACGCTTCCTGCGAGCCCAATCCGATGCTTCCGCTCAGGTCGCGCGTCGGCGCCACTTCCTGACGACGGTCCAGAATATGAATGAACTCCAGCGGTGCACTCAGTTGCAACGCGGCCCACGCCGCATAATCGCAAACGCTCGGGGTAAAGTTCGAATGATCGATGCATGCCAATACTTTGTTGTTCACTTGCTTCTCCTTAGTGATTCGGCACGATGAAGTCTTGACTTCATCGTGCCCCGTTCTCACCCTCTCCCGCTTGCGGGCGAGTGGATGCGGCTTCATACTTTTTCTTGCCGCATCATTAGTGCTTCATCATTTGTTCAAGTGCGTCCGGTTTGTCGTGGATGCCGTAACGATCGACCATGGTGACGCTGGCTTCATTCAATCCAAGGACCTCCACCTCAGCGCCTTCACGACGGAACTTCAGTACCACCTTGTCCAGAGCGCCAACCGCGCTGATGTCCCAGAAATGCGCCTGACGCACATCGATAGTCACATTCTCGATCGCCTCCTTGAAATCGAAGGCAGCGTTGAACTGCTCGGCTGAAGCAAAGAACACTTGCCCGGTCACCGTGTAATAACGCGCCCTGCCTTCATCGTCGGCAGCCGAGCTTATGCTTAACAGGCGGCCAACCTTGGTAGCGAAGAATAGTGCGCTGAGCAGCACGCCGACGAAGACGCCTTGCGCCAGGTTGTGCGTAAAAACCACGACCACCACAGTGGAAATCATGACGATGCTGGAACTCTTCGGATGTGTCGGCAAGTTGCGCAGGGAACTCCAGCTGAAGGTGCCGATCGACACCATGATCATCACAGCCACCAAGGCTGCCATCGGGATTTGTTTCACCCACGGCCCCATGAACACGACCAGGAACAGAAGCACTGCGCCGGCGGTGAGGGTAGACAGGCGGCCGCGCCCGCCGGATTTCACGTTGATCACCGACTGGCCGATCATCGCGCATCCCGCCATGCCGCCTAGAAATCCGGCTGCGATATTGGCAACACCCTGACCGGCGCATTCCCGATTTTTGTTACTCGGCGTGTCGGTAAGGTCGTCGATGATGGTGGCGGTCATCATCGATTCCAGCAAGCCGACTACCATTAGCGTCAACGAGTACGGGATGATGATCCGGAGCGTCTCAAAGGTAAATGGCACATCGGGCATCAGGAACGTCGGCAGGCTGTCAGGCAGCGCACCCATATCGCCGACAGTGCGAATATCCAGCCCCATCGCCATCGATAGACCGGTTAGAACGACGATGCACACCAGCGGCGAGGGAATCGTTTTATTAATGTATGGAAACAGATATATGATGCCCAACCCGCCTGCCGCCATCGCGTAGACCACCCAGGTCACATTGGTCAGTTCGGGCAGTTGGGCCATGAAAATCAGAATCGCCAGTGCATTGACAAAGCCGGTCACGACCGAGCGCGAGACATAGCGCATCAACGAACCCAGGCGCAGTCCGCCGGCAATGATCTGGAACACGCCGGTCAGCAAAGTCGCCGCCAGCAAGTATTGCAAACCGTGGTCCTTGACCAGACTCACCATCAGCAAGGCCATTGCGCCAGTAGCAGCGGAAATCATGCCGGGGCGCCCACCGGTAAACGCAATCACAACGGCAATACAGAACGATGCATACAGGCCGACTTTCGGGTCGACGCCGGCAATGATGGAAAAGGCAATAGCCTCGGGGATCAGGGCTAGCGCAACAACGATACCGGCGAGCAGGTCGCCGCGGATGTTGAAAAGCCAGTCCCGGCGTAATCTTCTTATTAGCATAAATTTATATCTCGAATAAACAAACGGCACTTCGCAGCCGGCAATGCGCTATTCCAACTGACATTACAGACGAGCAATACAGTTCAAATGTTGCTTGGAATGATGCTCAACAGGCAGCGCACTGGATTAACCGATGCGGATCCAGGTGGTCTTCAGTTCCGTGTATTTATCGAACGCATGCAGCGATTTGTCGCGGCCGTTGCCGGATTGCTTGACGCCGCCGAACGGCACCGTGATGTCGTCCTCGTCGTAGGAATTCACATGCACGGTTCCGGCACGCAACGCGCGCGCAGTCTGGATCGCCTTGTTCAAGTCGGCGGTCCAGACCGCCGCCTGCAAGCCATAGCTGGTGGCATTTGCCTGGCGGATTGCATCGTTCAAATCGGTGAAGCCGATCACAGACAGCACCGGCCCGAAGATTTCTTCGCGGGCGATTTGCATGCTGCTGTTCACCGCATCGAACAAGGTTGGCGCAACGTAGTAGCCGCCGGACTCGGTGCGTTGCTGCGCACCGCCGGACAGCAGCTTGGCGCCTTCGGCCTGGCCGGATGCGATATATCCGAGCACGGTCTTGAGCTGGGTGCTGTCGACGATCGCGCCCATCACGGTGGCTTCATCCAATGGGTCGCCAGGCTGGAAATTCGGCAACATCGCCAGCGCTTTTGCCAGGAATTCTGCCTTGATCGATTCTTCCACGAACAGGCGCGACGGCGCATTGCAGCTCTCACCCTGATTGAAATATATCGAACCGATCGACGCTCTCACCGCCGCGTCAAGATCGGGGCAATCGGCACAGACGATATTGGCCGATTTGCCGCCCAACTCGGTCCAGGCGCGCTTCAGATTGGATTGTCCGGCGTATTGCAAAATCAGCTTGCCGACTTTGGTGGAGCCGGTGAATCCGATGCAATCGACATCCATGTGCAAGGCCAGCGCGCTGCCGGCTTCATGGCCGTAACCGGGCACTACGTTGAATACGCCGGCAGGAATACCGGCTTCCAGCGCGATTTCAGCCAGCCGCAACGCGCTCAGCGGCGATTTTTCAGACGGCTTAAGAACTACGCTATTGCCGGCGGCCAGCGCCGGTGCAATTTTCCATGCTGCCATCAGCATCGGGTAATTCCACGGCACGATGGCAGCCACCACGCCGACCGGCTCGCGCGTAATCAGCGCCAGTGCGGTGTCGGCGGTAGGCGCGATTTCATCATAGATTTTGTCCACCGCTTCGCCGTACCAGCGGATGCAGTTGGCGGCGGCAGGCACGTCCACGCTGCGGCTGTACTTGATCGGCTTGCCCATGTCGAGCGTCTCCAGCAGCGCCAGTTCATTGCGGTTCTGCAGCATCAGATCGGCAAACTTGATCAGGATGCGTTTGCGCGCGCCAGGTGCCAGACCAGCCCAGTGCCTATCATCAAAAGCTGCGCGTGCTGCAGCCACGGCTGCGTCGATATCGGCTGCGTCGCAACGCGCTGCATCGGTAAGTTTGCGGCCATCCAGCGGCGACAGGCATTCAAAGGTGGCACCCGATTGCGCCGCCACCCGCTGGCCGTTGATGAAAGCACGACCGTCGAATTGCATCGCGGCAGCTAGCGCGTGCCAATCTGTTTTTTGCTTTTGCATGAATCTTCTCCTTGAGTTTGCAATCGATAATGCAGTAGTGCAGGCCTGTGCTACTGCGGGACAATTCGTAACGCTGCCGAAATCTGTTTCTGGCGCTGCCGTTCGGCACGGGCGAGGTACAGGCTAGACCCCAACACGCCGACGGAAACTGCCAAAATAGTCAGAGTGGCAATCGCATTCACGCGCGGATCGAGCCCGAGGCGCGCGCGCGAAAAAATCACGATCGGCATCGTCGATGAACCCGGCCCCGACAAAAACGCCGACAGCACCACATCATCCAGCGACAAGGTAAATGTCAGCAGCCAGGCCGACATCAAGGCCGGCGTGATGTTGGGCAAGGTCACCAGAAAGAATACCTGATGCGGCTTGCAGCCCAGATCCATCGCCGCTTCTTCCAGCGATTTGTCCATGTCGCGCAGGCGCGACTGCACCACCACGGTCGCATATGCCATGCCGAGCAGGGTGTGCGCGATCCAGATCGTAAACATGCCGCGCTCGGGAAAACCCAGCATGCGCTGCATAGCTACCATCAGCAGCAGCAACGATAGCCCGATAATGACTTCCGGCATCACCAGCGGTGCGCTGACCATGCTGGCAAACAGCGTGCGGCCGGCGAACCGGCGGTAGCGGTTCAGCACAAAGGCAGCAAAAGTGCCGAGAATTACCGCAGCAAAGGCGGTCATCACTGCGATCTTCAGCGACAGCACAAAGCCGGAAATAATTTCAGCATCGTTTATCAGCCCGGCGTACCACTGCAGGGTGAACCCGCTCCACTCCATCGACTGGCGTGAGCTGTTGAAAGAAAACACGATCAAAACCACGATTGGAATGTACAGGAACAGGTAAGTGGCCGACAGCCAGCCGCGCCCAAACCAGCGATAACCGTTAACACCCCGGCTTAGACGTTTTTTCATGCGCCGCCTCCCTGCTGTTTGTTCTGGTATTTATTGAAGATCGCCATCGGCAACAGAATCAGCACAATCATGATGACGGTCACCGCAGAAGCCATCGGCCAGTCGTTGTTGCTGAAAAACTCGTCCCACAAAACGCGGCCTATCATCAGGGTTTCCGGCCCGCCCAACAGTTCCGGAATCACGAATTCGCCGACGCAGGGAATCAATACCAGCATCGAGCCAGCGATGATGCCCGACTTCGACAGCGGCACGGTAACCAGCCAGAATGTGCTCCACGGGGTCGAGCCGAGGTCGGCCGCAGCTTCGAGAAAGCGCACATCCATCTTCACCAGGTTCGCATACAGCGGCAGGATCATGAACGGCAAGTAGGCGTATACCATCCCGATTACCAGCGAAAATGGCGTATACAACATGGCCAGCGGCGTATCGATCCAGCCCAGCCAGAGCAGCAAGTTGTTGATCAACCCGTTCGAGGCCAGTATCCCTTTCCACGCATAAATGCGCAGCAGGAATGAAGTCCAGAACGGCAGCATCACCAGCATCAGCAAGGTGGTCCTGAGCGTTGGCCGGGCGCGTGCCATGAAGTAGGCAAACGGATAACCGATCAGCAGGCATAGCAGCGTGGTCACAGCGGCATATTTCAGCGAATTCAGATAGGTCAGCGCGTACAGGCTGTCCTGGGCAATGAACAGATAATTGGCGAGCTTGATTTTCAGCGTCGCAATGCCGTCGGTGTACGAAAACAGGCTGCCGAACGGGTCGGCAGCGCTCTGGACGTCGGCCACACTAATACGGAATACGATCAGGAATGGCACCAGAAATACCAGCAGCAACCATCCGTAAGGAATGCCGATGACGATGCTGCGTCCGCTGAACCAGCGCGGGGATTTTTTCATGATTTTTTCTACTGCCTCAATAGGCATAAGTTTCTAGTCCGCTTACTGACTGGCCACCTGGATTGCTAGCTACCGACTAAACGACTAATCAAGGCCCCTCTCCCCAGCCCTCTCCCGCAAGCGGGCGAGGGAGCAGCTCTCCTCTCTCCCACTTGTGGGAGAGAGGAGCGTTGTAACTCTGCGCAGAATCCTATGCTCAATAGGGCAGCACGATGATGTCGTCCTGGTCCCAGCTGGCATACACCATATCCCGAAATTGCGGCTGGTACTCGGCGTGGCGCTGGCGATTGGCGACCTCGGCTTTGAGCCGCACGCCGCTGGCCAGTTTCAGGTGATACACGGTGGTGCTGCCCAAATAGGCCCAGTCGACCAGTTCGCCGCGCACCCAATTGATCTGTACTGCCGGGTCGCCAGGCGGCACGGTCGGGCTGATGGTAATTTTTTCCGGACGTATCCCGACCGAAATCGCCATTCCGACAATACCGCTGATACCGTGGCCGATGTAATGCCGGCACTCGGGCGACTCGATGATGACGTGATCCGGCTCGTCCTCGACCAGCGTGCCGCTGAATAAATTGACGCTACCTATGAAGTCGGCCACGAAGCGGCAATTCGGTGTTTCGTAGATGTCGCTGGGTTTGCCGATCTGGAGGATTTTGCCTTCGCTCATGACGGCGATGCGCGACGCCATCGTCATCGCCTCTTGCTGATCGTGCGTGACCATCACGCAGGTGACGCCGACCTGTTCGATGATGTTCACCAATTCCAGCTGGGTCTGTTCGCGTAGCTTTTTGTCCAGCGCACCTAACGGCTCATCCAGCAGCAACAGTTGCGGCCGTTTGGCCAGGCTGCGCGCCAGCGCCACCCGCTGCTGCTGGCCGCCGGACAACTGGTGCGGCTTGCGTCTGGCGTAATCCTTGAGCTGCACCAGATTCAACATTTTGTCGACCTGCTCGACCATCTGATGTTTCGGCATGCGATCGCGACGCAGGCCGAAGGCGACGTTATCCCACACGCTCAAGTGCGGAAACAAGGCATACGACTGGAACATCATGTTGATCGGGCGCTGGTATGGCGGGACCGGCACCAGATCGATGCCGCCCAGAAAAATACTGCCCGAAGTGGGCGCCTCGAAACCGCCCAGCATGCGCAGCAAGGTCGATTTGCCGCAGCCGGAACTACCCAGCAATGCAAAAATTTCGCCCTTGTTGATTGTTACTGAAACATTGTCGACTGCGCGTGCACCGTCGAACTCCTTGACCAGGTCCTGAATCAGCAAGAAAGGCTGCCCATCAGCTGCGGGTGAAACCGCACTTTTGCTTGTCGCTTCAATCATCATAAGAAACTAAGAGCCATGAAATAATGCATTATCGAGGCCGTCAGCCATACCGCCTCCCTTGAAGGAGAGGGGTACGCCGATTACAGGAAGACAGGCAGCCGAAACGTTGCAGGAAGGCTGCCTAAGCACGCAATGCCCTCAACGCTTAACGGCCTGACTTGAATTGCGTGAATGTGCGTGTGCTTATCCGGCGGATATCATTGCTGAGCGCATCCGGTGCAATCATTTTTTTCAAATCATCCGCAGGCAGGAATACCGTCTTGTTATCGGCCACTTCTTTTTTGACAAATTTCAGGCTGGCCAGATTCGGATTGGCGAATGACAGCTTGTTGGTCAATGCGGCGGCAACCTCCGGTCGCATCGCATAATTCATAAATTTGTGTGCGTTCTCGACGTGCTTGGCATCTTTCGGAATCGCCATGGAATCGATGAACAGGATGCTGCCGGTTTTCGGAATCAAGGCTTCGATCTTTTCGCCTTTCTTGGCATCGATCGCACGCTGCCTTGCGATATTGATGTCACCCGAATATCCCATCACCAGGCATATCGAGCCGTTGGTCAAGTCGTTGATATAACCTGAAGAGCTGAACAAGGTGATGTAGGGGCGGATTTTTTTCAGCAATTTGCCCGCTTCTGCATAATCGGCAGGGTCTTTCGAGTAGGCGGGCTTGCCCAGATAATGCAGGGTTGGCGGAATAACTTCCGAGGCAGAATCAAAGACCGATACGCCACAGGATTTCAGTTTGGAAACATACTTGGTGTCATACAGCAGATCCCACGCATTTTCCGGCATCGGCAGATCGCCCAACGCTTTTTTAACCTTGTCCACATTGACGCCAAGCGTCACAAAACCCCAGGCCCAGATTGCCAGATGATCGTTATTCGGATCGACCTTGGCGAGTTGCTGTTGCAAAACGGGGTCGATATTGGCCAGATTAGGGAGCTTGCTCTTGTCGATCTTTTGTAGCAGCCCGGCTTCAATTTGCAACTTGGCCCAGTTCGACGACGGTACGACGATATCGTAGCCAGTCTTGCCTGCAACCAGCTTGGCGTGCAATGCTTCATTGTTGTCGTAATTATCGTAATGAACCTTGATGCCGGTCTCTTTTTCGAAGTTCTTGATCGTGTCATCGGCGATGTAATCCGACCAGTTATAGATATTGAGGATTTTCTCTTCCGCTGCCATAACCGGCAAGGCTGCCAGTGCCGCCGTCGCCAAGGCCGTCATGCCGGCCGCTTTTATGCAACCGTGTCCGATTCGCGTACTTGTACTTAAGCGTCGTTTTTCTGTGTTTTCCATAACGTCTCCCCCATGTGAATGAAAAATGCATGCTTTCTGTGGATCCTGGCGTATCGCAGCCCCTGTCGGGGCCATCTGCTTCTATTTACGGTGTAACACGATCGATGCTATCAATTTTTATGCCAGAAAATATTTTTTCCGGCAAAAGCGAACGGTATCTCAAAGCGCGCCACGGGCTTTCAAATCAGCTAAGGTCTGGTCCAGACAGAACCGGATCAACCCGACCATTTCGTCGATCTGTACCCGCGTCATCACCAGCGGTGGCGCAATGATCATCCGGTCCCCGACCGCACGCATGATCATGCCGTTGTTGAACATGTGGCCGCGGCAAATCATGGCGACGCCGACTTCTTCGGGGAAAGGGAGCGCATCGAAAATGGTTTCGCCTTTTTCCTTGACCAGCACCAGTCCGGCGACGAAACCGCAAGTCTCGGCCATGCCTACCAGCGGATGATCTGACAACGCCTCGAATTGCTGCTTCAGATAAGGGCCGGTATCTTCACGAACTTTTTCGACCAGTTTTTCTTCGCGAATGATGCGGATGTTTTCCAGCGCGGCGGCGCAGGCGACCGGATGGCCTGAATAGGTGAAGCCATGATTGAAATCGCCGCCTTTTTCGATCAGAACATTGGCCACACGGTCGCCCACCAGTACGCCGCCCAGCGGGATATAACCGGAGGTCACGCCCTTGGCGAAAGTCATCAAGTCCGGCTTGATGCCGAACATTTCCGATCCGAACCAGTAGCCCAGGCGGCCAAAACCGCAAATGACTTCGTCAGCGATCAGCAAGACGTCGTATTTGTCGCAGATGCTCTGGATCTCCGGCCAGTAAGTCGATGGCGGGATGATGACGCCGCCGGCGCCCTGCACCGGCTCGCCGATAAAAGCCGCCACCTTGTCGGCGCCGACCTCAACAATCTTGTCTTCCAGCCAGGAAGCAGCTTTCAGGCCGAACTCTTCCTGCGTCATGCCCTTGCCACCCTCCAGATAATATGGCTGGCCGATATGGACGATACCGGGGATAGGCAAACCGCCCTGCTCGTGCATGCCGGACATGCCGCCCAGCGAGGCGCCGGCCATGGTGCTGCCGTGATACGCGTTATCGCGGCTGATGATCACATGACGGTCCTTGTATCCCATCAAGTCCCAGTAGCGGCGCACCATGCGCACGATGGTGTCATTGCCTTCCGAACCGGAGTTGGTGAAAAAGACATGATTGAACTGGGACGGCGAGATTTCAACCAGCGTCCTGCTCAACTCGGCCGCCGGAACGTTGGTGGTATTGAAGAAGCTGTTATAGAACGGCAGTTGCTGCATCTGGGTGTAGACCGCATCCGAAATGCGTTTGCGGCCATAGCCGACATTGACGCACCACAGGCCGGACATGCCGTCCAGGCTGCGCTTGCCTTCGGAGTCCCAGAGGTAGATGCCCTCACCCTTGACCATCACGCGGGCGCCTTGGCTGGCCAGATCCTTGAAATCGGTAAATGGGTGCAGATAGTGGGCGGAATCCATCTGCTGGATCGCTTTGGTATCGTATTTGACTTGCTGCTTTGCTGCCGCAGCAGCGACGATGGCGGTTGGGGCGAGTTCGTTTGTTTTCATGATTCACCTGAAATTTTGTTGGGTGGGCGCTGCCCGGGGATATGGATTCCGCGCGGGCACAATATCGCCTCCCCCTCCCTTTTTTCGCTTGCGGGAGAGGGGCGCAATTCAATCCTGATTAAACGTGCAGCAACAGATGTTCACGTTCCCATGGGCTGATCACGCGCATGAATTCCGCATGTTCAAGATCCTTGATGGCGGAATAGACGTCGATGAAGCGCTCGCCCAGCACGCTGCGCAACTTGGCTTCCGCACGCAGCGCCTGCAGTGCCTCCGGCAAGCCTTGCGGCAATTCGAACTTGAGGTCATACGCGCTGCCGACCGTGATCGGGGTTGGTTCCAGCTGTTCGGTCATGCCCAGATAGCCACATGCCAGCGTCACCGCCAGAGCCAGATAAGGATTGGCATCGGCACCGATGATCCGGTTCTCGACCCGGCGATCCTGCGCACCGGATTCCGGCACGCGGAAACCGACGGTACGGTTATCCAGCCCCCACTGGATATTGATCGGGGCGGCGGTATGACGCACGATGCGTCGATAGGAATTAACATACGGGGCGACGATCGCCATTGCCGACGGCATATAGCGCTGCAGGCCGCCGATGTAATGCGAGAACATCTCGGACGCCGAACCATCTTCCTTGCTGAAAATATTCAGGCCGGTCGTGGCATCCACCACACTCTGATGCACGTGCATCGCCGAACCCGGCTCGTTGGTCATCGGCTTGGCCATGAAGGTGGCGTACATGTCATGCTTGAGCGCCGCTTCGCGCAGGGTGCGCTTGAAGAAGAACACCTTGTCAGCCAGTCCCATCGGGTCGCCGTGCAGGAAGTTGATTTCCATCTGGCCGGCACCGATCTCGTGAATCAGCGTATCGACATCCAGATTCATCAATTCGCAATAATCGTAAATGTCTTCGAACAAGGGATCAAACTCGTTGACGGCGTCGATGCTGTATACCTGACGGCTGGTTTCGGCGCGGCCGCTGCGACCGACCGGCGGCTTCAACGGCAAATCGGGATCGGTATTCTTGGCGGTCAGATAGAACTCCAGCTCAGGCGCGACTACCGGTCTCCAGCCTTTTTCCTCATACAATTTCAGGACCCGGCGCAGCACCGAACGCGGCGCAAAATCAACCAGCATGCCGTCGGCAAAGAAACAGTCGTGAATCACCTGCGCGGTCGGGTCAACCGCCCACGGCACCATCGTGATGGTGGTTGGATCGGCCTTCAGAATCATGTCGCGGTCGGTCGATGAAATGGCGCGATCGTACGGACCATCGTCAACCGGATAATTGCCGGTCACTGTCATCCCCAACACCGCTTCGGGGATGCGCATGCCGCGTTCCTGCGTAAATTTGCCACGCGGCAAAATCTTGCCACGGGCCACGCCGGTCAGATCCGGCACCAGACATTCAATTTCCGTAACCCGTTTTTCGTTGAGCCACAAATCCATATCCGTATAAGTAAAATTTTCACGTATCGACATAGCTTCCTCTATAGTTTTTTATAGTCCCGCAAGGCCGCACCGGGACGCTTGCCTTGCTGCCTGCACTGCAATCTAGCGTTATCGGCGCATCATTAAAACATCCGCTACGGTACACGCCGCGCCCACTTTTCATAGATCAACATGTGCGCCTTCTTTTTTCTGTGACTGGTATCGTCGGCACGCTGCACCGAACGCCGCGTACAATTTCATTGAAACCGGATTGTCAACCAGCCGCCACTCTGGATGCCACTGCACTGCCAGAGTAAAGCCGGGAGCGTTGTCAATACTGTACGCCTCGACCAGACCATCATCCGCAACCGCCTCGACCCGCAATCCTGGCGCCAGGCGGTCTATCCCCTGCCCATGCAGGGAATTGACTGAAATCTGCGCCGCGCCATCCAGCACCCGCGCCATCACACCGCCCGGCATCAGCGTAACCGCATGCGCCGCTCCGTATTGCGCTTCGTTCGACAGCGTCTTGTCTTCGCGATGATCGCTGAAGCCGGCGTTTTCGTGCAGCGCCTGATGCAAGGTGCCGCCAAGCGCGACATTCACTTCCTGCATGCCGCGACAGATCGCAAACAACGGCAACCCGCGCTCCAGCGCCGCACGAATCAAGGGCAGACTGGTCGCGTCCCGCGCCGGATCGAGCGGCAATGCAGGATCAAAGACTATCTGGCCGAAATGACTGGGATGCACATTCGAAGGCGATCCGGTCAGCATCACGCCATCGACCGCAGACAACAGCGTATCCCAGTCAATCCGCGCGCCCAAGGCAGGCAAAATCAAAGGCAGGCAAGCAGCGCCGGTCAATACCGCATCGACATATTTCGTTTGCGCGACATAGTACGGATGAGCGCCTTGCTGCAGGGTGCAAGCAGGAACGATGACGAGCGGGTGGGGCTTAGCACGATCCGTAACACTATTCATAACGATCCATAAAAGCTCCAGGAAAATTCAGCTTCAGCATAACGCGGCTGGCAGAAATTTGTCACAACAAAACATTTTGCAGCGCACCACTCACTGCTGGGATTTTCTCTCCCCAACTTTCTCCCGTGTGTGGGAGAGAGGGAGCACGCAAGAGCCGCCGGCCAGCGCTGTTAAAATCATCCCGGGCTGGATTGCATAAAACGCCAACACCACTTTTACCCTATCGACAGAAGTACTTTACATCCCTTGACAATCAATCATCCGA
>JBDSCZ010000187.1:0-1790 GCA_039920865.1 Burkholderiaceae bacterium
TCAGGATGATGGATGCCAGTTTCTCGCTGATTTCGCAACTGGTCAGCCCTTCCAGCATCTTTTTCTGCGCAAATTCGCGCGCCAGATGTCTGCCGCAGGCGATGAAGCCGACCCGCAGGCTGGGCGAGATCGACTTCGACAGGCTGCCGATATAGGTCACGCGGTTGAGCTGGTCGAGCGCCGCCAGCGAGATGCCGCGCTCGGTTTGCAGGTCGGCGAAGATGTCGTCCTCGACGATGCGAAAGTCAAAATTTTCCGCCGCGCGCAGAATCCGGTGCGCGCCGGCGATGCTGGTGGAAGTGCCGGTCGGATTCTGAAGGCTGGTATTGGTGAAGAAGGCGCGCGGCCGGTGGCTGGCAGCCAGCAGTTCCAGCTGTGCGCAGTCCGGCCCGCTCCGGGTGCGCGGCACGCCGATCACCCGGTAGCCGCCGGTGCGCAGCATCGCGATCAGATTCGCATACATCGGATCATCGACGAACACCGTATCGCCCGGCTTCAGGAACAGCCGCGCGCACAGGTTCAACGCCTGGCTGGCACCTTGGGTCAGGATGATCTGCTCGGTATCGACCTCGATCGCGCGCGCTTGCAAAGCCAGTTGCAAGGCCTTGCGCAGCGGCTGGTAGCCGTAAGGATTGCCGTAGCGCACCATAGAACCGGCGCTTTTGCGCGCCAGCGTGCTCAAGGCATGGCGGATCTGCTCGCCTTCCAGCCAGTCTTCCGGCAGCCAGCCGCAGCCCGGCATCAAGCGCGATCTGGCATCGGCAAACACATGGCTGACCAGCCATTCCGAATCGACCGCAAGCCCGGCCATCGACGTGTTGAAGGCTGGCGGCGGCAGGTTGCGCGACGGCTGGCTGACGTAATAACCGCTGGCGCGGCGCGGCTGCAGATAGCCTTGTGCCACCAGCCGGTTGTAGGCATTGACCACCGTGATCAGGCTGATGCCGCACTGCTTGGCCATCAGGCGCACCGACGGCACCCGGCTGCCGAGCGCCAATTTGCCTTGATCGATATCGCCCCGCAACGCATCGGTGAGCTGGTGAAACAGCGGCGTGGCAGCGCTGCGGTCGAGCGCGATCATGTTATTTCACGACAATTCATGGCGATTGTATTTAGCTGACGATAGGTACAGTTATAGAGGCAATCGGCGCAACTGTATATATATAATTTATTCGAGCTGGCATACAGTACGATCATAACTACTCAATGGAGACACTGCGATGCGCACACCCGATTTTCCGACGACGATTTCGCCAACGACCGCACCGCTGACTGATGTTGCCACGGATCATTACTGGATGCCGTTTACGGCCAACCGTTATTTCCAGCAACACCCGAAAATGGTGAGCTCGGCCAAGGGCGCGTATTTCACGCTGTCGGACGGCCGCCGCGTGTTCGATTGCCTGTCCGCGCTGTGGACCACCGGCCTCGGCCACGGCCACCCAAAAATCAGCGAAACCCTGCGCAATCAGGCCGACACGATGGATTTCAGCCCGCCGTTCCAGCTTGCCAACCCGTGGGCGCACAAGCTGGCCAACCGGATCGCGGAGATGGCGCCGGAAGACCTGAACCGCGTGTTCTTCACCAACTCCGGCTCGGAAGCGGTCGATACCGCGATGAAGATTGCGCTGGCCTACCATCGCAGCCGCGGCGAAGCCAGCCGTACCCGTTTCATCGGCCGCGAGCGCGGCTATCACGGCGTCGGCTTCGGCGGCATTTCGGTCGGCGGCATGGTCGGCAACCGCAAGATGTTTTCGTCCTTGATGTTGCCCGGCGTCGACCACCTGCCG
>JBDSCZ010000188.1:0-15727 GCA_039920865.1 Burkholderiaceae bacterium
GCCCGGAGCGCGTGATCGGCACCATGCAGGAGTTGCGCGCGATCGGGGTGAAATTCTCGATCGACGACTTCGGCACCGGCTACTCCAGCCTGGCGCAGCTCAAGCGTTTCCCGATCGACAAGCTGAAGATCGACCAGTCGTTTACCGCCGATATCGGCGCCGATGACAATGGTGCGGCGATTGTCCGCGCCATCATTATGCTGGGCAGCAGCATGCACTTGCATGTGGTGGCGGAAGGGGTGGAAACCGCTGAACAACAGCGCTTTTTGATCGACAACGGCTGCCACAGCATGCAGGGCTATCTGTTCAGCCGGCCGATCCCGGCCGCCGATTTTTCGCTCCTGCTGGCACAGCACAGCGCAACTCCGCTGGATCTGGATACGTCGGTCTGACGCTCTATTGCAGTGCCAGGCTGGGTTGCCGGTAATAATATACCAGGTGCTGTATTTTCAATCTATCCAATTAAATCATGCGGGAAACCGCAAAATTTTCAATATACTCCAGGATTATTTATCCTGCTGCAGCGCATGGGCGCCGAGCCAGCGGCCGCTGTCGCACAGCGTTTGTGTCACTTCCAGCACCAGCCGCGCGACTGCCGCAGCGGCATTGGTGAGCGGAATATTCTTGGACGCGCACAGTGCCACGGTGCGCGAAATCTGTGCGCCGCTAAGCGGCATTGCCAGCATGTCGCCGCGCTCGATTTCGGATAGCACCGGCGCCACCGGCAGGATGGTCGCACCCAGATCCGCCATCAATGCGGATTTCAGAATCGCGATTGAATTGATGTCGATCACATTCTCGATCGACAGCCCGGCACTGCGCGCGATGTGTTCGATGCGCGGCCGCACGCCGTGCTGCAGGCCGGGCAGTATCAGCGGCAGCTTGACCGCGTCGGCCAGCGCGATCGACGCGCCGCGCACCGCGAAGCGCGATCCGCTGTGGGTGATGAACATCATGTCTTCCTCGACCAGCGGAGTGCTGGTAAACGCGTTCAGCTGGCCGTCGTCGAACAGTACCGCCAGGTTGATGCGGCCGGATTTCAGCTGTTCGATCAGGCTGCCGGACAATTCCTCGGTCAGCTGCAGCGTGATGTCGGGATAGGTTTCGCGCACCGCGATCAGCAGCGGCAGCGCCAGCGCGCCGGAAATGCTTTGTGGCAGGCCGAGTGCGACGGTGCCGGTGGGCGTGTGCAGCGATTGTGTGACCGCCGATTTGGCGTCGCCGACCTGCTTCAGGATCGCTTGCGCATGTTCATAAAACAGCGTGCCGGCATCGGTCGACAGCACGCCTTGGGCGGAGCGGTGCAACAGTTGCGCGCCCAGTTCCTGTTCCAGTTGCCGCAGTTGCTGGGTCAGCGCCGGCTGGGCGATGTGCAGCACGCGCGCGGCGCGCGACAGCGAGCCGTGATCGACGATGGCGACGAAGTAACGCAGTTGGCGCAGTTCCATAAGGCCGGTGCCGCTTAGTGGGAAGGCTTGAGCGCCTTGCGCTCGATGCTGGACGACAGTATCAGCGAGGTCGAGGTGACACCGCAGCGGCTCAGTTTCACGATCACTGCCTCCAGTTCGAGCACCGATTTGGCAACCACCTTGACAATGCTGCAGTCGTCACCGGTGATCGAGTGGCATTCGACGACTTCGGGCAGCTGGGCCGCGACTGTCGCGACCGGCGTGTCGAGGCTGCGGTTGGCGACGCGGATGAAGGCAATGATGCGGTAGCCGAGCGCGGCCGGATTGAGTTTGGCATGATAGCCGCTGATGACGCCGGCGTTTTCCATGCGCTTGACGCGCTCGGCTACCGCCGGCTGGCTCATGTGAACCCGGCGGCCGATTTCGGTCAGGCTGGTGCGGGCATCGGCCTGCAAGATGTCGAGGATTTTCACATCCATCGCGTCGAATTCTATTTCCATGAAAAACCCTTGAAATTTCAATGAAATCAAACGTAATTTAGCCAATTCGCCTTTGATTGTCTATTTAAATCGTCAATTCAGTGGCCTACAATCACTTCCTGATAACTTCCACTTAAATCCCGTCACAAGGACACCGTATGAACTGGGAAACCTACACCATTTTTGCCGTCACCACGCTGGTGGTGTGCCTGACGCCGGGGCCGGCCGCGCTGCTGGTGGTGGCACAGGGGATTTCGAACGGGTTTCGCCGTTCCTACTGGGCGATTGCCGGCATCGCGCTGGGCAACGCCGCGTATTTCGCGCTGTCGGCAACCGGCATTGCGGCGCTGATCATGGCCAGCAGCACGCTGTTTTCGATCATCAAGTGGATCGGTGTGGCCTATCTGTTTTATCTGGGGATTGCCGCGCTGCGCAGCAAATCCAGCGCGTTGACGGTGACAGCCGAGTGCGCCCATGCAGTGCATGGACCGCGCGCATTCTGGCAGGCGCTGGTGGTGGAATTGTCGAACCCGAAGGCATTGTTGTACTTTGTCGCGCTGCTGCCGCAATTCATCAATCCGGCCAAGCCGCTCGGTCTGCAGTTGCTGGTGTTCGGCGCTACCTGCCTGGCGCTGGACGGCTTTGCTTACGGCATGTACGCATGGCTCGGCAGCAAGGCGCAGCGCTTCAGCGCCAACGCAAGCTTCGTGCGCAACAGCAACCGGTTATCGGGCAGTCTGCTGCTGGTAGTGGGCGTGATGATGGCGACCCTGAAGCGGGCCGTGCACTAGTTGGCTGGACGCCAGTTTTGCAGTATATATACTGGGTATGTGTATTTTAGGCGCTGCATGTAAAACATGCGGAAATAGTGCATTTTATCGCGATACTCCGTATGTATTCCTGATTAGCTACAGACCTCAGAAACAGCGTTACACGTTCAAAAAAACCCGTCGTCCCCGCGAAAGCGGGGATCCATACACCGGTGATTCAGCGTGCGATGTAGGGTTTCCCGCCTTCGCGGGAATGACAATATTGTGAATTCCGCTCTTAGTCTGAGGTTGGTAGCTAATCAAGTAATTATTTTCATTCGCGAATGACTATTCAGCCTGTTATGGATAGCTGCCACCCTCTCTCCCGGCCCCTCTCCCGCTTGCGGTAGAGCTGGGGAGAGGGAATTCAAACAGTATATTTATCTAGCAGGCAAAACAGTAACGTGCTGCGTCAAAAGAATTCGACCATGTCGTTGGCGGTCTCGGACTTCAGTTGGCCTTCTGCCACCAGCGTCTCGTAATAGCAGACCTGGTTCCTGCCGTGGGTTTTCGCATGGTAGAGCGCCTGGTCCGCATGTCCGAGCACGACCACCGGGGTCGCATTCAAGCCGATGCGGGTAAAACCGATGCTGACGGTGACCTGGCCGACTTGCGGAAAATGGTGTTGTTCGACGTTGCTGCGAAAACGCTCGAAAATGCGTTGCGCATCTTCCAGCGCTGCGGCCCGCAATAAAATCACGAATTCTTCGCCGCCGAAGCGGAACAGGCCGTCATGCGGCCGGAACGAGGTGCGGATCAGATTGGCCAAAAGCAGCAGCACCTCGTCGCCATACAGGTGGCCGAATTCGTCGTTGACGCGCTTGAAATGATCGATGTCGATTACCGCCAGCCACTGGTTCTGGTTGGCGTCGCGGTGCCTGCGCTCTTCTTGCTGTTTTTCGGCAGGGGTATCGTACTGTGCCAGCGAGCGCAATATTTTCGAAAAATTCTCGTCAAAGGTCTTGCGATTGAGCAGGTCGGTCAGCGAGTCGCGCTGGCTGTAATCGAGCAGGCTGCGATGGTTGGCATAAATGGCGACGATCGCCAGTACCAATTCCGTCGTGCTGTGGTCGAATTTGGCGGGATTCAAGAGTTCCAGGCAGGCGATGAAGTGGTCATCCTGCCAAATGAGCAGCCACAACAGGCGATCGCCGTTCGGCATTATTTTTTGGGCGCTGGCTTGATGTTTTTCTGCCGCTGCCGCCAGTTCCGGGTCGAGCGCAATCGAATCTTCGCAGCAATGCACATTATTGGCTTCTTCGCAGGATTTGAACTGGAGGCGTAACGCATCGCGTACTCGCAGCACTTCCAGTTTGCGCACCTGGCTGGCCGCAGTCAAATCCGTCAGCGCCGAGATCAGCGCTGCGTCCAGTAACGCATGGTCGCGCTGCCGTGTGATTGACGTCATGTGTTGCAGGAGGGTTTTCATCCTCAGCTCCTAGAGCGTATCGGCATAGAGCGGACTGGTCCGTTGTGTGGGCGCAGGTGTGTCACAGCAGGATTCTGGAGATTGCTTCAGACTGAGCCACGCAATCGGTACTGTCTGCGATCGTTGTCAATGCGCTTTATGAAATCGTTGCCCTGAGTCATGTAAATTTTGCAAAAAAGCAATTTTATCCGAATCCCGGATTTTGGTGCTGATCTATTTTGCAGTTGATTTTCAGCATTCGAATCATGTTAAGTCCGATTGCGCTGTAGCGCCCGGACGCCATCAATCCAGATCCGACCAGGCCCGGTGTGACAGCTGTATGGGCTCCTGGTTGCAATGCCAGGTTGTAAAAGCTGCCTGATTTCTCCGGCAGCCGTCAGCTGCCGCTGCGTGAGAATTTCTCTGTGAGTTGGCTTAGCTTCTCGGTGTGCCGGCGCGCGGATTCTTCAGCCTCACGCTCTGCTTTTTCGGCCTCGCGCACTGCCTTGCGCTGCTCGGCAACTTTTTTGAAGCGCTCGCGCAGGATTTCGGATGCGTGGGCGCGATGTTCATCGGTGACTGCGGCGGCAGCATTGCCATCAAGGTCAAACCTGTCCGTCGCTTTTTCCATCACCTTCAGATAGCGCAGCGAGTTGGTATGGATTCCCAGCGCGATGCGCAAAACCTTTCGGCTAATCTCGGGAAACTGCACCATCAATTGCTTATCGATACCGATTGCCAATGGCATGTACTCGCGGAAAGCCGGGAATTTCTCCTGAAATTGCTTGAGCAGGATGCGGGCGGCATGGGCTGGACTTAAGGGGGAAGCCGGGGGTGTAGTCGGGGTAGTCATCAACGGTAATCAGGGATTGAGTGTTCAGGGGGGATGAGCATAGCACGCAGCCGGCCGGATTTATCGCAAATCGGGCGCAGCGGAATCCACGCTGGTGTTCCACGCATGTTCCGCGACAAAACCGAACAGGAATTCCATCACGCTTTGCGCGGCAGGCGACAGCGATCTGCCGTTCCTGGTGAAAACCAGAAACTTGCGCGTCAGTCCAGGATCGTGCAGCAGGCGCATCTGCAGTTGGTATAGTTTCACCAGCGATCCGGCGTAGGGCAGGCAGGCGGTGATACCGAGGTTGGCACTGACCATGCTCAGCGCAGTGGTCATGAAGGTCACTTCATTGCTCGGGTTCAGGGTCAGGTCGCGCAACGACGCATGCAGATCGAGCGTGAGCCGCTCGGCAAACTGCCCCTGCAAGGTGATGAACGGAAAGCGCACCGCATCGGCCCAGCTGATCCGCTGTTGCTGTTCCAGAGGATGATTTTTCGGAAAGACCAGCACGAAAGGCATTTCAAACAGGGTGCTGGAAGTGATTTCCGGCGTCGGCTCGCGCTCGGGGCCGATCCCGAAATCGACTTCTCCGCTCAATACACGCGCCGAGACAGTTTCAACAGCGCAATCAGTCAGGCGTATCTGCACCTCCGGATGCTCTGCCCGGTAGGCAGCGATAACCTCGGGCAGCAGCGTGCAGGACATCAGTTGTGGCGCCGCTATCCGCACCACACCCTTCTTCAGCGCCTTCAGATTGTTGATGTCGCCCAGCGCCCCGTCCAGATCCTGGACGATCTTCTTGATGAGCGGATAAAACTCGCGTCCGACCTCAGACAATTGGATCTTGCGCGTGCTGCGGTCGACCAGCTGCACGCCCAGGGCCAATTCCAACTCCCTGATAAGCCCGCTCAGTGCGGATTGCGTGATATGCATGGACTCCGCTGCATGGGTAAAGCTGCCGATCCGTGCCAGGGCGACGAAGGCGCGCAACTGGCGCAGGGTTACATTCATAAGCTTGTCTTATAAATTCATTTGAAAATATCGTTGGAATGATAGTTTAATTTCGACTTTAATGTATGCAGGAAGTCGTGATCAGTGGCTTTGTAAATATTGTGCTGCTGGTAAACAGTCAAAGACAATCGAGTCAGTTATCAACCACAACATTATTGGAGACGTAAATGAAGATCAAGAAAATTCACCATGTAGCGTATCGCTGCATCGATGCAAAACAAACGGTCGAGTGGTACGGCAAATATCTGAACATGGATTTGGTACTGGCTATTGCCGAGGACGAGGTTCCTTCGACCAAGGCGCCTGATCCTTACATGCATATTTTTCTAGATGCGGGCGGCGGCAATGTTCTGGCCTTTTTCGAGTTGCCGACCCAGGCACCGATGGATCGCGACCGTAACACGCCAACGTGGACCCAGCATCTGGCGATGGAAGTCGGATCGATCGAAGAAATGCTCGAAGCTAAGCAGCGTCTGGAAGCGGACGGCATCGAAGTGATCGGACCGACCGATCACACAATCTTCAAGTCGATTTATTTTTTCGATCCCAGCGGCCACCGCATGGAGCTCGCGGTCAATACAGGTACGCCGGAAATGATGCAAAAACTCGACGATGTCAAATGGGAGATGATCGAGGAATGGGCGCGCACCAAGAAAGCGCCCAAGCACGCGGCCTGGATGCACGACGGCACATACAGCGCCGAGCGTAAGTAACAGGCGGGGGCGGCACTGAGGCGCCGTCTTCGGCAGCGAATTCAAATAAGGGGACAGCAGGCATGTTTACTCGCATTAAGCACGGACTCACCCATGCGCTGGAAATGGTGATCGTCGCCAGCCTGGCGGTCATGGCACTTCTGGTGTTCAGCAATGTGGTGCTGCGCTACGCATTCGATTCCGGGATAGCCTTCTCGGAAGAGTTGGCGCGCCTGTTGTTCGTCTGGCTGATTTTTCTGGGCGCGATCCTGGCGTCGGCGCAGCACGCGCATATCGGCTTTGATTCGCTGGTGGGAAGCCTGCCGACTGCAGGCAAAAAAATCCTGATCGTGGCCAGCGGTACGCTGATGCTGGTTGCCTGCGTCATCTTCATTATTGGCGGCTGGCAGCAGACCGTGATTAATCTTGACAACAGTTATCCGGTGCTCGGCATTTCGTATGCGTGGTTGTACGCAGTGGCGATTGTGTTCGGAGTCGGCATGATGCTCACCATTGCTTACAACATCTGGAGCGCGCTGCTGGAACAGCACACCGATGCGGAATTAATCCTGACCCAGGATATGAGCGCCCGGATCGAAGAGAAAATGCAGCAAGTATCGATCGACAAAGACCAGGGAAAATCCGAATGAGCGCAGCAATCTTTCTCGGCACCTTGCTGCTGCTGATCGCAATCGGCATGCCGATTGCCTTTGCACTCTTGTTTGCCGGCGTCGGCATCATGCTGCAGATGGGTCAGTTCGATGCGCAGATCGTGGTGCAAAACGCGATTGGTGGCGCCGACAACTTCGTGCTGATGGCGGTGCCGTTCTTCATTCTTGCCGGCGAATTCATGAATGCCGGCGGCCTGTCCAAGCGCATTGTCGAACTGGCCGGCGCCTTTGTCGGCCACCTGCGCGGCGGGCTCGGTTATGTCGCGATTTTCGCCGCGCTGCTGCTGGCCAGCCTGTCTGGCTCGGCAGTGGCCGATACCGCTGCGCTGGCGGCGATCCTGGTGCCGATGATGCGCCAGGCCGGGTACGACCCGGCACGCTCCTGCGGCCTGATGGCAGCCGGCGGCATCATCGCGCCGGTGATTCCGCCATCGATCGGGTTCCTGTTGTTCGGCGTGGTCGCCAACATCTCGATTACACGCCTGTTCCTCGCCGGCATCATGCCGGGGGTAATGATGGGCGGGGCGCTGATTCTCGCCTGGTGGCTGGTGTCGCGCAAAGCCGAAACGGCGCTCGCTCCGAAGAAAACCGCGGCGCAA
Organism: Burkholderiaceae bacterium; assembly: GCA_039920865.1. Lineage (GTDB taxonomy): Bacteria > Pseudomonadota > Gammaproteobacteria > Burkholderiales > Burkholderiaceae_D > AVCC01. The sequence goes on from JBDSCZ010000188.1 coordinate 7,917, forward strand.
CGCGCGGTGTTGGTGGGCAAGGGCTTCTGGGCGCTGCTGTTGCCTGTGATCATTATTGGCGGTCTGAAATTCGGCATTTTTACGCCGACCGAAGCCGCCGTGGTGGCGGCGAGCTATGCGTTGTTCGTCGGCGCGGTGATTTATCGCGAGCTGACTGCGGCCTCGATCTATCAATGCCTGCTGATCGCCGCCCGCACCAGTGCGGTGGTGCTGCTGCTGGCGGCGCTGGCGATGGTCGCTTCGTACATGATCACTATCGCCGATATTCCCGGCCAAGTCGGCGGCTGGCTGCAGGTGTTTAACGGCAACCCGCAACTGCTGACGATCGCGATGATGCTGGTGGTGTTCTTCGCCGGGATGGTGCTCGACTTCATCCCGATCGTGCTGATTTTCACGCCGGTGTTTTTGCCGATCGCACAACAGGCCGGCATCGACCCGGTGTATTTCGGCGTAATTTTCATCATGAACTGCGCGATCGGCATGATCACGCCGCCGGTTGGCGTGGTGCTCAACGTGGTCAGTTCGATCGGCAAGGTAACGATGGCGCAGGCGGCGCGGGGGATTATCCCGTTCCTGCTTGCGGAAATGGTAGTACTGGTGGCGCTGGTGCTGTTTCCGGCACTGGTCATGGTGCCGGCAGGCTGGTGGAGATAATTCAAATGACAATCACAAGGAGAAACGCTACATGAAAACGCTACACAAACTGATGGCAGTGATCATCGCTGCTACGCTTTCGGGGTCGGCTCTGGCGCAGGTCACTGCCAAATTTGCAGTGACCCTGCCGGAAAAATCCCATCAGGGCCAAGGCGTAGCCAAATTCGCCGAACTGGTCGATGCCAAGAGTAAGGGCCAGATCAAGATCAAGCCGTATTACAACGGCGCGCTGGGCAACGACGTTCAGGTGACTTCGGCGCTGCAGGGCGGCACCATCGAGTTCACGGTGCCGCAAACCACGACGCTGACCGGCATGATCAAGGAATACGAAATCCTCGACTACCCGTTTTTATTTAGTGACGAACAGCAGGCGGATCGCGTACTGGACGGCCCTGTCGGCCAGAAGCTGCTTGAGCTGCTGCCTGCCAAGGGGTTAATCGGATTGGCGTATTGGGAAAACGGGTTCTTTAACGCCACCAACAGTAAGCACCCGATCACCCGGGTCGAGGATTTTGAGGGCCTGAAATTCCGGGCGATCCAGGCGCGTATCTCGCAAGAAACGCTGAAGGCGCTGGGCGCTAATCCGGTGCCGCTGGCGGTGCCGGAACTGTACACCGCGCTGGAAACCCGCACAGTGGACGGCCAGGGCACGCCGACCGCGGTGATTGCCGCGCTCAAGCTCAATGAAGTGCAGAAGTATCTGTCGCTGACCAAGCATACCTATGGTGCGTTCCTACCGCTGGTATCGAAAAAATTCTGGGACAAGCTGTCGGAGGGTGACCGCAAGATACTGAAGGACGCAGCCATCGAAGCGCGCGGGTTCCAGCGCAAGGTGGCGCGTGACCAGGCCCAGTCGGCGCAGACGAGCATGGCGGCCAAGGGTTTGATTGTGAATCAAGTCTCGGCTGCCGAACATGCACGCATGCGCGAAAAGGTGCAGCCGGTATGGAAAATGTTTGCCGGCGACGTCGGCGCGAATTTGTACCAGGAAGTCATGCACGAGGTCAGCGCCAAGTAATCAGGCACGCAGGGTGCGCCCATCGCACTCTGCCGAGAACACCGGATCAACCAGAAGAGAGAGCACAATGAAACTAGCCACCCTGAAAACCGGCGGCCGCGATGGCACGCTGGCAGTCGTCAGCCGCGACCTGAGCCTGTATCAGACCGTGCCCGCCATTGCCGCCACCTTGCAGGCAGCGCTGGATGCCTGGGACCGCATCGCGCCGCAACTGGCCGAAGTCTATGCGGCGCTGAATAGCGGCGCAGCCGCCAGCGCCCAGCCGTTCGACCAAACGCTGTGCCATTCGCCGTTGCCACGCGCTTACCAGTGGGCCGATGGCTCCGCTTACATCAACCACGTCGAACTGGTGCGCCGCGCACGTGGTGTCGAGCTGCCGGCTTCGTTCTGGACCGATCCGCTGATGTATCAAGGCGGATCGGATTCCTTCATCGGCCCGCGCGACCCGATCCATGCACTGTCCGAAGACTGGGGCATCGATCTGGAAGCCGAGGTTGCTGTGATTAGCGGCGACCTGCCGATGGGTGCCGGCGCGGCCGAGTGCGCGCAGGCGATCCGTCTGGTGCTGCTGGTCAATGACGTGTCGCTGCGCAATCTGATTCCAGCCGAGTTGGCCAAAGGCTTCGGCTTCTTCCAGTCGAAGGCGGCCAGCGCATTTTCCCCGGTAGCGGTGACGCCGGACGAGCTGGGCGAAGCCTGGCAGGATGCCAAGCTCCATCTGCCGCTGGTGGTGCACCTGAACCGCACGCCGTTCGGCAAACCCAATGCCGGCGTCGACATGACCTTCAACTTCGGCCAGCTGCTGGCGCACGCGGCCAAAACCCGCGAGCTGGAAGCCGGCTCGATCATCGGCTCCGGCACCGTATCCAACAAGCAGGGCAATCTGTTTGGCTCCAGCATCGAAAACGGCGGCGTCGGCTACTGCTGCCTGGCCGAAGTGCGCATGTATGAAACCATCGAAAGCGGCGCGCCGCAAACTGACTTCCTGAAATTCGGCGACTGCGTGCGGATCGAAATGTTCGATCCACAAGGCATGAGCATTTTCGGCGCGATCGAGCAGACGGTAGCCCGCTATCCCGCACGCGCTTGAGATGGGGAACCTTGCATCATGCTGAAGCTCTACACCTACTTTCGCAGCTCTGCCGCCTACCGGGTCCGGATTGCGCTGAACCTGAAGGAGCTGGCGTACCAGAGCGTCCCGGTCCATCTGCTAAAAGGTGGCGGCGAACATCTGCAGGACGGCTACCGCGCGATCAATCCCGGCGCGATGCTGCCCGTCCTGCAGGACGGCGACGCCACCCTGACCCAGTCGCTGGCAATTCTGGAATACCTGGAAGAAGTCTATCCGGACATCGCGCTGCTTCCCGCCGATCCGCTGGGCCGGGCCAGGGTGCGGGCGCTAGCGCTGACGGTCGCCTGCGATATACACCCGATCAACAATCTGCGGGTGCTCAAGTATCTCGGCGGCACGCTGCACGTGCCGGACGATGCGAAGACCGAGTGGTACCGGCACTGGGTGCGGCAAGGCCTGGGCATCATTGAAACCCATCTGGCCCGCGACCCGCAAACCGGTGACTTCTGCCACGGCGACACCCCGACGCTGGCCGATTGCTGCCTGATCCCGCAGGTATTCAACGCGCAGCGCTTCCAGGTTGACGTGTCCGCCTACCCGGTCATCGCGGCCATCCATGCGCGCTGCTCCAGCTTGCAGGCCTTCGTCGCCGCTCACCCGGCACAGCAGCCCGACGCCGAATAGAACTTCGCAAAGGCGCGAGCGCATCAACGCCGGACTGACTGGTCCGCATTGATGTGCAGTGGTCTAGTCTCCCCGGACACCTCAATAGGTGGAAAATCCACCACCTGAGGAGTAACACATGGCAAAGCAGCGCAAGAAATTCGACTCCAGCCTGAAGCTGGAAGTCGATCGCATGATCAAGGAGCAAGGGCTAAGCGTCCAGAGCGTCAGTGAAAACATTGACACCGGCAGGGCCATGGCGCCCAACATGCCAGCTGAATTGGTCTGTGCCGCCTTAAATACCGCCATTCAACAGCGGCAAACGGCCGGCACCGAGGCTAATCTTCCGCTGTGACCGCGACGGTCAATATGCCAGCAAGCTGTATCAGGATCTGCTGGACAAACATGGCTTTGTTTGCAGCATGAGCTGCAAAGGCAATTGCTGTGATAATGCAGTCGCAGAACGCTTCTTCCTGAATCTCAATATGGAGCGCGTTTGGCAGCGTCAACATGCCAGTCATACGCAAACCAAAGCCAATCTCACGGACTATATCGTCGGCTTCTACAACTGCAAGCGATTGAATTCCGTATCGAGCAATCTGTCGCCCACCGTCTACGAGCGAAAAATGGCAGAAAAAAATCCTATTGTTGTGTCCGAAATTATTTGACCACTGCAAGTTACGTCTTTTGAGCGCTCCGGACACTCAGATCAAACTTTAATACTGTGTCTATACCGCAATGAAGATCGACAAGGCCATGCCCGTGTTTTGGCTGCTTGCGAGGGTGAGCTCACCTCCTAGAGCATGAATGCGCTCCTGGATTCCCATCAGTCCAAATGAATTGGTCTTTTTTATATCACCTGGCTGCAGCCCTTTTCCGTTGTCCTTCACCGTCATAGAAAAGCCGCGTTGATCTTGGTGGACCGAATCGCGAACGACGCCTGGAGGTCAAGCCCACTATTCTGATCTTGCCGTTAAAGCGGGGATGATGTTGCGCCTGATATTTCACTTGCCGCTGCGCCAGGTGGAACGATTCATGACCGCGATTTCCAGCTTGAAGGAAGTGGCCATTTCCGCACCGGACCCTACAACGCTGAGCCGACGTGAGACGGCTTTGCCATCGATTGCGATAGCGAAATTATCGGATGGTCTGCTCAATCTCGTCATCGATAGTACCGGCTTAAATATCTATCGCGCGGGGCAATGCGCCGAAGCGGCAACTGGCGTCGCCGTTCTCAACCGAATGCTGCAGGCCGGGCGCCCAAATTCCGTCCGTTGTGCGCAGAAAAGTACATGAGTGATCCGCAGGGCCTCCGCTCGAACAAATTTTATCCCTGCACCAACGCCTGTTATGGACGGAAATGGTCATTCGGTTCCGAAAAGCCGTCATGGAACGACCCACTGCCAGCATCACGTCATCGGCAACATAATCCAGACGAATCGTCTGCCGGAAGCGGCTCTTTGCTCAATATCAATGTGACGGTCGAGGATTAAGGGATGATGATGTTTAACCCAATGAAGCTAGGGGGTTCGTAAATTTATTGCGTAAGTGATGAACGAGCAAACTGCGCAAGAAACCAAGATAGGCATCAAAGCCGTCCAGACACCGCAGAAAATTGACGATCTTAACTGTGGGCACCGGCTGATGTTGATGACAAAAACTCAGGACATCAGATGGAATCACGCGCCACAAATGTTGCTCGGCAATATTTGAACGACGATCGATATACCGCACTGCATATATGCACTGCATATAACTATAAGGAGATAGCATTGTTTTCGAACTCACAATTTTTTTCATCAGTAACAAAAGCCCTTTTTGAATCCCAATTAACCGCATTTAATGCGCTGACCAACACAGCGCTTGAGGGTGTAGGAAAAGCGATTGCATTAAACCTGGCTGCAGCTAAAGCATCCCCGGCAGAACTGGCTGTTGTAGCTAAACAATTGTTTTTAGCAAAAGACCAGAATGAATTTTTCGTGCAGGCCGCTGCGCGCGCAAAGTTGAACGCTGAAGAAATGCAAGCGTATAGCCGTCACTTGACGGCTATCGTTACTAGTAACCAGGTTGGATTTACAAAAGCTGCTGAAGCGCAATTCGCGGAAAGTAGCCGCAAGGTCACCGCGCTGATCGACGCAGTTACCAAAGGCGTGCACAGCGATCCTGAAAATGCAGTAGCGATTCTGCAATCAGCCATCGACAATGCCGCTGCTGGTTACGAGCAGCTGACCAAGGTGATTACCAAGAAGGCCGCCTAGGCGTTCTTGGCGGGGCCTGCAGTTCGTGGGCCAAAAAATGGGCGCTTAAATTCTTGTGTCGTTCCCCGGCATCCCCGCCGCATGCCGAACGCGGGGCGTGTGCTGCCTAGCAGGTGTTCGCCGCGTCCGCATATCATTTTGTCCTGTACTACGGCGCCAGCATCGACACGTTCCGATCACGACCGGCAATCGCCTTAAGCAAAATTTTTCCAAAAATCAACTTTGTACCACTGCGGTAGGATTAAATGCGCGCGTAATATGGCAATCAATGGCCTCGCCCTGAATGAAATGTCCTGCTTAGCCCACCATATTTAACCTCCACTCAGGCACACTTATGTACGATTGGTTTCATCGTATTTTCAAACCGGCGGCACCAAAAACAGCTGTTATCGAGCTTGCAGCCGTCCCGGCCGAAGTCGAGGCGGCTGCAGCGCCATTAACGCAACCCGCACCAGCCTTACCCGCCGTGCGCGGGACGTCCTGGATGCAACGTGACGAGATCAATGCGAATTTCAGTAATTGCGTTTTCGATGCCAATGACGATGCGGAAATCTTCACCAATCAGGCCGAGAACGAGGTTCTGGACGCACTGGAAAAAATAGTCAGGTCCAAGCAGTCAGGCGCGAATCTGGTACGCAGAATGCCGGGCGTGATCCCGCAATTGCTGCAAAGCCTGCGTACCGAAGAATTTTCCGGAACCGATCTGTCCCAGAAGATTTCACATGACGTGGTGCTGGTGGCCGAGGTGCTGCGACTGGCCAATAGCGTCAGCTACCATGCCAACAAAGCAATTACCAGCATCGAACATGCGATATTGATTCTGGGCCATGGCGGCATGCGCCAGTTAATCACCGGCGACGCATTCAAACCGATCATCGATTTGAAATCCGGCCATTTCACAGGGCTGGCCGCACTCAACTTATGGGATCAATCCAGACAGTGCGCCATCGCAAATCTTCTGCTGGCCCAGGATCAGGCCGTCGACCTGTTCGAGGCCTTCATGGCCGGACTGATGAAAAATGTCGGACTGATCGCCGCCCTGCGCGTGATGGACCAGATGGGGGTGGATGCCCGGCAGATCGGCTCCGCCAGCTTTATCAACGCACTGATCAGTCATGCACGCGTCTTGTCCTGCAGTATCGGCAAGGAATGGGACTTTCCCGAGACGGTCATCCGCGCCATAGAGGAGCAGAGCAGTGCGGTCAATCTTGCGGACATGTCGCCGATCGGGAAAATACTCGCGATCCAAGGGCTTTCCGGCAAGGAGCGGGATTGTCTCAGGGTACTTGATGCGCTCGACACCATCGATGCTAGCCCAGTAAGAGCGAAGCTGCAATAAGCGACATTTGCAACTATGCGCGGCATCATGAAGTCAAATTTGCGCCTGGAATCGCTATGGCTTATCCAATGCCCGGTACAAAGTGGATCTATGAACGCCAAGAAGCTAAGCAGCCTCCTTCACGGTACGGCCGTTGCGGTCGTTTAGTCGGCGCACGTGGGCGATCTGTGCCGGGGTGTTGGCGCCGACGGTAAATCCTACATTGGGCCTGCGTTTGCGGGATTCTTTGGTGGGTCAGCGATTTCCGGCAGTCTGGGTCAATTGTAAGCGCGGCACCAGTACCGTCTGTTCAAGGCATCCGGATTTGACCATGATTGAGACAGAAGGCACAAATCGTTTGTGCCCACAAATTCAATCATGGATACAATCATTCAATCAGCCATTGGCCCCGCAAAGCGGGGGCGTCACCGCCGTCACTCAGCCGAATTCAAACGCGCCGTCGTCAAGCAATCATTGACCACTGGCGCATCCGTCTCACGCATCGCGCGGGAACATAACGTCAATGCCAATCAAGTATTCGCCTGGCGCCAACTGTTTAAGGAAGGCCTGCTCGGGGCCGCCCCCAGTTGGGACTGCACTCTGTTGCCGGTAACGCTGGCCGATTTGCCGCAGAAATTAGGATTAGCCGACAAGTCTGGGCTTTATGGATCGCTTACGGTTTATGAAGATTTATCCTGGTTGACAGCATCGCCCAGCCAATAGCGATCAATATCCTTCAGCCCCCATTTGCTGGCATCCTCGCGCGCCACGATTTTGTCCTGCAAACCGGGCCCTGCCAGATCAAGTAATAAAGGTGTGATATAGGTC
>JBDSCZ010000189.1:0-4828 GCA_039920865.1 Burkholderiaceae bacterium
GGAACGGAATGCCTAATTGAGAAAATTTCTTTTGGGAAAACTCAATGTAAATTTTTTGATCCTGCACGCCGAACAATTCCACTTTCGCCACCGATGGCACTTTCAGCAGTTGCTGCCGCACGAAATCTGCGTACTCCTTCATCTGCGCATAGTTGAAGCCGTCGCCGGACAGCGCAAAAATGGAGCCGTAAGTGTCGCCGAACTCGTCATTGAAAAACGGCCCGATCACGCCGGGCGGCAGGCTGCCCTTGATATCGCCGATTTTTTTACGCACCTGATACCAGGATTGGGCGGTTTCCTTGGGCGGCGTCGATTCGCGCAATTGCAGGATGATCAGGGTCTCGCCGGGTTTCGAATAACTGCGAATCTTGTCGATGTAGGGTGTTTCCTGCAACTTTTTTTCCAGCTTGTCGGTCACCTGCTCGGCCATCTGCAGCGCAGTGGCGCCCGGCCAGTTGGCACGCACCACCATCGCACGAAAGGTAAACGGCGGGTCTTCATCCTGCCCCAGATTGGCGTAACCGAGGATGCCGCCTATCATCAGTACTACCATCAGATAACGGGTAAACGGAATATGTTCGAGCGCCCAGCGCGACAGATTGAAGCCGCCTTTCATTGGCCAGCTCCAGTACCAGGAACCACGGAAGCGCCCAGAATTTTTACCTTTTGCCCGGCTTTCAACAGGTTTACACCGGCTGTCACGATGGTTTGCCCGGCATTAACGCCACTCGCCAGCAACACATCGTCGCCGGACGTGCCGCCGATCCGTACCGGAGCAAGCCTTACTGCACCGTTTTCGACCAGCCAGACCGCGGTTGCCGCCTTGTCCTGCAACAGTGCGGTCAAGGGCACCGCAAACATCGCATCCGGCGTTTTGGCGACAAAGCTGACATAGGCGGTCATGCCCAGCCTGACTTCAGCCGGCGCATTTAATATGGTTATCTTGGCGGTGTAGGTGCGCGTTACCGGATCGGCTACCGGCGACAGTTCGCGCAACTTGCCTTGCAAAACCGCTTGCGGATTGGCCCAGATGCGCACCCGTACATCGGTGATGGCGCGCAGATTGGCGACCTTGTCCTCCGGGATGCCGACCACCACTTCTTTCTCGCCCGCTTGCGCGAGCCGCAGCACCGGCGAGCCGGCGGCCACCACCTGACCCAATTCGGCTTCCACTGCAGTGACCACGCCATCCACGTCGGACACCAGGGCCGCGTAGCCGGTCTGGTTCGATTGTCCTTTGAGAGCGGCACGAGCTTGTGCGACGATCGACTCAGCTGATTTATAGGCTGTCTGCTTGGCGTCCAATACCGCGGGACTGACGAAATTCTTGCTGCGCAATTCCTGGTAGCGCGACAGATCGGCATGTGCCAAATCGCGATTGCTTTGTGCGGTCTGCAGTGCAGCCTGCGCCTGGGCTTGCAGCAGCTGCAGGTCTTGCGGGTCAAGCTGCATCAGCACCTGTCCGCGTTTGACCACTGTGCCGACATTGACCTTGCGTGCGGTGATCTTGCCGCCGACCCGAAAACCCAGCTGCGATTCCACCCGCGCCCGCACGTCGCCTGAAAATTCAGCGACCGTTTCAGCCTGTTGCGCACCCAGTTTGATCACCCTGACCGGACGGATTTGCGCCACCTTTGGCACCGGCTTCGAGCAACCGCTAACCGATGCAAGCAACGCCAGCATTGCAATTTTGAGCGACAAGGTACGGCATTGCAGCGCAATCCGGGATGGGGTTTTCGGGGCGTCCACGTTGGTTTTCCTTTATTATTCGGGCTGAAATTGGGGCTGGCGCATGCGCCAGCGATGTTAGCGACTGCGTTACTGACTTGGCGGTTAGTTATTATATGTGCGCCTAATCATGATGGCAATTGACTTTTTAGTCGGAAAATTCAAACTTCAAACCATGGCCGTTGATCATTACGAAAACTTTCCTGTTGCCTCGCTGTTATTGCCGGCGCGCCTGCGCCCGGCGGTGTCAGCAATTTATGCATTTGCCCGCAGTGCCGACGATCTGGCCGATGAAGGCGATGCCAGTGCGGATCAGCGGCTTGCTGCACTAGGCGTGTATGCACAGGGACTCGATGCGATAGAACACCATCGTCTGGCAGACGAGCCGGCAATACCTCCGTTGTTTGTTGCTCTGGAAAAAACGGTACGCGCTTACCAGTTGCCGCTGCAGCCGTTGCGCGACCTGTTGTCGGCTTTCCGCCAGGATGTGGTGACCACGCGCTACCTGACGTTCGCCGCCCTGCTCGATTATTGCCAGCGCTCGGCCAATCCGGTCGGGACATTGATGCTGCATTTATACGGCGCGGCTGATGCAAAAAATCTGCGCGATTCGGATGCGATCTGCAGCGCCTTACAGCTGATTAATTTTTGGCAGGATGCGGCAATCGATTGGCAAAAAGGCCGCATCTACCTGCCGCAGGAAGATCTGGAGCGCTTCGGCGTGACTACCGCGCACCTCGACGATGCACGGGTGGATGCGGCCTGGCGCGCGCTGATGCGCTTTGAAGTGGAACGCGCGCGCGCGATGATGCTGTCGGGAGCGCCGCTGGCCTTGCGCTTGCCGGGCCGGATCGGCTGGGAGTTGCGCTTGGTGGTCCAGGGCGGGTTGCGAATCATAGAGGCGATCGAAGCTGCCGGTTACGATGTATTCCGGCAACGCCCGGTAATACGGACGGCCGACTGGTGCCGCATCCTGTGGCGCGCAGTACGGATGAAATCAGTCTGAATTTGCATGCATTTCAATTTTTTACACATCAAATATACTGCATAGTGTAAATTTTATTGCCGCAATAAATATATGCGGATATGCAGCTGTTTTTACCTATACTCCACATTATTTAATATCTAATAAAATAATTAAACTGTTTTTACACGAATGTGACCGATTTAATCGTGCGCTTTGTTTGTTCCGGGGTACACAGTCGGCTAGCATAGCGGCTTGATTTTGCCGCCAGACCTCCTCCAATCCTCTTTCAGCCGCACTCGACATGTCACCAGACGAATACTGCCAACAAAAAACCGCGCAAAGCGGCTCCAGTTTTTATTACAGCTTCCTGTTCCTGCCGGCAGAGCGGCGCCGTGCGATTACCGCGCTGTACGCATTTTGCCGCGAAGTCGACGATACCGTGGATGACTGCACCGACGAGACGGTGGCGCGCAACAAACTGGCCTGGTGGCGACAGGAAGTAGCAGCCATGCTGACCGGCAACCCGACCCATCCGGTGATGAAAGCGCTGCAGCCGCACATGGCGACGTACAGCCTGGACGGCCAACATCTGCAGGCGATCATCAACGGCATGGAGATGGATCTCAATCAGACCCGCTATCTGGACTATCCGGGGTTGCAGCGCTATTGCTGGCACGTGGCTGGCGTGGTCGGTATTTTGTCAGCCAGTATTTTCGGCAATACGCAACCGGAAACGCTGCAATACGCGGAAAAGCTAGGGCTGGCGTTCCAGCTCACTAATATCATCCGCGATGTCGGCGAGGATGCGCGCAAGGGGCGGATTTATCTGCCGATGGATGAGTTGAAGAGCTTCAGCGTCACAGCCGCCGACCTGCTTAATGCGCGCCACAGTGAAAACTTTGAAAACTTGATGCGCTTCCAGGTACAACGCGCCCAAACCGCGTATGACGATGCGTTTGCGCTGCTGCCCAAGGAAGATCGCCGCGCACAGCGACCCGGCCTGATAATGGCAGCCATCTATCGCACGCTGCTGGATGAAATCGAAGCCGACGGCTTCCATGTATTGCAGCAGCGGATTTCGCTGACGCCGATACGCAAGCTCTGGCTGGCCTGGAAAACCTATATCCGTGGCTAAACGTCTGCAAAAAAAACAGGCCAAAAACGTCGCTGTAATCGGCGCCGGTTGGGCCGGTTGCGCGGCTGCGGTCAAACTGACGCAACTTGGCAATCGGGTCAGCCTGTATGAAGCAGCACGCACGCTCGGCGGCCGTGCCCGGCGTGTTGAGGTGGATGGCAAGACTGTCGACAACGGCCAGCACATCCTGCTTGGCGCATACAGCGAAACCTTGCAACTGATGCGCAGCATTGGCATCAACGAGCGCGACCACCTGTTGCGCCTGCCATTGCAGATGCGCTATCCGCCAGCAACCGGCGGCATGGATTTCATCGCACCGCGGCTGCCGGCGCCCTGGCATATGTTGCTGGCTTTATGGCGCGCCACCGGATTGTCGCGGCAAGACAAACTTGCGCTGGCCAGATTTTCCTCTGCCGCCCGCTGGATGGGATGGCGACTCGATACCGATTGCAGCGTGGCCGAATTACTGGACCGTTTTGATCAAACACCGCGATTAACGGCATTGATGTGGCGACCACTGTGCATCGCCGCGCTGAATACCCCGCCGGAACGCGCCTCGGCACAGGTTTTTTTGAACGTATTGCGCGACAGCCTGGGTGCCAAGCGCGCCGCATCCGACATGCTGATTCCGCGCACCAACCTGAGCGCCCTATTTCCGCAACAGGCTGCCGACTTTGTATTGCGACACGGTGGCGCAATCCATCTCGGCGCCGCAGTACGCGGCCTTGCGCAACAGGATGGCGGCTGGCAGGTGGCGTCGGACCAGGCGAATTTCTCCGGCCATTTCGATGCAGTTATCCTGGCCACGCCACCCGATCGTGCCTCGGCATTGCTAGCCGAACTACCTCAACTTCAAAGCTTGCAAGCGCTCCGCACGCAACTGGATGCTTTCCAGTACGAAGCCATCACGACCTGCTACCTGCAATATGATCCAGCACTCAGGCTTAAGCACCCTTTCATGACATTGGAAGACGATGTGGCCAGTGCCTGCTGGGGTC
>JBDSCZ010000190.1:0-3103 GCA_039920865.1 Burkholderiaceae bacterium
GAATAATCGGCTACAAAATCCCCTGAGCGGTGCATATTTCACCGCTTTTTTGGTCAATAGCGCGCTATTGACACTGCAAAAGCGGCAAAATCTGCCCTCGCACAGTGAATTTCTCGCTTCGATTCCCTAAGTCCGACAGGCTCCTGGGCTCAGCCAAACGGCTTGACGCCGATCAGCCAGGCATGCAGAAATCCGGCGAACAATCCCCATGCCAGCAGTCCGGCCGCAACCACTTTCACGTCGCCTGCCATAATGCCGTTTCGATAGACTGTTCCCGCTTTCCGGTCGCGGCCACGCGCCGCCCGAAAGCCAAGCACCGACCAAATCAGAAAAGCACCGAACAGCAACAGGTCGGCCAGGTTGCCATTCGACAACAGATGGGCCAGTGCCCAAATGCTCACGCCCAGCGACATTGGATGGCCGACAGCAGCCTTGATCCGGCTCTCCGGCAGATAGGTCGCAGCGAGCAGGATAAATGCCGGTATCGTCAGCAGTGCGGTCAGATGACCGGTCCATAGCGGCGGCTCCCATAGCGGCACCGGCTGCGCCCGGCTGAGGCCATAACCCCAGACTATCAAGCCCAGCCCCAGCGCCGACGGCAGCGCATATAGACCCTTCCAGCGCTGCTCGCCAAGGCGCGCGATCTGCCGCGTGCGCCAGTCGTCGGCCACCATGCGTACCGAATGCACACCCAAAAAAAGCAGCAAGCCGAGAATCAGAATGGTCATGGCAGTTTCCTGAAAAGGGGTTGAGGTTTGACGAAAAATCCGATCTGTTGCCGGTATTGAAAAGCGCCCATCATTTACTGTCGCGCAAGCGCTGCAACAAGGCGCCAGCGCTGTCACTCATCGGCACGTCATGCTGGCGCAGCAGTTGCACGTGCAGCACCAGGTTTTCCAGCACCAGTTTGGCAGCCACTGCAAGCAGGGCCAGGTTACGGTCTTCGTCGCTAAAACTGTCCATTGCGGCTGCCATCTCGCATAAATGGTCGGCGACCAGCGCGCGCAGCGTGGTCTCTTCAAACGGCAGGTCGGCAAAGTCGATCGGGTCTTCCCGTTCGACTTCCTGGATAAGCGCTACCAGCTGCTGTGGAGTAATCGTCATGATACGGATCCTGTTGGGAAGATAGTCACATTTTAGGCCACAGGCCGTTGGGCCGCGCATACCCGCGTTGCGGCATTTGGGAAGTCCCGCATGCGCTGGCAAAATCAGCGTGTTTTCGTGACTTTCCGTAACGACGGGTGCTGGTCCGGATCGATGCCGTAACGCCCTGCAAGTTCAGCGCAAGTCAGTTGCGCTATGTAGGCTAGCACCGCGGTGCGCGTCCATCGTGCATCGGGGAGCGGTATCGGCAATTGCGCCTCGGGAGTCTGGTCGGAGCCCAGGCACAGGAACGGAACTCCGCGCGCCAGCAGCGCAGCCGTAATCGCCTGCTTGCTCTGCATCGGCTCGTCGGCGGCGGAAAATAACACCACGCGGTCTTCGGGGCCGGCCGCTGCGATGGGTCCATGCAGATACTCTGCCATCGAATAACCGAAAGCGGGAACCCCGACGCTCTCTTGCAGCTTGAGCGCAGCGTCCAGTGCTCCGGCATACGAGGGGCCGCGGGCCAGCCAGGTGACGGTACGCGCTCCCTCCAAAAAAGTGGCAAGCTGTGCCGGTACACCGGCGGCGTCGATCTGCAGCATGCAGGCCGCAGTCTGCTCTGCTGCCAGTGCGAGCTCGTATCCGGCCAGCGCTGCGGCGGTGAACAGCTGTGCAATCACGCTCTTGGTCGCGGGCACTGCGCGCTCTCGCCCGCAGCCCAAATGCAGGATGTGGTGCGCCGGTTTCAATAGGTGCGCATCGGGCGTTTCTGGCTCGGAAATCGCCACCACCAAAGCACCGCGCTCGCGCAGCCACGCAGCGGAGGCGGCGACGTCGGTCGAATTGCCCGAATAGGAGAACGAATACACCACACTATCGCGCCATGGGGGTGCGAGAACGGGTTCGTGCTGTGTTTGCGTTAGCGTTGAATTTAAGCTGGCGGTCGCGGCTTTGACTGTTGCAGCGCAGCGCAATGGAGCCGCCGGTTCAATTTAGGGTCACCCATTCTCGGCCCGGAGTCAAGTGCGCAAGCAAAATACCCGGCCCCCGGAATCCCCTGCGCGCACGCTTTCGCCAAGCACGGTAAAATAATTGTGGCAGCAGTAAAACGACGGGGTATAGGCAAAAAGAAGTTGTTTTCCGCATATATTTATTGCGGATTTTAAAATACAGATTGATGTATGTGCGCTCTACGCAGTACGCCATACGGCCTTGCGCTTGACGGCTTTCCATGTGAGCCTGCGGCCGGCCATGATGGCGTCTTGATCCGGCAGGTTGATGCAAAGCCGGGTCGACAAAGAAAGAATAATGAATTTAGTGCTGAAAACATGGTCTGTCCCCTATCATTCATGCTGCCAACCCTAAACCAACCCGCAACATAGAAAGAGAAAATATGACTACCTTAAAAGCCATCATGGAAACCAGCAAGGGCACCATCAACATCACCCTGTTTGCTGATCAGACACCGGTCACGGTTGCCAACTTCGTCAATCTCGCCAAGCGCGGATATTACGACGGACTCAAGTTTCATCGCGTCATCGACAATTTCATGATCCAGGGCGGTTGTCCGCAGGGCAGTGGAATGGGCGGCCCGGGCTATGATTTCGAAGATGAATTTTCCCGGGAATTGCGTCATGACAAGGCCGGAATTTTGTCGATGGCTAACTCCGGACCAGCCTCCAACGGCAGCCAGTTCTTCATCACCCACGGCCCGACACCGCACCTCGATGGCAAGCATACGGTGTTTGGCGCGGTGGTCGGCAGCGCAGACCAGAAAGTGGTCGACAGCATCGCCAAGGACGACATCATCAAGACAATCACGATCGAAGGCGATGCTGCCGAGCTGATGAAGAAGGTCGAAGACAAGCTGACGAAATGGAATCAGGTCATCGACAAGAGATTCCCTGACCTGAAGCCGAGCGCCGCTTAAATAGTCAATGCGTTGTATGTGCGTTGTCAGTGCGTAAATAGCGGGGCAACCACTGCTTTCGTGCAGTGTGGCGCGGGTACATTTTCG
>JBDSCZ010000191.1:0-4023 GCA_039920865.1 Burkholderiaceae bacterium
ATAATTTAGTACGAAAATTAAAATACATTTGCCAGTATATTAAATGATTCGGGTTAATAATATATCGCCCAGCGATGTCACAGTAACGCACTCAACAGCCAGCCGGCCATGCCGCACCCGAAAACAACCAGCCAGGGTGGCAGCTTCCAGAACATCAGCGCAACAAACGCTGTCAACGCCAGGGCGAAGTCGCTTGGCGCCTGCACTGCATTGGTCCAGACCGGGTTATATAACGCCGCCAGCAGCAAGCCGACCACGGCGGCATTGATGGCGGCTAGTGCGGCCCGTGTGCGGATCTGGCGCCGCAACTGCTCCCAGAACGGCAGCACGCCGGCCACCAACAGAAGCGATGGCACGAAGATGGCAACCAGGCAAATCAAGCCGCCGAGCAGTCCGCTTGGTGCCGTGTTCATTGCCGCGCCGAGAAATGCTGCAAAAGTAAGCAGCGGTCCGGGAACCGCCTGCGTCGCACCGTAACCGGCCAAAAATGTTTGGTTCGAGACCCAGCCGTTCGGCACCACCTCCGCTTGCAATAACGGCAGCACCACATGGCCGCCGCCGAATACCAGCGAACCGGCCCGGTAAAAGGCATCGAACATCGCCAGCGCCTGATTCGGCCAGACTTGTACCCAAAAAGGCAAACCCAGCAGCAGTACGAAAAACAGCACAAGCAGCATGACTGCTGTACGCCGCTTGATCGTTAGCGGCAGCGGCTCATGACTGCCGTTCGGCACCGGCTTGAACAGGAACAGGCCCAGCACAGCAGCAGCGACGATCACGCCGACCTGTCCCCAGGCGGTCGGCCAAAGCAGGGCAGTACAGGCAGCGACTGCGGCAATCGTGATGCGCGCGCGATCGGTGCACAGGGTGCGCGCCATGCCCCACACCGCTTGCGCGACGACGGCAACAGCAACTACTTTCAGGCCGTGCAGCAGACCCAAGGGCACCGCATCGCCCCAGCTTGACAGGCCCAGCGCGAACAGCATCAATAGCAGCGCCGAAGGCAAGGTAAAGCCAGCCCAGGCCGCCAACGCGCCTGGAAATCCGGCTCGGCTCAGTCCAATCGCCATGCCGATCTGGCTGCTGGCGGGGCCGGGCAGAAATTGGCACAGGGCAACCAGATCGGCGTAACTGTGTTCGCTGAGCCAGCGCCGTCGCGTGACGAACTCGTCGCGAAAGTACCCGAGGTGCGCAATGGGGCCGCCAAATGAAGTCAGCCCCAGGCGCAAAAAGGCGACAAAAACCATCCAGGCGCTAGACACGGTCTTTTCAGTGTCAACTTCGATCGATAACATGCGCAGCATCCAGATACTCAACCAGATGGATGGTAATCGAAACTGGCGAATAAACAATATTTCTCCGGATTCAAGGATGGCGTTGTACTTCTAGTCGGCATCTGCTTCAAATGGATTCCGACTCCATAGCGTCCGGCCTTAAAACCGCGCGCATCGCGTCATCGACCGTTTCCAGCCAGACGAAATTCAGCCGCGCCTGCGCATCCGGCGGAATTTCTTCCAGATCCTTCTTGTTGCGCAGCGGCAACAACACGGTTGTGATGCCTGCCCGCAACGCGGCCAGCACTTTTTCCTTGATGCCGCCAACCGGCAGCACCAGGCCGCGCAGGCTGATTTCCCCGGTCATTGCATGGTCGCTTTGCACTGCCTGGTTGGTGGCCAGTGAAGCCAGCGCGATGAACATCGCAACGCCGGCACTGGGTCCGTCCTTGGGGATGGCGCCGGCTGGTACGTGGATGTGAATGTCGCTCTTGTCGAACAGGTCGGGGTCGATCTGCAATTCGGCAGCACGTGATTTGAGCAGCGTCAGCGCAGCTTGCACGCTTTCCTTCATCACGTCGCCCAACTGGCCGGTAAGGATCAGTTTGCCGTGTCCGGGTGTGCGGCTGGCTTCGATAAACAGGATGTCGCCGCCCACCGGCGTCCAGGCCAGCCCGGTGGCAACACCGGGAACACTGGTGCGCATGGCCAATTCGCCCTCGAATTTGGCGGGGCCGAGAATGGTATGCAAATCGGCGGCCTCGATGCGCACATGCTCTGCGGTGCCTTCGGCAATCCGCATCGCGACATGGCGAAAAGTGTTGCCGATTTCGCGCTCCAAATTGCGCACCCCGGCCTCACGGGTGTAATCGCCGATGATCGCGTGGATCGCTTCAGCGCTGATTTCGCACTGCTGCGGCTGCAGTCCGTTGGCTTCCAGCTGGCGCTGGATCAGATAGCGCTGTGCAATCTGCGCTTTTTCCTGCTCGGTGTAGCCGGGCAGGTGAATCACTTCCATCCGGTCGCGCAGCGGGCCGGGAATGGTGTCGAGTATGTTTGCGGTGCAGATGAACATCACCCGCGACAGGTCGAACGCAACCCCTAGATAATTGTCGCGAAAAGTGCTGTTCTGTTCCGGGTCCAGCACTTCCAGCAAGGCCGACGACGGATCGCCGTGCATGCCGGCGCCGAGTTTGTCGACCTCGTCGAGCATCATCACGCAGTTATTGGTGCCGGCCTTGCGGATCGCCTGGATGATATTGCCGGGCAGGGCGCCGATATAGGTACGGCGATGGCCGCGGATCTCTGCTTCATCGTGCACGCCGCCCAGGCTGAGGCGCACGAACTTGCGCCCGGTGGCGCGGGCGATGCTTTGCCCCAGCGAGGTCTTGCCGACGCCGGGCGGGCCGACGAAGCACAGAATCGGGCTCTTGCCTTGCGGGTTGAGCTTGCGCACCGCCAGATGTTCCAGAATGCGGCGCTTGATTTTCTGCAAGCCGTAGTGTTCATCGTCCAGAATCTTGCGTGCTTCGGCAATGTCGATGCGGTCGTCGCTGGCAACCGACCACGGCAGTTCGGTCAGCCATTCCAGGTAATTGCGCAGCATCGAATATTCGCCGGCGGCTTCCGACATGCGCTCCAGTCGCCGCAATTCCTTTCGGGCATGGGTATCCACTTCTTCCGGCATCTTGGCCTTTTCGATGGCCTCCAGCAGGTCGGCCGTCTCTGCCTTGTCACCTTCGGCTTCGCCCAGTTGGGTCTGGATTGTCTTCAATTGCTCGCGCAACAGCCCTTCCCGTTGTCGCTCTTCCAGCCGCTTCTTGGTTTGCTCGTCGATGTCATGGCTGATGCGCAATACGTCGATACGGCGCACCAGCAGCTGCAGTACCTTGTCCAGCCGCGCCTGCAGATCGAAGGTTTCCAGCACGTCCTGTTTATCTTCGTATGGCAAATCCATCAGGCCGGCGATGAAGTCCGCCAGCATTCCTGCAGATCTGATATTCATTGCCATCGAAGCCAGTTCGGCCGGCGCCTGCGGTAACAGTTGCAGAATTTCGCCGGTGCGCGCCTTGAGCTGCAGCATGCGCGCCTCGATTTCGGTACTCTGGGTCTCGTCTTCCACCTCTTCAAACGGCACGATGCGCGCCACATGGAATGGGTATCCCGCCAGAAACTCCAACACCTGAAACCGTTGCTCGCCTTGGCAGACGATGTGGTGCGAGTCATCCTGCAAAGTCACATAACGCACGATGTCGGCGGTGGTGCCGACTTGATACAGGTCCTCCGGTTCGGGATAAATTATCTCAGGATCGCGTTGCAGGATGATGCCGAGTTTTCTGCCGCTGCGGGCAGCCTCGCGGGCTGCAGCAATCGAACGCTCGCGGCCAATTGTGATCGGTACGATCAGACCGGGAAACAGCACCATATTACGCACCGGCACGACGATGATGGCGTCGGACGGCAGCTCCAGCGCCCCGTTTTGCTCCGGCTGCGCGGCCGCTGCGGCCCCGGAAGGTTGCGCCGGAGCCTCACCGGGCTCAGCGTCAGCATGTTCTTCGTCGTGCCCAGTGTCCATGGTTCACCTATAAGACGATTGACAGGGTCGCTAAAAAACGCGGTTGCACGCGACCGCCGCACTTCAGCGGATGGCTGGTTGGTGCAAACATGCGGTAAATCTTGAATGGACGCCGTCCAGCCCGGAAGCCGGGATTTTCTGTATTGCTATCGTTATCAGTATCATCAGCACGGG
>JBDSCZ010000192.1:0-13437 GCA_039920865.1 Burkholderiaceae bacterium
CGCGCAGTGGCAGATGGCGTGCCGGTAGCATCGGCCCAGCCGGCAGCGGTATGGGAAACGCTGGGCGTCAACAGCAAGGTGCAACTGGCCGAACTGGAGCGCATACACCAGCGTAACATCGCCAACGCACTGCTGGAGCAGGGCGTAACGCTGCTCGACCCGGCCCGCCTCGATGTGCGCGGCGCGCTCACCTGCGGGCGCGATGTAACGATCGATGTCGGCTGCATCTTCGAAGGTGATGTGCATATCGCAGAGGGCGTCCGCATCGACGCCCACTGCGTAATCATGAATGCCCGCATCGCCGCCGGCGCGCACATCAAGCCGTTCTGCCACATCGAAGATGCGACGGTCGGCGCACATTCCATCATCGGACCGTTTGCCCGGCTGCGCCCCGGCACCACGCTGGCGGAAGGCGTGCACATCGGCAACTTCGTCGAAATCAAGAACAGCCAGATCGACGCCGGCAGCAAGGCCAACCACCTGTCGTATGTGGGCGATGCCACCATCGGCAGCCGCGTCAACATCGGCGCCGGCACCATCACCTGCAATTACGACGGTGCCAACAAGTTCCGCACCGTGATCGAAGACGACGCTTTCATCGGCAGCGACAGCCAGCTGGTGGCGCCGGTCACGGTCGGCCGCGGCGCCACGCTGGGAGCCGGCACCACGCTGACCAAGGATGCGCCAGCCGGCGCGCTGACAATCTCGCGTGCCAGGCAAGTGACGCTGACAGGCTGGCAGCGGCCGGTCAAAGTTAAGGCCGATTAAATAAGAGGTTTTATTAGTAGTGGCAGTATGGTCAAAAATGATGCCATATACGCACATATATGGTGCGCAGTTAAATAATACTACCTGTATTCCCGCCGCAGGATGGGTGCAACCCATCGCCCATCAAGCCGACACGATGGGTTGCACCCATGCTACGCATCATCTCAACTAAGGCGGCAAACAACTTCACACCGCTATCCGGGTCTCGAACTTGCTGCGGTGGATGGCGAAAAAACTGCGCACATTGCGCACGTTGGCTTGTCCGGCGAACAGCCGGTGCGCCAGCGCGTGGTAGGCCGGCATATCGGCCACCTGCACCATCAGCACGAAATCCGGCCCGGGTGACACCCGGTAGCACTGCGATACCGCATCCTCCGCCGCCACCAGGGCTTCGAACTCGACCATTCGTTCGGCGGCCTGGTTATCCAGCGTAATCTCGACAATCGCGCTCAATCCGGCGCCGACCTTGTCGGGCGCGACGATCGCCACCTGGCGCGCAATCACGCCGGCATCCAGCAGGCGCTTGACGCGACGCAAACAGGTCGGCGGCGACGCATGCACCTGCGCTGCCAACGCATGATTGGTTTGCGATGCATCAAGTTGCAGCGCATTAAGGATGCGGCGATCCAGCTCATCGAACTGCAGCACAGGCTCGGCTGTCATGAATATTCCATAATTTTAAATATATTGGAATATTATGCCACCAATGCATCACGTTGAAATATTCAATCATATTATCAATAATTAAGACAGCATATTTCAACCGTAGTCCTCTACGATGCAGGCTTCAACAACATAATTCACAAGAGGCTGCCATGTGCGGTATCGTCGGCGCGGTTGCGCAACGCAATATCACTCCCATCCTGATCGAAGGCCTGAAACGGCTCGAATACCGCGGTTATGATTCCTGCGGCGTAGCCTTGCATGTCGACGGCCGCTTGCAGCGCTCGCGCAGCACCGCGCGCGTGGCCGAGCTGGAGTCGCAGGTCGCGTCGACCGGGCTGGCCGGCTTCACCGGCATCGCCCACACCCGCTGGGCCACGCACGGCGCGCCCTCTTCCGGCAATGCCCATCCGCACTTTTCGCCCAGCGACACCGATGCGCGCATCGCGCTGGTACACAACGGCATCATCGAAAACCACGACGAGCTGCGCGATGAACTGCGCGCGCTCGGCTACGCGTTCGTCAGCCAGACCGACACCGAAGTCATCGCCCACCTGGTCGACCACATGTATACCGGCGACCTGTTCGACACCGTGCAGCTGGCGGTCAAACGGCTCGATGGCGCGTACGCGATTGCGGTATTTTGCCGCGACGAACCGCACCGCGTGATCGGTGCGCGGCAAGGCTCGCCGCTGATCGTCGGCGTCGGCCAGGGTGAAAACTTCCTGGCTTCGGACGCGATGGCGCTGGCCGGCGTCACCGACCAGATCATCTACCTGGAAGAAGGCGATGTGGTCGATCTGCAGATGCAGCGCTGCTGGATCGTCGACAGCGACGGCAAGCCGGCCGCGCGCGAAGTGCGCACCGTGCACGCGCACACCGGCGCCGCCGAACTGGGACCGTATCGCCACTACATGCAAAAGGAAATCTTCGAGCAGCCGACCGCCATCGCCAACACGCTGCAAGGGATCGACGCGATCATGCCGGAACTGTTCGGCGACGATGCCTACCGCATCTTCAAGCAGATCGACTCGGTCCTGATTCTGGCTTGCGGCACCAGCTACTACGCCGGCATGACCGCCAAATACTGGATCGAATCGATCGCCAAAATCCCGGTCAGCGTCGAAATCGCCAGCGAATACCGCTACCGCGACAGCGTGCCGAACCCGCGTTCCCTCGTCCTTACCCTGTCCCAAAGCGGCGAAACCGCCGACACGCTGGCCGCGCTGAAACACGCGCGCGCGCTTGGCATGGAGCACACCATGACGATTTGCAACGTCGCCACCAGCGCGATGGTGCGCGAGTGCGCGCTCGCTTTCATCACCCGTGCCGGAGTCGAAGTCGGGGTCGCCTCGACCAAAGCCTTCACCACCCAGTTGGTCGCCTTATTCCTGCTCACGCTCACGCTGGCACAAACCAGGGGCATGCTGCCGGAACAAAACGAAGCCGATTACCTCAAGCAGATGCGCCACCTGCCGGTCGCGATTGCTGCGGTGCTGGCGCTGGAGCCGCAAATCATTGCCTGGTCGGAAGACTTCGCGCGCAAGGAAAATGCGCTCTTTCTAGGGCGCGGCCTGCACTACCCGATCGCGCTCGAAGGCGCGCTCAAGCTGAAGGAAATCTCCTACATCCACGCCGAAGCCTATCCTGCCGGCGAACTCAAGCACGGCCCGCTGGCGCTGGTCACCGAACAGATGCCGGTCGTCACCATCGCCCCCAACGATGCGCTGATCGAAAAGCTGAAATCGAACATGCAGGAAGTACGCGCCCGCGGCGGCCAGCTGTATGTCTTCGCCGACGGCGACTCGCGCGTCAAACCGGGCGAAGGCCTGCACGTGATCCGCATGCCAGAACACTACGGCCAGCTGTCGCCGATTTTGCATGTCGTCGCATTACAGTTGCTGGCCTACCATACCGCGTTGGCACGCGGCACCGACGTGGACAAACCGAGAAACTTGGCAAAATCGGTCACGGTCGAGTAGTGAATTTTCAGGTTTTTATGTTATTCCGACTCATTAAAGTCGTAAATTGGACATTAAAGTCGTAAATTACCAAATATAGTCGTAAACATTAATGTCAATTGATGCAATTTCTCCGAGTATCGAGTAATTGCATTTTTGAAATAGAATGAATTGAATCAATTAGCCCAGCAAACCAAGTTGGGCTTTTTTTCGTCAGTGTCAGCCAAATGGTTACAGGCTTAATATATTACTTCCCACAACCCGCCGCAAACATTGCCGAGCATCTCGATAAGATTAACCATAGCTGAATGGGGTTTTTTCAGATCAGCCAATCGGGACGACAAGGTGCTTAAAAATAAGGCACTCACACTGATGCAAATCAGTCCGCAATTTTTACCAGGAAACAGCGTGTGTTATTGCCGGCAGTATTGGCGCTAAGCAAGATTTTATATTGCTTGTACAGTTTTAATAGCGTGCTTATTGTCACGGAAACTGGAAAACAAAGTACGCTGAATGACATCCCTAGTTGATATCTTTGAATAGGGATAGACAGCGGTCGTTAGCTCCACCGTCTAATACGCATCTATAGCAGCCAGTAGGTGTGAGCGACTGCGGTCGCGATTACTGCAAAATACAAGAATATCTCGCCTGCCCAGTAGGATTTGGGGTTCTTGACGCCACATATTAATTGGCGTGTTCTGGTGATCCATCCATCAACTGGAGGTTCACCATGTTTGAGAAACCACTATTTTCCGCGAAGACCCTGTGCCTTTGTTTATAAAGGATTACTGTTGCAATTATCATAGTCGGAATATAAATTAATGTGCTTACCAACACTGATGTTGGCGCCGACCATTTTTGACCCAGGCTGCCGGAATTGTTGACCCACCAAAATATCTACCAAACACAGGCCCAATGCAGGATTGACCGGCTGCGCCTGGGTCAGTCAAAATCGGCCCGGTGGGTCAATTTGACATTTGCGCCAACATTCATATGGCTCCTTGAAAAGTTGTGCTGGTGTTATTGCATACTTCTTATACCAAGAGCAGGTTGAGCTGTTGGAAAGGAGGCGCCGTGATTGATTTAATGGTGAAAAGAAATATTCCCCCATGGATATTGCCACGCTTATCCGGAACAACTTGTCAGTAGTAATGTCAGATTGAGACCACTTCATGGAAGGGAGCGGGTTATGCGATTGGCAGGCTTCATTCGGACGGACATAGAAGAAATACTTAAGCAGTGGGATGACTTCGCGCTCACGATTCGTATCGGCCAGACTTGGGACAAATCTGGGGCGCGCGATCACGCCAGAGAAATGCTTTTGGTTATCGCCAAAGATCTGGATTGCACGCAAACCGATCGTGAACAGTGCGACAAGTCGAAGGGGCTAGAAGCTGGGCAAACAAAAGAGACTCCCGCCGAATCGCATGGACTCAGTCGAGAGCAGGCGGGTTTCGGCATCAACGACGTAATTT
This sequence comes from Burkholderiaceae bacterium, assembly GCA_039920865.1. Taxonomy (GTDB): domain Bacteria; phylum Pseudomonadota; class Gammaproteobacteria; order Burkholderiales; family Burkholderiaceae_D; genus AVCC01. The sequence goes on from JBDSCZ010000192.1 coordinate 4,868, forward strand.
CAGAATTTCGAGCGTTGCGTGCAAGTGTTATCAGCCTCTGGACAAAAGCCAACCCGACAATCGAGGATGGCGAAGTCGAAGACCTCATCCGGTTCAACGAAGCAATCGACCAGGCGGTATCGGAGTCAATGCTTAGCTACGCTGACAAAAAAGAGATGCAAACCCGTCTTTTCGAGACGATCTTATCCGTGTCGCCGGATCAGCTCTACATCCTGGATCTCGATTGCAGATTTATGTTCGTGAATAAAGCAACCGGATATCTATACGGAATGCGTGCCGATGAGATTGTCGGCAAGACCTACTCTGACCTCAATTTTCCATTTGCCGCTGATGTGCAACAACATCTTCGCGAGGTCGTTAAGACGAAAAAGATATTCCATGGAGAGTTCGCTCATGCCTTTGCACCGGGCCCGCTTCGAACGTTCGAGTACATCCTTGCCCCAGTTGTGGGTGAGAATGGAAAGGTAGAGTCAATTGTCGTTATCTCACGCGATATTTCGGAGCGCAAGGCTGCAGAAGAAGAAAGCTGGCACGACGCCAACTTTGACCTGTTGACAGGATTGCCCAATCGGCGCCTCTTCAACAATCGATTGGAACACGACGTCAAGCATGCGCAACGAACTGGACAACCAGTTGGCTTGTTGTTTATCGACCTCGATAATTTCAAGGAAGTCAATGATTCACTTGGTCATAGCGCAGGTGATGCTTTGCTCCAGCAAGCGGCAGCGCGCATCAATTCCTGTGTACGATCGACCGACACCGTCGCCCGGCTTGGTGGCGATGAATTCACTGTCATTCTCACTGAGTTCAATGAGGCTAGTCAGCTTGGTGTTGTGGCAAAAAAAATTGTTGATGTGCTCGAAAAGCCGTTCCAAATTGATGAGAGCATTGCGCGTGTTTCCGGAAGCGTTGGCGTGACATGCTTCCCGCAAGATGCGGACAGCCCCGAAAATCTGGTGAGAAACGCCGACCATGCCATGTACATTGCAAAGCGTTCTGGGCGCAATCAAGTCCGCTTCTTTACGCCTCAAATTAAACAGTGAGTCAATACCTGCTCTAATACCTGATCTGCCACCGCCGCCCTCGGCGTCGCAAAAATAATTAGGTCGTCAAAATCGTATGTATCCAGCCCCAATTTCGGGGGGCTGTCGATTGTGAGCCATCGAATTTTATCCTCAGGACGAACAGGTGTTGGCGCCGAAGCGTTTTTGAACCAGGCTGCCGGAAATCTCTGACCCACCGGAATGTTCAGCAAACGTAGGCCCAATGCAGGATTGACCGACTGCGCCTGGGTCAGACAAAATCGGCCCGGTGGGTCAATTTGATGTCGGCGCCAACACTCTGTCCGGCTAAAATAAAGCTGGTGAGATTTCAGTACGAAATACTGACACAATTTATGTTTATGACTTTAATGCGCAAAATGCGAATCAAATATTCCATTTTCGACTTTGAGTTTACGACTTCATTTGGGCAACGCCGTAATGCGTCATGTGAAATACCGCATAAATGCTTATTAGGAGTTTACGACTATTTTTGCCATGAATAGTTATTCCGACTCATTAAAGTCGTAAATTACCAAATATAGTCGTAAACATTAATGTCAATTGATGCAGTTTCTCCGAGTATCGAGTAATTGCATTTTTGAAATAAAATGAATTGAGTCAATTAGCCCAGCAAACCAAGTTGGGCTTTTTTTCGTCAGTGTCAGCCAAATGGTTACAGGCTTAATATATTACTTCCCACAACCCGCCACAAACATTGCCGAGCATCTCGATAGGATTAACCATAGCCGTATGGGCTTTGTTCAGACAAGCCAGTCGGGACGATAAGGTGCTTGAAAATAAGGCGCTCACACTCAAATCTGTCGTGCGTCCGCTTGAGTTAAGGCTTGTCCGACGCCTGCCCGCTGGGCTTTATCGAGTCCTTCCCGTCCTGCGCATCAGGGCAGGCATCGTACAACCCTAAACACTAGCCGCCGCTGGCCATCTCCGTCATGTGGCCATTCGAGCAGCGGTTCCGCTCAAACAACGGACCTTCGCGGTCTGATGGCATTAGACCAATCATCGTTGGAGACGGCCGTTTCGGGAACACGAAAGCTAACAGCAGGAGCGGGTCGATCTCGGCCAGCCGCGTGAGGCTAATCGCGGATATTTTGTTCATCCACCTGTTCCAGTGCCTGAAAAGCGGATCTGAGGTCACGAAGTGCTGCTATCGCGCTATCGACTGCAACTGAAGGAATGCCGCCTTTTCTCGGCAAGTTCGGCCTCAAGTGGCCGTTGCGGCTGGATGTCGCCAAGCAGTACGATTGCACGGCATCAATGAGGTGTGTAAAGCATCCATGCACATCGCCGCAAAAGAAAATCATGCGAATTCCATCGAAGGTTGCATCATTGTGCGTGGGGTGACCGTGTTTGTTACTCTGGTTCGCTCCAAACTGCCGGTTTTTTCTGTAGGAACAGCTCCCAAAGTCCCGGATGCATGCGCGCTTTTCCGGCTTCCCAGTCCTGCCACGTTCGTAGGGTTGAGTAGATCAGCGCGGCGGCGGCGGTTTGGGAAAGCCCGGACTCTTTGCGCGCAGCCCGGATTTCATCCGGCATCGGGCTTGTTGTGCTCAAATTTTCCCCTTAAATAGCGAAAAGCTGTTTCTACAAACTATACATTACACGGATTCAGTGTAATTGGTGGAAATATGTGTTTGATTTTTCTCATCGCCCACGCTGCATCTCACGACATGATATTTCAGCCGCGCACCGACTGGAGCACTGTCGCCAGTGGCAGGAATAGCATCATCGGCAAATCCGGCAAGGTGATGAAGCCGTGATGCCGGTAGAAGTCCGTTGCTGATTCATTCTTGGCATCGACCACCAAAGCATAAGCTGCGATTTCCGAACGCGCGGTGCGATCCAGCGCATCAGCCAGCAGCGCACCGCCCAGACCCTGCCCTTTGAATTCCAGATCGATCGCCAGGCGCCCCATGCGTACCGTCGGCACTGATGGGTAGCGCGGCAATTTCTTACCAATGCCGGTCGGAAGATCGGTTAGCAACACGCTCGCCGAGGCCAAGGTGTAGTAGCCCGCAATGCGTTGTTCCTGGGTGAGTGCCACGAAACAGGCCGTCACCCTACGGCGAACGTCTTGCGTGACCTGCTGATGGAAATAGCGATCCAATGGTTCGGAGCCGCTTTTGAACTGAGTGCGATCATGCATTGCTTCGAGTAGTGCGACGTGAAACGGCGCGCCACTCAATCAGCACGCACCAGTTTGCTGCGACGTGCGAAAGCGCGCTTTAAAGCAGGGGTAGGTTGTGGCGGCGACAGCAACGCTTGCGTGAAACACTCCTGGTCGGCCAGCGACAGCCGAATGACTTCTGCCTGTTCAATAGCGCTTCGGGCGGCATTCTGCACGGCGGAAACCACAAAGTCGGTCATGGTACGTCCTTCAATCTCGGCGGCACGCTTTAGCATGGCGTGCAAATCGGTACTGATCCGGGCTTCGAGCCGGGCGGTGGAAATGGTTGATCGCATGACATTGTTCTCCTTTCGAATATTGTACGGCAAATTGCCGTAATTATCCGCTGACCTTTGTGGGGTCGCCTCAGAATTCGGAATTTAAAGCACGCTAAGGAATACTCAATCGAGCTACGGCGCGGCTTTACAACGGCCTGCTGTAGCTGGAGCGGTGTTTTTGTGATTCGCGCAACTCGATGTTCTTGGCGCGTTGTTAAGAGAGTGGTTTTCGAGAACGATGCGCACAAGGCCAACACTGGCGCGAGCTGCATTCTCACAATGGCCGCTCGAAAACGATCCTAAACTGACAAGCCGATGAATCTGCGTCCCAGCGTGACCGTCATATTGCCACCATCGCCGTCAAAGGAAGATTGGGATGGCGGGGAAAAAGTGCTTATGGCCGGCGCTCACTGGTTGAAACGACGATGGGCCGGCACAAGGCAATCATCGGTCCACAATTACGCGCACGCGGCCTTGCTGGTCAACGTATCGAAGCGACGATTGGTGCCGCCGTTCTCAACCGAATGCTGCAAGCCGGACGCCCGAAATCCGTCCGCAGTGAGCAAAGCAATTCATGAACATCGCATGCGGAGCACTAACGCCCCGTGAAGTCTGTGACCCACGGGTTCTGTGTTTTATAAATCAGCAGTCGTTAAAAGTCATCCAGCACTGCACCTTTGCTGGCACTAGAGGCATTGAAGGCGAACTTGGCCTGCACGCCACGGGTGTAACGTGGTGCCGGCGCCTTCCAGCCGACCTTGCGGCTTTCCAGTTCGGCGTCGCTGATGTTCAGCTGCAGCAGCAGCTGACGGGCGTCAATCGTGATGGAGTCGCCCTCATGGATAAACGCGATGTTGCCGCCGGCTGCGGCTTCAGGCGCGACGTGGCCAACCACCATGCCCCAGGTGCCGCCGGAGAAACGTCCGTCGGTGATCAGGCCCACACTTTCGCCCAGGCCCGCGCCGATAAGTGCACCGGTGGGCGCCAGCATTTCAGGCATGCCAGGTCCGCCTTTGGGGCCAAGGTAACGTAAGACCATCACGTCACCGGCGACGATTTTGCCGTCCAGGATGGCTTCGAGTGCAGACTGCTCATCATCAAACACGCGGGCCGGGCCCGTCATGACGGGATTCTTCAGGCCGGTAATTTTGGCCACACAGCCTTCAGGCGACAGATTGCCCTTGAGGATGGCGAGGTGACCCTGGGCGTACATCGGTTTGCTGATCGGGCGAATCACGTTCTGGTCAGCACGCGGCGCGTCTGGCACATCCTTGAGCACTTCCGCAATGGTCTGGCCGGAAATCGTCACGCAGTCGCCATGCAGCAGACCGGCTACCAGCAACATTTTCATGACTTGCGGGATGCCACCGGCCTGGTGCAGGTCCACCGCCAGGTATTGGCCGGACGGTTTTAAGTTGCACAGCACCGGGGTTTTCTGGCGGACGCGCTCGAAGTCGTCAATTGTCCACTCCACGCCCGCGGCGTGCGCAATGGCCAGAAAGTGCAGCACGGCGTTGGTCGAACCACCGATGGCCATGATTACAGCCACTGCATTTTCAATGGCTTTCCTGGTGACAATGTCGCGCGGCTTGATGTCTTTCTTGATCGCCTCGACCAGAACCTTGGCGGACTCTTTGGCCGAGTTAACTTTCTCGTCGTGTGGATTGGCCATGGTGCTGGAGTAAGGCAGCGAAATACCGAGTGCCTCGAAGGCGCTGGACATGGTATTGGCCGTGTACATGCCGCCGCAGCTGCCGGTACCGGGAATGGCGCGGCGCTCGATTTGCAACAGATCTTCATCACTCATGCGGCCTGCGGCGTTTTCGCCCACGGCTTCAAACACACTCACGATGTTGAGGTCCTTGCCCTTGTAGCTGCCAGGCAAAATGGTGCCGCCGTAGACAAAGATGGCCGGCACGTTGGCGCGCAGCATGCCCATCAGGCCGCCCGGCATGTTCTTGTCGCAGCCGCCGATTACCAGCACGCCGTCCATCCACTGGCCCTGCACGCAGGTTTCGATGCAATCAGAAATAACCTCCCGGCTTACTAAGGAGTACTTCATGCCTTCGGTGCCCATGGCCATGCCGTCGGAAATCGTCGGCGTGCCAAACACCTGCGCGTTGCCGCCGGCTTCTTCAATTGCGGCCATGGCAGCATCCGCCAGCTTTTGCAGGCCGCTGTTGCAAGGCGTGATGGTGCTGTGGCCGTTGGCGACACCGATCATGGGCTTCTTGAAGTCATCTGCCTCGTAGCCCATGGCGTAGTACATGGAGCGGTTGGGGGCGCGCGATTTTCCTTCGGTGATATTTTTACTACGGGAATTGAGCTGGATGGTCTTAGTTTCCATGGTGTGCCTCCTGAGTTCAGTTGACATTGATTTCTTCGGCGGGTTGCACACAGGGGTATGGTGTTTTTATGGCCGGAACGCCGAGTATGCGTGCTTTGACTGATCCTTTCCAACCTATTATTTGCGTTGTATTAGGGGTCGCCTCAGAATTCGGAGTTTAAAGTACGTTGGCGGGTGCAGACCACGTAGACGATATGAGCCACGATGCCATCAATCGATTTTTGCGGTGCCGGCGGGTTGTGTGATGTTCGACGACACGAATATCGACAAGGATTTTTCGCACAAGATCGAACTGGTGAGGCGGCAGTACAGTGGCAATGCGCACGGCATAATAAAAGGCATCGGTGTGGTGACGTGTGTGTATGTGAACCCGGATACAAAGGAAGCACAACAGGCGTGTGCCCTTGCGCTGGAAGATTGAGCAGTTTCATCGGGAGGCTAAACAGCTCACAGGAATCGAGCGCTGCCAATGCCGGAAGGCGAAGATACAACGCAATCACATTGCTTGCGCAATACTTGTTTGGGTTTGCTTGGCGGCTGTTGCAAAGCAAGCAGGTGAGACGATGTATCGCATAAAAAATGGACTACTTGATGAATTCCTGCGACAGCAGCTGAAAAATCCAAGTATTTCTATGCATTTGGCATAAACCCGGTTCGTGACGATGGAATGCACGTCGGTGCGTTTCGATTGCGGGCGGGCCATTACACGTAGTCGCAATATCTCAGTGACGGCACGCGCACTTTTCGGCGCTTGTCAGATCGCCTTTTCTGCGCCTGGTTTGGCCATAGTTGCTTATCATAGTTGCTTATATATCGCGTTGTTCGGCGTCATCCAGGCCTTGCGGATGGACTGGGAAAACTTATCCCCATTTTCTGTGGACAGATCTGTGCATAACTCGGCACAACGCCTTCCCGCGCTTTGCCGGCGCCAATGGGAGGATCTGCCTGCCAATGCGGCAGGTCCGGCCGGGTCCCTGTAAGTAATTGAAAACAAGTGAGTTTCACTGTAGGATAAAAATATGACAGATAACATTGAAACTCTACCGCTTCCGAGCAATGCACTACGCCAGTACATTAATGCGAGGCAAACGTTTGCATCCCTTCGTATGGCCGAAGCAGAAGCAAAGAATTATCGCGGTAGCATGCTATGGCGTCAAATCAAGGGCCACACTTATCTAATTCGCACCACGACCAGAGCCGCACAAACAAGTCTGGGTCCGAAGAGCCCAGAGACCGAGGCGATCTACAACAAGTTCATGACTGGCAAGGCTGTTGTGGAAGAAAGGCGCGCAGGTCTTGGCAAGGCGCTTGTTCTGCACCAGCGCATGAACAAGGCACTGTTCGTTGGCAGGATGGATGACAAGATCATCGATATCCTGAATGGTCTACGTGATGCCGGACTAGGAGACAATTTCACCGTCATCGGTACAAATGCTTTATATGCGTACGAAACAGCAGCAGGGGTGCGTATTGATGCAAGTTACCTGGCGACAGACGATCTTGATTTGCTGTGGGATAACCGTCGCAAGCTCAGTATTGCAGTTCCTGGTGCCTTGGCCGATGGCATGATCGGTTTGTTACGCAGTATCGACAAAACGTTTTCACTCCGTCCTAACCAGCTTTACACGGCGGTTAACGCGGACGGCTACGAGGTTGACATATTACGCAGGATGGGTCCGGGTAGCGAAAAGGAGCCTGCGCAAGTAACGCAAGTCGAGGATGATTTTTGGGCTGTAAAGGCGCACAACGCTGACTGGTTGTTGAGTGCCCCAAAATTTAGCGAGGTCGTTGTTGGTTCAAATGGACGTATGGCTGAAATGAACACGGTAGACCCACGTGCATTCGCTCTATTCAAACTATGGATGGCCGGTCAAAAGAGCCGCGAACCACAGAAGCGTGTGCGCGACGCAAAACAGGCCAATGTTGTGGTGGGCATCATCAATGAACATTTGCCGCAATTGTCTTTTGATGACATCCATGTATTCCCGTCCAACGTGATTGAACTGATTCCAGTGAAGGGGAATAAATGAAGGCACACAAAACATGGGGGCGTCATCAAAATTGGCAGAACAGTGGAATGCCAAGGCCGCAGTCGGGCCGCAAACCGGAATGATCGCGGCAATTTCTGATGCTGAAGTCATCCAGCACATCGGACAGAGCCGGTACGTTGTCTGGAGCACCAATGTCCTGTCCGGAGCGCCGTTGGTGGTGGGGAAGAATGTCGAGATTGACAAGGATGGCAAGGTACAAGAACCGAAAGGCCACGACAAGGACGTGAAGCGTTGATGTTGGGAGTCTTAAAAGTAAAGGCACACCTTATCCTTCATCGGATGATAGGGACGGACGTGCTTTTTTCGGCAATGAAGCAAACGCCGTGTCAGGCGCCGGCTTTATTGTTGTGTGACGGTCATTTTCGTGATCATGCCCGTCTCATGTATCAGCATTACGCCCGCCACAACGTGCCAACCTATATCATCGGCCCGGAATTGGGTGGCGGCCCGATGGCCCACCGTCCGGCCAACATCCTCAAAGTGTGGCCGCAGCGCGGCCCGATGGAATGTTTGCGACCGGATGAACTCAACCCGCACATCATCGGATTTGCCACGCAGCACTGTCGTTGGCCGTAGGCACCCGCTCCCAGTCAGTTGCAACAATTGCTGGCCGAAGCCGATGGAATGCAGGTCGGCGCGGATAAAATGCAGGTTCACTTGCAGCTA
>JBDSCZ010000193.1:0-1916 GCA_039920865.1 Burkholderiaceae bacterium
TTGCTTCAATCATAGGATCTACAAAAACAAAAAACTGCTGCTGCTTAGCAGTTTTTTATAGGGGCCTGAACAGCAACTTAAAAACTTAAAAAATAAGGAGTATCGTGTTTTTTATATAGATTTCCGCTTAATTTTATTGCGCATAAAAATATACAGTATCCAGTACATGGCGCACCCAGAATCATTCGCGGTCGCCTGGATCGTGCCCGTCCTGATCTCGCGGCCACCACCGCTCCAGTAACGCCGCGGCCCATTCCCGACCGCCGATGCCGAAGGCCAACGCCAGCGCCAGCACCACCCCAGCCAGAATGATCAGGAAACTCTGGCGAATGATGTCGCCGCCGATGTCCAGTTGGTCGAGTGCGATCAGCACCACGAAGACAATGATTGCGTAGCGCGCCAAGCGCCCAAGCAATGCTGCATCCGTCAAATCCACATTCCTGCCGTAGGTGGTGACCAGGGTTTCGATGAAGCGGGCGAAGTAGGAACCAAAGGCGAGAATCACCACCGCCAGAATAACTCTGGGAACGAATAAGGCGATGCGCCCGAGCAGATCGGTCACATTGGCCAGCCCCAGGCTGTTGAAAGCGATCACCAATGCGGCCAGAATCACCAGCCAGTAGATCAGCAATCCAAGAATATGCGTGGTGTCGGCTTTGGTTCCACCCTGCTGCAGAAAACCATCCATCCCGGCGCGTTCGGTCAGCACCTGAAAATTGGCTGCCCGCAAACCCCTCACGACAGCGAGCCGGATGACCTTCGCAATCAACCATCCTGCGACCGTGATAATGATCGCCAGCGCCAGCTTGGGCAGAAATTCGCCTAATTGCATCAGAAAAACGCGTAGCGGCTCCAGCAGCATATTCACCTGTTCCATCACACCCTCCTGTTCCTTGGCCAGTTTCACCGGACCGGACCAGCCCAGCCGCGTTCATCTACAGCGCATTTTGTCCATCTGTGGCGCCGGCCATATCCAATAGACCGCGCAATGGAATGTGGACCCAGTCCGGCCGGTTATCCAACTCATAGCGCAACTCGTAAAATGCTTTTTCAAACAAAAACAGATCCAGCAAACCCTGTACGCCGTCCCATGTAGCGAACAGGCCGCCGTCCTGCGCCGCTTCCCGGTACGCGCTTATGAATGCCTGTGCCGTCTCGGCTTCCCACGCATGGCCGAGCGGCTCGAACGACAACAGGTCGTCGGGCCGCTCGGCAGTGCTGTGCAATAACGCTGTGTACTTCGCATAATTAAAGGATCGCAACATTCCGGCCACGTCAGCCAGCGCGCAGTGCTTCTGCCTGCGCTCGACCAGCGAACGTCCCGGCTCGCCCTCGAAATCGATGATCACGAAGTCGTTCTGGGTCAACAATAGCTGTCCCAAATGTAAGTCCCCGTGATAGCGGATTTTGACCGCCTGCACCTGTTGCGGCACGCATTGCTCGATGCGCTGCAGTATCGCCGCCCGTTTTTCAAGCAGGGCATCCGCTTTGGCGCGCGCAGTCTCGGCCAGCATCGCGCGCCGCTGCGCCAGCTGGTCCAGCGTCGCACCGGCCTCGTCGCGGATGCGCTGCATCCAGAGCACCAGGTCATGCGGCTCGATCGGCTCCGGATCGAACGCCGGATCGCCGGTCTTGGTGGCAAGCGCGATATGCAGTTCCGCGGTGCGCTGTCCGAGCGTGCGGATCAGGGCAAGATAACCGCCATGGACGCTTGCCGGCTCTGGCGTCGCCACCTGGCCCTGCTCGAAAAACCGGGCCAGATAATCCAGCGTGTAGGTCCAGCCATCGCCCTGATTCGGGACGTAGACTTGCAGCATCGCCAACGTCATCGTGTCGCCCTGGTCCGATCTGTACTCGACCATTCCGGCTACCGGAACGCTGTGTGCAAAGTGCACAACCTCGGTCAGAAAGCGTCC
>JBDSCZ010000194.1:0-7799 GCA_039920865.1 Burkholderiaceae bacterium
GCTGCAGGATTTCATACGGGCTCATGGTGGCGTCGCCGACGAAGATCAGCTTGGTGTCGGCCGGGTATTTGCGCAGGATATCCCAGGTCGGAAAGCGCTCCGCATGGCGGCGCCGGTTGTTCTTCCACAGATAATCGTAGACGCAGTTATGGAAGTAAAAGAATTCCATGTTCTTGAATTCGGTTTTGGCAGCCGAAAACAGTTCTTCGGTACGTGCGATATGGTCGTCCATGGTACCGCCGACATCCATCAGCATCAGCACCTTGATATTGTTCTTGCGCTCCGCCTGCATCCGGATGTCGAGATAGCCGGCATTGCTGGCGGTGGCTTGGATGGTGGCGTCCAGCGCGAATTCTTCCTTCGCGCCCTGGCGGGCGAATTTGCGCAGCCGGCGCAGTGCGACCTTGATGTTGCGGGTGCCGAGTTCGCGCTCGCTGTCGTAATCGCGATAGGCGCGCGCTTCCCACACCTTGACTGCGCTGCGGTTGCGGCTTTCGCCACCAATACGGATGCCTTCCGGATTGGTGCCGCCGTGGCCGAACGGAGAAGTACCGCCGGTGCCGATCCATTTTTTGCCGCCTTCGTGGCGCTCCTTTTGCTCATTGAGCAAATCTTTCAGCCTGTCCATCAGCTTGTCGTAGCCGAATTTTTCGATCGCCGCTTTCTGCTCAGGGCTTAATTCGCGTTCGATCCGTTTCATCAGCCAATCGAGCGGTATCTCGGGGTTCTTCTCGAAAACCGTGTGGATGCCCTTGAAATACAGCCCGAAAGCCCGATCGAATTTGTCGTAGTGCGCTTCATCCTTGACCAGCGTAGTACGCGCCAGGTAGTAGAAATCGTCCAGCGAAGTGCCGATCACGCCTTTTTGCAGCGCTTCGAGCAACAGCAGGAATTCCTTGATCGAAACCGGAATTTTGGCATCTTTGAGGGTGAAGAAAAAATCAATCAGCATAATTTCTTAACGTCCGAGTTTGTGTAGCAAATGGCGCTTGATGGTCAGCCATTCCGACGCGATGATTGAAAACACGACAGTGTCGCGCAGCGAACCGTCGGCCATGCGCATGTGGTTGCGCAATACGCCGTCTTGCTTGGCGCCGAGGCGGGCGATGGCATGGCGCGATGCATGGTTCATCCAGTGGGTGCGGAATTCGACTGCGATGCAGTCGAGCGTCTCGAATGCGTGGGTCAGCAGCATCAGCTTGCACTCGGTATTGATCGCCGTGCGTTGTGCGCTGGCGGCATACCAGGTCGAGCCGATTTCCAGCCGCCGACTGGCGGCATCGATGTTCATGTAAGTGGTCATGCCGCACAGCGCGCAGTTGTCGGCGCGACGGATGGCAAACGGTAGCATGCTGCCGCTATCCTGCAACGCCAGGCGACGGACGATTTCGCTGCGCATGGCGTCGTGCGCAGGGATAGCGGTGTACCAGAGCCGCCATAATTCGCCGTCGGCTACAGCCTGCTGCAAGCCGTCGTGCTGGGCTTGGTTCAGCGGTTCCAGGGTTGCGTGTTCGCCGGTGAGCGTAATCGGGAGGGTGATGGGCATGACGGAGGTGGGAAAAAACATACTGTTTGGTGTATTTTTAATATCGCTTGTAAATTATGCGGGAATTGCACTATTTATGGTCATACTCCCGCTAATTAAATTAGCGATTGGTGCGCGACATGAAAGCCAGACGTTCAAATAGATGGACATCCTGCTCGTTTTTGAGCAGTGCGCCATGTAGCGGCGGCACACTGTTTTTCGCGTCCTTGCTATGCAGGGCGTGCGGCGGAATGTCTTCGGCCAGCAGCAGCTTGAGCCAGTCCAGCAGTTCCGAGGTGGACGGTTTTTTCTTCAGGCCCGGCACATCGCGCACCTCGAAAAAGGTTTGCAGCGCTTGCGCCAGCAAATCTTTCTTGAGCGTAGGGAAATGCACATCGACGATCTGGGCCATCGTGTCCTTGTCTGGGAACTTAATGTAATGGAAGAAGCAGCGGCGCAAGAAGGCATCCGGCAATTCCTTTTCATTATTCGAGGTGATGATCACCAGCGGCCGGTGTATCGCGCGCACCATTTCGCGGGTTTCGTAGACGTAAAATTCCATGCGGTCGAGTTCGCGCAGCAGGTCATTGGGGAACTCGATGTCGGCCTTGTCGATCTCGTCGATCAGCAGCACCACCGGACGCTCTGCGGTAAACGCCTGCCACAGCACGCCTTTGACGATATAGTTGTGGATGTCGTTGACGCGGCTGTCGCCCAGTTGCGAGTCGCGCAGGCGCGATACCGCATCGTACTCATACAAGCCCTGCTGCGCTTTGGTGGTTGATTTGATATGCCATTGCATCAATGGCATATCCAGCGCGCTGGCGACTTCCTCCGCCAGCATGGTTTTTCCGGTACCCGGTTCGCCTTTAATCAACAGCGGGCGCTGCAGCGTCAACGCTGCATTCACTGCCAGTTTCAGGTCGGCGGTAGCAACATAGCTTTGGGAACCTTCGAAGCGGTTATTGTGTCGCATAGTCTTGTGTCATCAGTGTGAAATCGAATTTCAGTATAAATGAGAATTACAAACAACAAAACAACTGCAGCATCGTGCGCGGCACTGACAATAGTTCCTGCCGGCATTTCGTAGCAACCTCAACCAGTCAAAGCAAGTCAAACCAACAAAAAACATGAAACTAACCTTCCTCAAGATCAGGGTGATGTGGCGCCGATTTCGTCACGGTGCCGATCAACCGGCGGCACAACACCCGCTGCAATACCAGCGCCGGGTGGAGTCCCTGATGCACCGGGCCAATCCGGATGCGTGCTGGCAAGAGCGCGCCAACTGGCTGATGGATATCGCGGAATGGCTGCGGTACCGGCCGAAAGTGTCCTTGCAGGGCGATCAGGTTTGGCACAGCGTCAAAAACCAGCGTTTGTTGTATCTGCTGGATTGGCTGGATGCGCATCGCGACGAGCGTCGCCAGGTGCAGCTGACTTTGCAGAAGAGTTTGCGCGAGGCTGCCGGCCCCGAGCTTTTTTGCGCCACCGGCCTGCCAGTCAAGCCGGCTTTCTTCGGCGAACTATATGAACACCTGGTTGCCAAACTGCTGCCCGCTATGCCGACCAGGATGGATCTGTCGAACCTGATCACTTCGATGTTCCCTGACCCTGCCGATGCGGAGTGGCTGGCCGGACTTGATGCTGCCGTATTGACGCGGATCTGGAAATTGTGCGGCGATGACGGCATCGCGCATAGTTACGCGCAACAACTCGATGAAGCGCTAATCCATTTGGTAACGGAGGTCGTGGCCACCGGCATCAGCGCCGACTTCCGCAACCGGATTTTGCCGCGGATGCCGCTGCCGGCCACGCCGTTCATGGCACTGCGGCGCGAACTGGAAACCTATCTGATGTCAAGCCCGCATGAGCTCCCGGTATTGCGCAGCGTGCGCATGCTGGTCGCCGTTTGCCAGGCCCAGACCGACAAGATCTATGCCCATCTGGACGAGTACGGCGTCTCGGTCGGATTGGTCTATAGCGTCGAACGCATGCGGGCGCAACTGGCGCGCATGTCGCGTCTGATCGCAATGCGCTCGGCAGTCGCCGATTCGGAACAGGGCGCCGGGCAGATGCAGGCGCTGCTGGTGGATTTGATCAATGCACATCATCAGCGATCATCCTTGTCCGGTCTGTACCAGCGCAGTTTTTCCCTGCTGGCCAGAAAGATGGTGGAGCGCAATGCCGATCATGGCGAGCAAACTATCGCGCGCGACAGCGCTGCCTACCGCGTCATGCAGCAGGCGGCCTATCGCGGCGGCGTGGTGGTCGCGTTTACTGTTTGGATCAAGTTTTTGTTAGCCGGCTTCGGTCTGGCCGCCTTCTTTTCCGGTTTGTTCGCGTCACTGAATTTTGCATTGAGCTTCATTCTGATCCAGTCCGTCGGCGGTGTTCTGGCCGCCAAGCAAACAGCCGTTACCGCTCCTGTCCTGGCTGCCAAAATGGGACAGCTCGACAGCGACGATGGATTGCGGTCGCTGGTGCTGGAAATCGTCATGCTGCTGCGCTCCCAAGCGGCGGCCATCTTCGGCAATCTGATCGCTGTGATTCCCGTCATGATCGTGATATCGATCGGCGTGGCGCTGTTTTCCGGTACGCCCATTCTGGCGCCGGACCAGGCGCAGGCCAACTTGCAATCCTTGTCCTTGCTAGGGCCGACCCCGCTGTTTGCTGCGTTGACTGGAGTTTTGCTGTGGCTGGCCAGCATGGCTGCAGGTTACGCCGACAATTGGTTTGCGCTGCGCAGACTGCGCGAAGCGCTGACTTATCAGCGCCGGTTGGTGCATGGTTTGGGTGCGGTCCGCGCTGCACGCTGCGCGTTGTGGCTAGAAAAGCACTTTGCCGGCATGGTCGGCAATCTTGCCATCGGCGTACTGTTGGGGATGACGCCGGTACTGGTGCAGTTCTTTGGTCTGCCGCTGGAGGTACGCCATGTCACGCTATCTGCAGGCGTTCTCGCGGCTGACGTGGTGAGTCTGGGGTGGCATACCGTGCTGTCAAGCCAGTTCTGGCTGGCGGTTGCAGGCATTGTGATCATTGGCTTACTGAACGTGGGCGTTGCATTCAGCTGTGCTCTTGCGCTTGCAATGCGGGCTCGCAACGTTCCGGCGCGGGTGCGGCGCATGGTGTTGCGAATGTTATGGCGACGTTTTAACGCCGCGCCGCTGGTGTTTTTATCGCCGGCCAAGGGTGCCGAGCAGCAATTGCCGCAATCGGTGATAATTACGACGGGAAGCAATGGCAAATAATCAAAAAATTGACCGCCATGCGATTCTCAAAATGCCGGCAGGAGACCGTTGACGTCCGGCATACCTATAAAAAGATCTTCGGGTGAAATAAATATGAATAGTGTGCGCAGAGCCTCAATTAGCATTTGCTGCCGTACATCCGAATAAGATTTGCGTACTTTCTATCCTTTTTCCCCATGAAAAAACTCTTCGCTATTCTCGCGCTTGCGGGTGTTGCCCACGGTGCCGCAGCGGCGGCACCATTGGGTGATCCGAAGGCAGCCGAAAACAAGATTGCCATGTGTGTCGGATGCCACGGTATTCCGGGCTACAGAACTGCTTTCCCTGACGTCTACCAGGTTCCGATGATTGGCGGCCAATCGCAGAAATACCTTGAAAATGCTCTGATGCAATATCGAAAAGGCGAACGCAAGCACCCGTCGATGCTCGGTATCGCAGCGGGCTTGTCGGATCAGGATATAGCCGATCTGGCAGCTTATTACGCACAACAGAAATAACCGGAGCCCACCATGAAAACCATTCTTTCTTTGGCGATAGTGTGCGCTTCAGTACTGACCAGTTCCGGTACTTTCGCAGCCGATGCCATCTCTGCCGGCAAGGCGCTGACCAAAAAATACGCATGTGCGGCTTGTCACGGCGTGGATTTCAATTCGCCGATCGATCCGAGCTATCCCAAATTGGCCGGACAGCACAAGAACTATCTGGAGTTCGCGCTGATAGGCTACAAGCGCGGCAGCGAAGGCTCCTACGGCCGTGCTAATGCAATCATGAACGGACAGGTCAAACCTTTGTCGCATCAGGACATCAAGAATGTCGCAGCGTATTTACATAGCCTGCCTGGTTCGCTGGTGTTGCGCAAATAAATGCATTGGCGGATTTTGACAATACTTGTTTTGGTTGCACGCTAAAAAAACAAAAAAGCCACGCATGCGTGGCTTTTTTTATGTCGAACCGGATCGGTCAGGTCGACGCCCGACGCTTGACGCACCCGATGTAAGCGGTGCCGTCGGGTGGCAGTTTGCTGCGTTGCGAAGTCCATAGCATTTCTCCCAGGCATTCCATCATCTGGTGATGCGCCTGGTGCTCCGAATCCAGCTTTTGGGTCAGAGCGCGATGCGCGTCGCGGATGCCGGCCGGCTGGTCGATCGATACCTGTTCGGCGATCGACAGATGCATCGACAGATGCAGGAAAGGGTTGCTCTGGCCTTGCTCGACCGAATAATCGGCTGCCAGCGCGGCATCCAGATCGGCCAGTACGGCGGCATATTCCGGGTGCTGGTTAATCCAGTCGGCCGCGATCGCTTCCAGCGGCGTTAGGATCTGGTTAGCACGTAATTTGCTGTAAGTGTCGCAAAAAAAGCGGCGAACATCGTGTTGCGAGGGTGTATACATTGCATCAAACGGAAATGAAGTAGGCGCATTGTACGCGGCTTTGCTGCAGGCATATTCGTTCACAGCGGCAAAAAATTGTGCAAAATACAGAGGTTTGGCACCGCTTTACGTGCCAATTCTGGTTGATTAATGTTGTATTTTTAAAAGAATGGAATCCGAAAATGTTGAACGCCACTGCACTCGATGCTCTATTCGTACAGGCCCGCACCCATAACGCTTGGCTCGACAAAGCTGTGGCCGATGCGCAATTGCATCAGATTTACGCTTTGATGCGTTGGGGGCCAACTTCGGCCAACTGCACGCCTGCACGCATCGTATTTGTCAAAACAGTAGCCGCCAAGGAAAAACTCTTGCCCTGCATGGCGCCGGGAAATTTGGAACAGACCAGAACTGCTCCGGTGACTGCCATCATTGGCATGGACATGGCATTTCATGAGAAATTGCCGATGCTTTTCCCGCACGCAGACGCCAAATCCTGGTTTGTCGGCAAGCAGCCGCTGATTGATGCAACCGCGTTTCGCAACGCCTCGCTGCAGGGTGGATATTTCATCATGGCAACGCGTGCCATCGGCCTCGATTGTGGTCCGATGTCCGGCTTCGATGCGGATAAAATCAATCAGGCGTTCTTCTCTGGAACAACGGTCAAGACCAACTTCGTATGCAATCTGGGTTATGGCGATACAGAAAAACTGTTCCCGCGTTCGCCGCGCCTGCCGTTTGACGAGGCATGCAAAATCGTTTGATACGATTTCGAATAGAGCCGGGATTTTGCTTCTGCTATAGAGGTAAATTGACGGGGTATATCAAATAAAACACAATATCCCGCATCAAATAATTAGCATTTAAAAAATACATATTCCTGTATGCATAATTGTGATTGCCGGCCAATGCCGCAATATGCAACAATTTCGCGCATCAATCAGCGCTTTCTGGCATACGTCAGGCTGCTGGTGGCGTAGGCGTCTTTGACTTGTAATCGCACAGGTCCGCCATCAGGCAATTCCAGCATTGCGGATTGCGTGCGGTGCAAGTGTAGCGACCGTGCAGGATCAGCCAGTGGTGCGCATCCTGCATGAATTCCTTCGGAATGGCTTTCAAAAGTTTCTGCTCAACTTCCTCGACATTCTTGCCCGGCGCTAAACCGGTACGGTTTGATACCCTGAAAATATGCGTATCGACTGCCATGGTCGGCTGGCCGAATACGGTGTTGAGCACCACGTTAGCTGTTTTTCGCCCAACACCCGGCAATGCTTGCAATTCTTCCCGAGTGCATGGCACTTTGCCGTCGGGGTCGGCCAGCAACAGGCGACATGTTTCAACTATGTTTTTGGCCTTGGTGCGGTACAGCCCGATGGATTGGATGTAAAGAATTAATTCATCAACGCCGAGTGCGTAAATCGATTGCGCAGAATTGGCTACCGGAAACAAGACGCGCGTCGCCTTGTTGACGGAAACGTCGGTTGCTTGCGCCAAAAGTATTACTGCAATCAATAATTCGAACGGTGTACTGTATTCCAGTTCCGTGGTCGGATGCGGGTTGGCATTACGAAAGCGGGTGAAAATTTCACGACGTTTTAGTGTGTTCATCAATCTTGTTTAGGCATAGCTGGAGGAGCGGTATCGGAATTTTCTGC
>JBDSCZ010000195.1:0-12042 GCA_039920865.1 Burkholderiaceae bacterium
GTGGCGCCGACGATTACGTACTGAAGCCGTTTGAGATGGCGGAACTTCTGGCACGAATGCGGGCTGTCGTCAGGCGCAAAGGCGGCATTTCTGGCCCCGTCCTTTCAAACAGCATCCTGACACTGGACCCGGCTACGCGTGAGGTTACCGTGGGTCGCGTTTCAAGCCGGTTGTCCGGACGCGAGTTTTCTTTGCTGCAAGCCTTGCTGATCCGGCCGGGTGCCATTTTGTCGCGCAGCGAACTGGAGAGTCGAATTTATGGCTGGGGGGAAGAGGTCGAAAGCAATGCGGTGGAGTTCCTGATCCACTCGCTGCGCAAAAAACTGGGCAGCGATGCAATCAAAAACGTCAGGGGGGTGGGATGGATGGTTTGCAAAGAAAAATGAGGCAATCACTGCAATTCAGGCTTTCGGCCTGGCTTTCTCTGGTTATTCTGGCGGTCGCTCTGGCGGCCGGTATTTTTTCGTTCGTATCGATCTTTCAAGACACGATCGAGTTGCAAGACGATCAACTGCGGCAGATGGCCGCCTTAGTCAATCGACAGCACTTGCCCGTCACGTACGCAGGGCCATCGAAGAATGCTCCCGACACTGACCCTGAATCCCGCGTTGCCGTCCAATTATTACGCCAGCCGAATTCTAATGCGCCAGAATCAGCAGGGGAACTCCCCGGCCTTCCTGACGATTTGTCCGATGGCATGCACACTCTCACCATCAATCATTTGTCCTGGCGATTGTTTGTCAAGACGCTTGATTCAGGCTCCCGGATTGCCATTGGCCAGCAAACTGAGATGCGCGATGAAATTGCTCGCGACAATGCATTGCGGACATTGATGCCCTTTCTGATTCTGATTCCCATCTTGCTGCTGCTGGTGGGCGACCTGACTCGTAAGATGTTTACACCCTTAAAAAAGATGGCGTCGGAGCTTGATCGGCGCTCAGAACAGGATTTACGTGAAATCAGCGATACAAGACTCCCCTCTGAAATACAACCATTCGTAATAGCGATCAACCAGTTACTGGCACGGGTTGCCCAGTCCGCGGCTGCACAACGCCGCTTTGTGGCTGACGCTGCGCACGAATTACGTTCGCCGTTGACGGCGCTTTCACTGCAGGCAGAACGGCTGGAAGCGGCAGACATGTCGGGGCAGGCAAGGGAGCGGCTGACGTCGTTGCGCGATGGCATTCACCGCACAAGAGGGTTGCTTGATCAGCTACTCACCCTGGCCCGTGTACAGGAGTCATCGCATGGGCAAACCGCATCAGTATCGATACAGTATGTTTTTCGCCAGGTGCTGGAAGATCTGATGCCTTTGGCCGAAGTTAAGAATATAGATGTGGGTGTAGTCAGCGAGATGGATGCCAACGTGTCGGTGCAAGAAGTGGACTTGAAAACGCTGGTAAAAAATCTGCTGGACAATGCGATTCGCTACACTCCTGACGGCGGCCGGATTGATCTCTCGGTGCGGACAAACGACCATCATGTAACTGTGCAGGTCGATGACACGGGTCCAGGCATTCCCGAAGATGAACGCATCCGAGTATTTGATCCGTTTTACCGTGCATTAGGGAATGATGCGGTCGGGTCGGGTCTTGGATTATCGATTGTCAAGACCATTGCCGATCGTGTCGGCGCCAAAGTCAGTTTCGATTACACCGATGAAAAATTGCAGTCCGGATTACGTGTAATGGTCATGTTTCCAGTGATAGCAGACCTGACAACAGTACAAATTGACTAGCACGGCAGACAAGAGAATAACGGTGTTGGCGCCGACTCCAAACTGACCCACGCTGCCAACTTCTACTGACCCATCTTAAGACCTTTGAAGCCTTTACTGCATGCGAGTTTGCGGGTCACAGTCGTAGGTTACTTAAAATCGGCACACTTGGTTACAAACTCATCGGCGCCAACAGTAGTGGCATTTGTGTTTCTTGCATGGAAAATTTCTGACGTTGGAAGAACTTAAAACTTATCCGTAAATAATATTAACCGCCAGCGGCACTTTCCTGAACGCTATGATGGAGGCAGCCAGATGGTTCAGCGCCAGAAAGCTGCGTTCCAGCTTCTCATATCGCACCAGCAATTTACGGAAACGATTGAACCAACTGTGCGCGACCTCAACGATCCACCGCCTGGCTTTTTTGATGGAGTCGCGTTTCAGTTAAGCAGCTTCTTGTCCGCGCCCCTTCACGTGGGGAATGTAACCGTGCTCTTTGATGATGCGTAATGCCGGCGCACCGGTATATCCAGCATCTGCACATAGGTGCTTGCTGCGGCGCATTGGCGGCTGCGGCCTTTTGACCATGATCGCTGACAGTGCGGCTTCCAGCTGCGATACATCATGCCGATTGGCACCGGTTACGATCAACGAAAAGGGGACACCACGCCTGTCCACCAGCAGATGACGCTTGCTGCCATTTTTTTCCCCGATCGGTCTGGTTGTGACCGACCGCCTCTTGTGCCAGTGGCGCTTTCATCATCGCGCCATCAATACTTTGCCAGCGCCAAGCGATCCCTTCGAGATCGTCATATTCGGCAAGGCCTCTATGATGGCACTGGTATTTCACCAGTTCATCTAACACATATATTCGATCCGTTTTTTACTACGAAAGCGGTTGGTAAAGGAACTGGACTGGGGCTTTCCATCAGCTACGGCATTATTGAACAGCACTCGGGCAAGCTCTACGCGCGTAACCATGCAGAGGAGGGCGGCGCCGAGTTCGTGATTGAACTCCCGTTGGTGGCCTTTACAGAAATCACTGTTTAGGCAGAATGTAGGGTTCCGTCGCATTAACTGCGAAAAGGCTAATTTCTGCACTGGCTTGTTTTCCATCCTCATGCGGGACGGATTTGTCCTGCCAACTGAATTTACTACCCGGCGAAAAGCGCATCGAGGCCCAGCTCTCGCGCCAGCACAACACACACGACCCGCAGGTCCTGCAGGGGCCGCCCATTCTGGAAGGTAATGCAGTCGTGGTGCTGGTCAACGGCGACGCAATCTTTGCCGCCATGCTCAAGGCGATCCGCGGCGCACAAAAAACCACCACGTTCGACACCTTTATCTACTGGTCGGGCGCGCTGAGACGACCTGCCTGCCGCCGGGATCAGGATCGCTGAATTCCAGCCCACCATGTTTCATGTCAAGCACTGGTGGTCGACGCGCGTACAAAAAACGGTAAGAATTACAGCGGCAGCTGTAAAAAATGCCGATTTGCTATGAGCAAGGCTTAGCCTGTCGGAATTCCGACAGGCTAAGCCGCGCCATGATCAAGAGATAAGCCTGACTGCGGCCGAAAGCGCCCTAACTGCGCTTACTCGTGTCGGAGCCTTTGCGCCCCTGATCGTTACTCTTGGTATCTTGTTGTTTACTCTTCGTATTCTGCTGTTTCTGGTCATCCGATTTCGTGTCTTGCTTTTGGGGATTCGGCTGATCCTTATGCTTTTGGGTGGGCATGGCATCGCTCCTGAGAATTAATGAAATGAGACTTTACCGACGGCAAAGTCACCAGACACTGCGATATACAGCGCCGGCCATAATCGATGCAACGTCCGTGCCATGAGGCGCCGGGCCATTGCGTGCTGGATATTTTTTGAGCAAAACGGTGATGGCGGGAATCAGTCACGCCGACTTACCCGACTTGAAACCCAATATTTTCATTGCCGACGCCAAACCTTGAACTGACTCCGGATAGGTGGCCCAAAAGGCACTACCTTGATCGAGACGACTATAGATGTTGCTGACAGTCCAGTGTGCGCCGCTGCCAATCTTGTTGATTTCGTCCCATCCGAGCGGTACCGACACGCCAAGCCCCGGCCGGGCTCGCGCAGACCAGCGCGGACCGTAGTCGCACCGAAACCTTAGCGCAGCTAATCGACAAATATCTTGCCGGTTTTGTTGCGTGGCCCGCTTTTAACTAATTTGGTCGAACCGGCAAGAATCGGATTCTCAGTAATAACCGCGCAAGAATAATATGGACACTTTGGCGGCCGTGGCTAACTAATGAATTGTTAGTGAATTCTGTTTGTGTACCTCTCCTTTTTGCGGTAACGCATGATCCAATCCGCACCCGGTGCTAACATTAAACATGTTTATGCCAATGTCATAAAGGCAATAAGGCGCAGCAGCTTGCTGTGAATCAATCCCATATGGTTACCGATGTCCGGTAGCACGAGATTGGCTCACTGACACCCTCGGCTTCTCCGCGATCCGGTTCATCCAGATTCGTTGAATAAAGGAAACGTCAGAATTGAAACCGGACAGCAAATCCCTGCGCGATCATTTGCGCAACTTTAGGAACGCATGGCCGGTCAGCCGTATTCCCGCCCAGCCAGCGGACGAAGAGTTGCCGCTGCGCACAGAATTATTCAGCTCCGTGCAGATGGAGCAATACGGCCACATCCTGGCCAACGCCCACCAGATCAGCACCGGACGCGGACGCGACCTGTTGTTACCGCGTCTGGCCGACAATGAAAACGTCATCAACGACACCTGCAAGCAGTTGACCGAAGCCATCAAGGCCGGCCGGGAAGTAACACCCGCGTCAGAATGGCTTCTCGACAATTTCTACATGATCGAAGAACAGATCCGAACCGCCCGGCGGCATCTGCCAAAAAATTACAGCAAGGAATTGCCGCGTTTAAGGCAAGGCACCTCCGCCGGCAGGCCGCGCGTACATGACATCGCGCTGAAAGCCATTTCGCACGGCGATGGCCATGTCGATCCTGAAAGCCTGTCGCGCTTCGTTGTCGCCTACCAGCAGGTCACGGTACTCAAGCTCGGCGAACTGTGGGCGATCCCGATCATGCTGCGCCTGGCACTGATCGAAAACCTGCGGCGCGTCGCCGCCCGTCTGGCAACCATCCGTTATAACCGCAACCTGGCCGATACGTGGGCCGACCAAATGGTGGAGACCGCCGAACAGAATCCAAGCAATCTGATCCTGCTGGTCGCCGACATGGCCCGTTCCAATCCGCCGATGGACAGTGCATTCGTCGCCGAACTGGTGCGGCGCCTGCAAGGGCAAGGTCCGGCACTAATGCTGCCGCTGAGCTGGCTGGCGCAACATCTGGAGCAGTCCGGCCAAACCATCGAACAGCTGGTCCAGTTCGAAACACAGCGGCAAGCCGCCGACCAGCTATCGATCAGCAACAGCATCGGCAGCCTCCGCTTTCTCAGTGCAATGGACTGGCGCGAATTTGTCGAAACCATGAGCCTGGTCGACCACACCTTGTGCAAAGACCCGGCTGACGTCTACACCAGAATGGATTTTTCGACGCGCGATCACTATCGGCACGTGGTGGAAAAAATCGCCAAGCATAGCCACCTGTCCGAGGTCGAAGTCGCCGCCAACGCGATCCGGCTCGCCAGCGCCAACGCCGATGTTGCTGGGGCCGGCGCCGAAGTCCGCAATGCCCATGTCGGTTATTACCTGATCGGCAATGGACTGCCGGAATTGGAACGCTCGGCAGCCTTCCGGCTGCCGCTGCCGGAGCTGCTGCCGCGGGTGGGCGGCGGCGCGCCATTGCTGGTCTATCTCGGCAGCATACTGTTGCTGACCCTGGCCGCCACCGGCGTCATCGTTGTCAAAGCCGCTGCCGCCGGCGTGGAAGAATGGCTGTTGGTGCTGGTTGCACTGATCGCGCTGGTCGCCACCAGCGAGCTTGCGCTGGCCATGGTCAACTGGCTCGCCACCCTGATCGCCATTCCCCGTCCGCTGCCGCGCATGGATTTTTCCGAGGGTATTCCACTCGAATCGCGCACCCTTGTCGTGGTGCCGACGCTGCTGCTGATGCAGCAGGATATCGACCGCCTGACCGAGGCGCTCGAGGTCCACTTTCTCGCCAATCACGACGACAACCTGCGCTTTTGCCTTCTGACCGATTTCGGCGATGCGAAAACAGAAACGATGCCGGCCGATGAAACCCTGCTGGAGCGGGCAAAGAAAAACATCGATGAACTGAACGATAAATATCGCCACACCAGCACGAACAACAACGGCAACAGTTTTCTGCTGTTGCATCGTCCGCGGCGCTGGAATCCACAGGAAAAAACCTGGATGGGTTACGAGCGCAAGCGCGGCAAGCTGGCCGACCTCAACGCCTTCTTGCGCGGCGGCGCAGCCGAGGCCTTCTCGCTGATCGTCGGCAACACCGACGGCCTGCGCAATGTCAAATATGTGATCACGCTCGACAGCGATACGGAATTGCCGCGCGACGCCGCACGGCAGTTCGTGGCCACGATCGCGCATCCGCTGAACCGGGCGCAGTTTGACGAAAAGCGCCAGCGCGTCTGCGAAGGCTACGGCATCCTGCAGCCGCGGGTGGCGGTCAGCCTGCCCAGCGCCGAGGCATCGCGCTACGAACTGCTGTGCGGCGGCGAAGCAGGCATCGATCCATACACGCGCACCGTGTCCGATGTCTATCAGGATGTATTCGGGGAAGGCTCGTTCATCGGCAAAGGCATCTACGATGTCGACGCATTCGAAACTGCGTTGAACGGCCGCCTGCCGGAAAACCGCATCCTCAGCCACGACCTGCTCGAAGGATGTTATGCCCGCGCCGGCCTGTTGAGCGACGTCCAACTGTATGAAGAATATTTACCCAGCTACCGGGCCGAAGTCAGGCGCCGCCACCGCTGGATACGCGGCGACTGGCAGATCGCAGCGTGGCTGCTGCCTTACGTGCCCGTCGCACGCGATGCAGCCACCGGCAAGGTCCGCCGCCAGCGCAATCCGCTGTCGGCATTGTCGCGCTGGAAACTATTCGACAATCTGCGCCGCAGCGTCGTGCCGTTGGCACTGACGGCATTATTGTTGACAGGCTGGGCCGCGCTGTCGTCCACCCCGGGCTCGACTGCGGCATCGGCCTGGTTCTGGACCAGTGCGGTGCTCGGCATCGTGCTGATCCCATCGGTCTGCACATTCCTGCTGAACCTCGCACGCAAGCCGGCCGATCTGCCGTTCCATCAGCATTTTTTCGTATTACTGAAGTCCGCTAGCAAACACTTCGCCCCTGCCGCGCTGACCCTGATCTTCCTGCCGCATGCAGCCTGGTTCCACCTCGACGCCATCCTCCGGACCCAATGGCGGATGCTGGTCTCGCGCCAGCATCTGCTGGAATGGAACCCTTCGAGCGAAACCAGTCGCGAAGCAAGCCAGTCAGGCAACCGGCTCTATTCGTACTACCGGCTGATGTGGATCGCACCGGTGCTCGCGCTCGCGTGCGCCGCTTATCTGGTCGCAGCCAATCCGATCGCGCTGCAAGCCGCCGCGCCGATCCTGCTGCTGTGGTGGCTGTCACCCCTGGTAGCGTACTGGATCAGCCGGCCCGTAGCACGCCGCAATGCGCAATTATCGGATGCGCAGACGCTGTTCCTGAAATCGCTGTCGCGCAAGATGTGGCAATTTTTTGAAACCTACGTCGGTCCGGAAGACAACTGGCTGCCGCCGGACAACATGCAGGAACATCCGGTCGCGGTGGTCGCGCACCGCACCTCGCCCACCAACATTAGCCTGTCGCTGCTTGCCAATCTTGCCGCTTATGACTTCGGGTACATCCAAGCCGGACGATTGATCGAACGCTCCCAAAACACCTTGCGGACCATGGCCGCGCTGGAGCGCTATCAGGGTCATTTCTATAACTGGTACGACACGCAGTCATTGAAACCGCTACTCCCGATGTACGTATCGTCGGTGGACAGCGGCAACCTGGCCGGCCACCTGCTCACGCTGCGTCCCGGCCTGACCGGCTTGCTCGATACCCGGATCCTCGGCGCCCGCGTATTCCCCGGCATTCGCGATACCTATGAAATCCTGCGCGCCACTGCAGGCGCTGCAGGCAAAACAGCACTGGCGGAGTGGATCCAGTTCGAGGAAGACCTCGCGTCCGCCTGCCAGTTCGCACCCGATACACTGATGGTCGCCTACGATTGCCTGGAGCGGCTGACCCACTACACGGCACTGTTCGTTGCCGGCCTCGACGCCGCGCCCGCTTCACAATCCCCTTCACAGCCCACTTTACAGCCCCATCCACAGCCGGACCTGCAGCTCCATGGCTGGGCAAGCGCACTGGCAAACCAGTGCCGCGAAGCATTGAATGAACTCAGCTTGCTGGCGCCGTGGACACAGTTGTCCGCACCAGCCGACTGGATCGGCGACTTCCCCAGGCTGAGCGCGATTCCAACGCTGCGCGAACTGGCGCAACTCCATGCCGATCTGGCGCCGGCGTTCGAACAGCGGCTTGCCGACAATACCGGTCCGAAAGATGCGGAACGCGTGTCCGCCCTCAAACTGCTGGTGCTGGAGGGCAGCCGCCGCGCCGCCGAACGCATGCTGTTGATCGAACAGCTCGCGCTGCACGCCGCCGAGTTCGCCCAAATGGAATACGGTTTCCTGTACGAACCTTCCACGCACCTGCTGGCGATCGGCTACAACGTCACCGAACGGCGTCGCGATGCCGCCTGCTACGACTTGCTGGCCTCCGAAGCCAGGCTGGCCACCTTCATCGCCATCGCGCAGGGAAAACTACCGCAGGAAAGCTGGTTCGCACTCGGACGCCAGCTCACCATCGCCGGTGGCGAACCGATCCTGTTGTCGTGGAGCGGGTCGATATTCGAATACCTGATGCCGCTCTTGGTGATGCCGACGTTTCAAAACACGCTGCTCGACCAGACCTATCGTTCCGCAGTGGCAAGGCAGATCGAATACGGCCTGCAGCGCGGTGTGCCCTGGGGCATTTCGGAATCGGGCTACCACAACTTCGATGCCAGCCTGAACTATCAATACCGCGCCTTCGGCGTGCCGGGCCTCGGTTTCAAGCGCGGCCTCGGCGACGATCTGGTGATCGCACCGTATGCATCCATGATGGCATTGATGGTGGAGCCGGAAGCAGCATGCACAAATCTGCAGCAATTGTCGGCCCACGGATTCGAAGGCAAGTTCGGCCTCTACGAAGCGATCGATTACACCGCGTCCCGCCTGCCGCGCGGGCAAACCAGTGCGGTGATCCGCTCGTTCATGGCGCATCATCAGGGCATGGGTTTCCTGTCGCTGGCATATCTGCTGCTCGACCGCCCGCTGCAAAAACGTTTCGAATCCGACCCGCTGTTTCAGGCGACGATGTCGCTGCTGCACGAGCGTGTACCGAAAGCCTCCGCGACCTATTCGAGTGCGCCTGAGCTGACCGAGGTCCGCATCGCATCGACCGATCAGGGATCGCAGATGCGCGTGCTGCATCGTCCGGACCACCGCACGCCGGAAGTCCAACTGCTGTCCAACGGCCGTTACCACGTGATGGTCACCAGCGCCGGCGGCGGCAGCAGCCGCTGGAACGGCCTGTCGGTCACGCGCTGGCGCGAAGACAGCACGCGCGACAACTGGGGCACGTTCTGCTATGTGCGCGACATGGCAGATGGCCGCTTCTGGTCGACCGCATTCCAGCCGACACTGACACCGCCGCAGCCGCAAAATTACGAAGTGATCTTCTCCGAAGGCCGCGCCGAATTTCGCCGCAGCGACAACGATTTCGACATGCATACCGAAATCGTGGTGTCGCCGGAAGACGATATCGAACTGCGCCGTACCCGCATCATCAACCGCTCGCGCTCGCGCAGAACCATCGAAATCACCAGCTATGCGGAAGTAGTGCTGGCGCCGGCAGCCGCCGATGCCGTGCATCCGGCGTTTTCCAACCTGTTCGTCCAGACCGAAATCCTCGATCCGCAGCGCGCCATCCTGTGCACCCGCCGGCCCCGTTCGATGGATGAAAAAATGCCGTGGATGCTCCATCTGATGTCGGTGCGCGGCGCCGACATCGACGCGCATACAACAGTCTCGTATGAAACAGACCGCATGCAGTTCATCGGTCGCGGCCATACCGTCGCTGCGCCGCAAGCGATGCAGGACCGGGCGCCACTGGCCGGCAACCAAGGTTCGGTACTCGACCCGATCGTCGCGATCCGTTATCAGATCACGCTGGACGCAGAACAGACGGCCATTATCGACATCGTGACCGGCATCGGCGAATCGCGCGAACTCTGCCTCGACCTGATCGACAAATATCAGGACCGTCATCTGGCAGACCGCGTGGTCGAGCTGTCGTGGACCCACAGCCAGGCCGTGCTGCGCCAGCTCAATGCCAGCGAAGCCGATGCACAACTGTATGGCCGTCTGGCCAATTCGGTCATTTATGTCAATCCGCTGTTGCGGGCAGACGCCGGTGTGCTGCTGCACAACCAGCTCGGACAGTCGGGCTTGTGGAGCTACGCCATTTCCGGCGACCTGCCGATCGTGCTGGTGCAGATCAAGAATCAGGCAAATATCGCACTGGTGCGCCAGCTGGTGCAGGCGCATGCGTACTGGCGTTCGAAAGGGCTGGCTGTCGATCTGGTGATCTGGAACGAAGAGCATGTCAGTTACCGCCAAGTCTTGCAGGAACAGATCATGGGGCTGATCTCATCGGTCACCGGCGCCCATGCGATCGATCGTCCGGGCGGCATATTCGTGCGCTTTGTCGATCAGATTTCGAATGAAGACCGGGTGCTGTTCCAGTCGGTGGCGCGGGTAATCCTGGACGACAGCCACGGCACACTGGCCGAACAATTCAATCGCCGCGACCTGCGGGAAGAACGCAGGCGCATCACTCCGACCGGGACCTCCCAGTTGGCCGAGCAGATCAGCCTGCGCTTCCTGACGGAGGAACGCAGGCGCAACACTCCGGGCGCATCGCAGCTGGCGGAAGAGAGCAATCTTCGCGACCTGAAGGAATTCGGCGTGCCCCGGCTGACGCCGGCGCGCATCATTCAACCATCGCAGCCATCGAACGCCGCAGGCAAGAGTACAGACAAGGGCGCAGGCCACGGCACCGCCCTGCCGCAGCGAGATCTGATCCTATCGAACGACATCGGCGGCTTCACGCCGGATGGACGCGAATACGTGATCACCACCTCGGCCGACCAGGTCACACCCGCGCCGTGGGTTAACGTGATGGCGAATCCGCAGTTCGGCAGCGTGATTTCCGAAAGCGGACAAGCGTACACCTGGGGCGAGAATGCACATGAATTCCGCCTGACGCCATGGGCCAACGATCCGGTGTGCGACCCCGGCGGCGAAGCGTTCTACCTGCGCGACGAGGACACCGGGTACTACTGGTCGCCTACCGCGCTGCCGCGCCGCGGTGCTAACGGGGGCGACTATGTCGCGCGGCATGGTTTCGGTTACAGCGTGTTCGAGCATATCGAAGACGGCATCGCATCCGAGCTGACCGTGTATGTGGCGCTGGACGCATCGGTCAAATATTCGGTACTGCGCATACGCAACGATTCCGACACGACGCGCAAGCTGTCCGCCACCGGTTATGTCGAGTGGGTGCTGGGCGACCTGCGCCCGAAATCATTGATGCATATCATCACCGAAACCGATCCGGCCACCGGCGCACTGTTGGCGCGCAATCCGTACAACACCGAATTCACCGAGCGCACCGCGTTCTTCGATGTCGACACGGCGGCGCGCACCATCAGCGGCGACCGCAATGAATTCATCGGCCGCAACAGATCGTTGCAAAATCCCGCCGCCATGGAGCGGATACGCTTGACCGGCAAGGTCGGCGCCGGCCTCGATCCGTGCGGGGCGCTGCAGGTGCAGTTCGAGCTTTTCCAGGGACAGCAACGCGAAATCGTGTTCATGCTTGGCATGGCCGACAGCCGCCACACCGATGTCGGCAATCTGGTGCTGCGCTACCGCGGTTCGGCGGCAGCGCAGGATGCGCTCGAAGCGGTGCACGCGTACTGGGAGCGCACGCTGGGCGCGGTACAGGTCCAGACACCGGACCAAGCGCTGAATGTCCTCGCCAACGGCTGGCTGATGTACCAGACCATCGCCTGCCGCCTGTGGGCGCGCAGCGGTTACTACCAGTCCGGCGGCGCATTTGGCTTCCGCGACCAGTTGCAGGACACCATGGCACTGGTGCATACCCAGCCGCAACTGATGCGCGAACATCTGCTGTTGTGCGCAGCCCATCAATTTCTCGAAGGCGATGCCCAGCACT
>JBDSCZ010000196.1:0-3068 GCA_039920865.1 Burkholderiaceae bacterium
AGTGATAGGCCACGGTGTCGTGGTCGATCTCCGAAATGCCGCCTTCCTGCGCCCGGATGCAGCCGGCGAAATAGCGGAAATGATCGATCGCGAGCGGCACGTCCGCCGCCGTGGTTTCGCGGATGGGCTTGCCGTTGTCGATCGTCTCCGCGGTCGCCAGCAGCGCCAGGTTGGTTTCCATGCGGTCGGCAATGCGGTTGAGCACCAGCGAACGCTCGGCCAGCGAGGTCTTGCCCCAGGCCGCCTTGGCGGCATGGGCGGCGTCCAGCGCC
Organism: Burkholderiaceae bacterium; assembly: GCA_039920865.1. GTDB lineage: Bacteria > Pseudomonadota > Gammaproteobacteria > Burkholderiales > Burkholderiaceae_D > AVCC01. The sequence goes on from JBDSCZ010000196.1 coordinate 273, forward strand.
AGCTCGACGTCCTCTGCCGTGGAGCGGGCGATCTCGCAAAAGACCTGGCCGGTGATCGGCGTGATATTGCCGAAGTACAAGCCATTGACGGGGGCGACGAATTTGCCGCCGATGTAGTTGTCGTAGCGCGCCTTGAAGGGATTGGCAACGCCCAATTTGCTGATGTCTGCGAGATTCATGTCGTCCTCTTTCCTATAGTGGTTTTGTCGATTGGTCTTTGCAACAAGTGCGTCTTGCACAAGACTCTCACTGCAAACACCATGCCAGCATGACTTTTATCGAAAAAACCCGGAGTTTCCGGATCGACTGGGGCATCCGCGCCTATCGAATGGCTTGGATGCTGCGATATTTGATAGGCGATTTTTCTGAAAGTGATCCCTTTTAGAACACCTCAGAAATTACTGTTGCAAATTAATTCAATATTGCCATTTGAAATCAAAAATGCATGTTTGCAAGGATTTGGACGCATCCGCGCTGCCGGAATTTCAAACAAGCTGAAAACTGGGGCAGTGTTGACGAATAGCAGATAACAGCATCGGTTTCCTGTTCAGTTTTGCCACATTGGAGCAGCCTGCCTGCAACAGATATTGTTCATTCCAGCCGGCCAATGACTGAAAAACGCTGCTTTTAAGACGAATTTACGATGGCACGGTGTTTGCCTATCTCCATGCGAGTTATGTACTTCACATAATTGGTTCGTCTGATATTTCAAGAGGAGATTGTCGTGCATAAAAAATTATTAGGAGTGATGGTGGGTATTGCGCTCACCAGCATGTCCACTGCGCATGCAGCGGGCGTAACTGAGGCAATGATAGAAAAAAATTCAACCGGCAGCGTCTTGTCATGGGGAATGGGCCAGGGAGGGCAGCGCTTTTCCAAACTGGCCCAGATCAATACCAAGACTGTGGATAAACTGGTGCCGGCATGGGCGTTTTCGTTTGGCGGCGAGAAGCAGCGCGGGCAAGAATCGCAGCCATTGATTCACGACGGCAAAATGTTCGTGACCGCCTCCTATTCACGCATTTATGCGCTGGACCTGAAAACCGGTGCCAAGCTATGGAAGTACGAACAACGCTTGCCGGAAGGCATCATGCCTTGTTGCGATGTGGTCAATCGTGGCGCCGCACTATTTGATAACCTGGTAATTTTTGGCACGCTTGATGCGCAATTGATCGCGCTTGACCAAAACACCGGCAAAGTCGTCTGGAAAGAGAAGGTAGGCGATTATGCAGCCGGTTATTCGATGACGGCAGCGCCATTGATTGCCAAGGGCTTGTTGCTGACCGGCGTCTCGGGTGGCGAATTCGGCATTGTCGGCCGGGTGGAAGCGCGCAATCCGCGCACCGGCGAACTGGTCTGGATGCGGCCTATGGTGGAAGGACACATGGGCTACAAGTACGACAAGGAAGGCAAAGAAATTGAAAACGGTATCAGCGGCACCGTCAACAAGACTTGGCCTGGTGACTTGTGGAAAACCGGCGGCGCAGCAACCTGGCTGGGCGGCACCTACGATGCTGCAACCGGCCTGGCCTATTTCGGCACCGGTAACCCTGCGCCCTGGAACAGCCATCTGCGCCCCGGCGACAACCTGTACTCATCCTCCACCGTGGCGCTGGATGTGGACACCGGCAAGATCAAGTGGAGCTATCAGACCACCCCGCACGATGGCTGGGACTATGACGGCGTCAACGAGTTCATCACCTTCGACATGGATGGCAAACGTTTCGGCGGCAAGGCTGACCGGAACGGCTTTTTCTATGTAGTGGATGCAGAAAACGGCAAGCTTAAAAATGCTTTCCCGTTTGTCAAGAAAATCACATGGGCCACTGGCATCGACCTCAAAACCGGACGCCCGATCCTGAATCCTGCCGGCCGCCCTGGCGATCCGACCAAAGGCGAGGAAGGCAAGAAAGGGAAAACGGCATTTGCATCCCCGGCATTTTTGGGTGCCAAAAACCAGATGCCGATGGCGTATAACCCGCAGACCAAACTGTTCTATGTACCGTCCAACGAATGGGGCATGGACATCTGGAACGAGCCGGTCACATACAAAAAAGGTGCTGCCTACCTCGGCGCCGGCTTCACCATCAAGCCCAACTTTGACGATTACATCGGCGCGATGCGCGCAGTGGACCCCAAGACCGGCAAGATTGTGTGGGAAGTCAAGAACAACGCGCCTCTGTGGGGTGGCGTGATGACCACCGCCGGCGGCTTGGTATTTTACGGTACGCCAGAGGGTTTCCTGAAAGCGGTGGATGCCAAGACCGGCAAGGAACTGTGGAAATTCCAGACCGGTTCCGGCGTCGTGGCGCCGCCGGTAACTTGGCAGGACGGCGATACGCAGTATGTCGCCGTCACCTCAGGGTGGGGTGGCGCAGTTCCACTGTGGGGCGGCGAAGTGGCCAAGAAAGTGAATTTCCTGGAACAGGGCGGCAGCGTTTGGGTTTTCAAACTCTCTTCCAAATAAGGGATGGGGCAATTGTAAGTTTGTGAGCGGTTGACTCCGGTAGCTGGCGGCAGATTGTCTCCCTGCTTGCCTGGAGTCATTTTGACTGACGACTCCGGTCGTCAGTTTTTTTTAAGCATGCAATCCAAAATACAGGAAGTTTTGCCCGCAAGTATTTTTAATACGGCATGATTAGATCCAAACAATATCCATATTCAGGAATAGACAAATGGCAGGTATTGAATCCGCAAAGCAAGAGAGTCGTGTTTTTCTGCCACCAGCAGAATTCGTCAAAAACGCCACCATCTCAGGCATGGATGCCTACAACGCGCTGTGCGCGGAGGCAGAGC
>JBDSCZ010000197.1:0-3464 GCA_039920865.1 Burkholderiaceae bacterium
ATGCATCAGGTGCCCAGTCGATAATGATCCATACCGTAGCTGCACAGAATAAAATAATTATGCAGAATGCAATAATGAGACGCAAGAAAGACCAAATGCTGGTGGCGGATGACATCGCGAGTACCCGTGATAGTTGGATTTTCGGTTTGGTGGCGCCAGCTTTGCTCTATTCTGCTCAAAGACGGCGCCGTTCAGCCAATAATTAGAGAATATTTAGATCGAGCGCACTTTAGCTTTGATTATTTCTTCTACATCGCCAGCCGATTGCTGTATTTTTCCAGTGATTTGTTTCTTTAATCCTTTGATTTGCTGATCTTCGCTTCCAACCAGTTTGCCTGTTTCTTGCTGCACTTTACCGGCGATTTCTTTTGCAGTGCCTTTGATTTGATCTTTGTTCATAGTATTTCTCCTGTAAAAGACCTCAAGATGCGCCTGTAAGCAGGTCGGGTCTGTTCGTTTGCGAACATAGGAAATGCAGCGTGAATGTGAGTCTTCGCTGTATTTTTAGAATATTGAAAATTTCAGGAACTATTGGCGCAGTTTGCAGACAAATGGGAGTGCATTTGCACGTGTGTATTCGTTTGTGATTGCAGCGGCGATATTTGTACATCACAGTATTGGCGTAATGCAACGTATCGATGTTCGAGTTATTTTCCATCCATAATTCCCCGCTATCCAGGATTGCTCATGCGACGCATGGACACTCCTGGACATTTGCCAACCGTCCAGTGTCCCTGAAGGAAAAGACATGCTTCGTTCCGAATCGCTTTTTGGTAAGCGTAATCCCATCAGTCCCGCCACAACTCCCGGTAGTGGCAGTACGTCGAATACGCCGCTTGGGTCAACCAGTGGCATTTCGTCTGCTAGCAGCCTGAATATCCCGAAGGCGCATAACGCGGTCAGTTCCACCGACGCAAGCACTTCAAACGCCAGTACCAATGAGGTTGGCAGCAAGCTGATAGTAGGCCCGAATATCAAACTTAAAGGGGTCGAGATCACCGACTGCGACACCCTGGTGGTTGAAGGTAGAGTCGAGGCGACGATGGATTCCCGCGTGATCCAGATTGCCGAAAACGGTGCTTTCAAGGGTTCGGCAGATATCGATATCGCTGAAATTCGGGGTGAATTCAACGGCGATCTGACCGCACGCGTCAAACTGGTGATCTACGCAACAGGCAAGGTCACTGGCAAGATCCGTTACGGCAAGATCGTGATCGAAGAGGGCGGGCAATTGATCGGCGACGTTCAGGTCGGCGGCACTTCGGCTGCATCGGCCACCTCCGCAGTCAAGGAAACAGCTGCTACGGTATTGTAAGCAATCCGCATAAGCTGACTCTGAACATCGCGCACCCTGGAATATCAGGCTGTGCGATTTTTTATGGCAATTTCAAACCGGCCGCGCAATTTTTCGGTTCGTGCTGTTCACGATTGGTGCGCAGCAGCAAAGAAGCATCCAAAGTGTGCATTGGCCCTTGTGGCCGATTGGGGCGTACGTTAATATTTGCCGTCAGGAAATTCATCAACATACTGAATTTTCTGGATAAAAACCGCATGTCAGGCAAATTTCATTGCGTCGGCACCGATCAAAGACCTCATATTCCGATTCAAACAAAATTATGCTGCGACGCAATTTCCTGGCCCTGCCCAGCCTGCTGTTGGCCGAATGCATCGCACTGGGACTGCCTTGGCGCATCGCAGCGGCGGAACCCGCATCTGCGCCAGGAACACGCCGGGTGGCAATGTCGAATGGCGGCGAACTGATCAATGAATCCGGCCGCTTGCGCTATCTGGCAGAACGCATGGGCAAGGCATATGCGCAGCAGGCGCTGAAGATATTGCCCGAGAAAGCCGTTGAACAGATCAGGCAGTCGCAACAACGTTATGTGGATGCCTTGCAGTTTCTGGGCAACGGTGCGCGCACGCCGGACCTGAAGTCCGGCCTGGCTGTCGTAACCGCAATTTACGGCCGCTATATTGTGGCGCTGGGCAAGCCGGCCAATGCAGCCAGTGTGGCTGCTGCGCACCGGATTACCGATGAACTGGTGGCAGCGGCGGATAAACTGACCACCGCCTTCCAGATGCAGACAAACATCCAGTCCGCAAAAATCGTCAACCTGTCCGGCCGTCAACGGATGCTGTCGCAGCACATGGCGCGGCTGTATTTCGGTGCACTGCTGAGCAATACCAGAGCCGATCTCGACCAGGTTCGCCAGCAATTCAAAAGTGCGATGACGACGCTCGAAAAGGAACCGTTATCGACCGAAGCCATCAAGCGCGAGCTAGCCTTGGCCAAAAACCAGTGGCTTTTCCTGGAGCAGGCGCTTAACGGCGGCAGCGCTCCGAATGTCGCTGCCAGGAATGTCGCCACCACCAGCGAGCGTCTGCTGGAAACGATGGACAATCTGACCGACATGTACAGCCTGGCGCTAAAGGCCGCGCTTGGCCGGTCTGCCGACTTCGCACAACGGGCTTGATGCGGTACGGCTGTGCGCCAGTATTGGCGGCGGGGCCGGCATGCGACAATAGCCGCAATTTCTCCCGTAGCTTCTGCCCGTAACCACATTGCCATCATGCATCCCGAATATATACTGACCCTGTCTTGTCCCGACCAGCGCGGGATCGTCCACAGCGTTTCCGGCTTTCTGGCCGATCACGGCTGCAACATCATCGATTCCGCGCAATTCGGTGACGCCCAGTCGCAATTGTTTTTCATGCGGGTGCATTTTGCGGCCGAAGATGCCGGCGTCACCGATGCCGCGCTGCGCGAAGGATTCGCGGCGCTTTCGGCAGGCATGCAGATGGATTTGCAATTGTTTGATGCCCGTCAAAAGCCGCGCGTGATGCTGATGGTCTCGAAGATCGGCCATTGCCTCAACGACTTGCTGTTCCGTTACAAGAGCGGCCTGCTGCCAGTCGAGATCCCGGCCATTGTGTCCAATCACATGGATTTTTACCAACTCGCTGCCAGTTACAACATTCCGTTTCATCATCTGCCGCTGGCGCCGGGAGCGTCCGAACAAGCCAAGCAGGCGCAAGAAGCGCGCGTGCTGGACATCATGCAAACCCAGCAGATCGACCTGGTGGTGCTGGCGCGCTACATGCAAATTCTGTCGCCGGCTTTGTGCGAGGCGCTCAAGGGGCGCGCGATCAACATCCACCATTCCTTCCTGCCCAGCTTCAAGGGCGGCAGGCCGTATCATCAGGCGCATGAGCGCGGCGTGAAGTTGATCGGCGCCACCGCCCATTTCGTCACCGGTGCACTGGATGAAGGCCCGATCATCGAGCAGGATGTGGCGCGGGTAGATCATGCAATGGAACCCGGCACCTTGACCTCAGTCGGGCGCGACGTCGAATCGGTGGTACTGGCGCGCGCGGTCAAGTGGTTCGTCGAGCACCGCATTTTGCTTAACGGACACAAGACGGTAGTTTTCAAGTAATTTTTTTAATGTTTGTAACCTTGGCCC
>JBDSCZ010000198.1:0-4467 GCA_039920865.1 Burkholderiaceae bacterium
ACCGGGTGATCGGCGTGCCGCGCACCCGGAGCGGGCCGGACTGCGCACAGCTGGAACTGCTGGCTGCCAGCCACCGGCCGCGCGCCTTCTTCACCAATACCAGCCTGCAGAACCCGACCGGCACTTCCACCAGCATCGCCGGCGCGCACCGGATTCTGCGCGCGGCGGAAAATTTTGACTTTCGGATCGTCGAGGACGACATCTTCGCCGACCTGCAAACCGAGCGCGGCATTTCGCTGGCGGCGCTCGATCAGCTTAATCGCGTCACTTATATCGGCAGCCTGTCGAAGTCGATCTCGCCCAGCCTGCGGGTCGGCTTCATCGCCTGCAAGCGTGATCTGGCAGGCGAATTCGCGCAGAAAAAGATGCTGGAAGGCTTGACCAGCTGCGAAATCAGCGAAAAACTGGCGTCCATCATTCTCACCGAAGGTCGCCACCGGCTCTCGATCGAGCGCCTGCGCGGACGCTGCGAACAGGCCCAGCGCACGGTCGCCACCCAATTGGAAAATTGCGGCCTGCAACTGTTTCATAAGCCCGGCGCCGGCATGTTCCTGTGGGCGCGCTTCGCCGGCAACATCGACACTGCGCAGGTGGCCCAGCAGGCGGCGGACGAAGCGCTGTTGCTGGCGCCCGGCAAGCTGTTTGAAACGGTTGACCAGCCCAGCCCCTGGCTGCGCTTCAACGTCGCCCACAGCGATCATGCGCAGGTGTACCATTTTCTGGAACGGTTCGCGGCCGGCAAGAAATAGGCGAAAAAAAACGGACAGCGCTTGCTGTCCGTTGTCGGGTATTGCAGAGGATTTAGGCTGCGGCTGCAGTTTGCAGCAACTGGAATATCTGGTCTTTCAACGTGAGGCGTACCTTTTTCAGGTCTTCGAGCGTCGCATCAGCGAGATTGGTTACGCCATTCTCGGCCTGGTTGATGGCCTTGTCGGTTTCGTCGTACTCATTGAACAGCTTGGCAAAATGCGCATTGTCCAGCTTTAACGCGTGAATCGCATCCTTGAATTCCGGAAATTCGACAGACAGCGGGTGTTTTTCTATTTGCATTGTTGCTCCTTGGTTGCGTCGAAAAAAATGGTTTTTCTGGACTTTATTCAGAACTGAATATTGCACAAAAATGGTGAAAATGACAGTAAATGGTTCATCGAAGAAATATGGAGGAACGGAACGCGCTGTATTCGACGCGCATTTTTATCCATAAAACAAGACTTTGACCAGCATAAATTCTAGTGCGAGTTTGCAAGCGCAATACTGATCTATGTTAACCCAGGCTACCCGGACTTGCTCAAGCCCGACAGGCGGCTGCGGTTTTCAGAATACTATGCAGCCTTACTGGGAGAGATGATGCAAAAACCGGATGACATTGCCAAGAAGCTGCTCGGCATGCCCTATGACGCACTGGACGAGCGCACCAAAAAAGTCGCACGCCATATTGCAGGGCGCAAACATATTGCCAGAAATACCGCAAAGGAATTTGATGCCAGGATCACCATGGGCCAGCGCGCAGCCGATGCGGTGGCGCGTTTTGGCGGGTCCTGGACCTTCATCGGCATCTTTGCCGCGATCATGGTGGTCTGGGTGGCGTTGAATTCCTACCTCCTGATCCATTACAACCAGAGCTTCGATCCGTATCCGTACATTCTGCTGAACCTGTTTCTGTCGATGCTGGCATCGATCCAGGCCCCGATCATCCTGATGTCGCAGAACCGGCATGCAGAAAAAGACCGGCTCGATGCCGAGCATGATTATGAAGTCAACCTGAAAGCTGAACTCGAAATCATGCTGCTACACGAGAAAATAGACTTGTTGCGCGAGAGCCAGTGGAGTGAACTATTGGCAATCCAGCAGGAGCAGCTGACGTTGATTGGGAGCCTGGTCGAGAAAAAGACCGTGGCTGCGCCATAGCAAGCTACACGGGCTGGATTGCAAGACTTTGTCCGGCGGCGATTTCGACCCGGTTGCGCCCGCCGGCCTTGGCCCGATACAGCGCCGCGTCGGCCCGCGCGAATAAGCCGGTGAGCTGCTCATCTGCCACATATTCGCCGACTCCGATGCTGACGCTGACCGAAACTTGCTTGCCGTCGAAGCTAAAGGGTTGTTCGGCAATCGTCCGGCGCAAATTTTCTGCAATCGCCCGCGCTTGCTGCAGCGGGCAATCCTTGAGCAGCAGCAGGAACTCTTCGCCGCCCCAGCGGCTGATGACGTCTTCGTCGCGCACCGCGGCCTTGATCGTTGCGGCGACGCTGCGGATCAGCGCGTCGCCGGCCAGGTGGCCGTGATTGTCGTTGACCAGCTTGAACAGGTCGATATCGATCAAGATCGTCGACAGCGCTTGCTGCTTGCGCCGGACTTCGCTCCTGGCCTGCTCGAAGATGAATTCGAACGCCTGTCGATTCAGCAGTCCGGTCATCGCATCAATGGCCGCCGCACTCTCCAGCCGATGCCGGAACCGGTTAACCGCAAACAGGGTAATCATCAACACCAGCAGCGTCACCACCGCACTGATGACCAGGTTCATGATGAATACCCGCTGCAGCGGCCTGACTGCCTCCTGCTCATTTTGCGACACCACCAGATACCAGCCCAGTTCCGGGATGAAGCGCGAATTGACCAGCACCGTGGCATGGTCTTGCCGATACATCAGCTGGGTCGGTTTGGTGCTGTGGTTGATGATCTGGCCGGCGATCGCGGCGATGCCGGGCAAGCGATAAATCGAGCCTTTCGGCGTATTTGCCGTCTTGCCGGCGGCAATGATAGTGCCGTCGGGCGTGACAAAATAGATGCTGCGCTGGAAGCGTTGCTGCACCGTGTCGATGGTGTGCGCCAGGGTGTCGAGCGTCAGGCCGACACCGGTTGCGCCGATGAATTTGCCCTGGTAATCAAGCACCTTGTAATTGATGAAGATGGTCACCGCATCCCGGTTCGCCAGATCGTAATCGACATTGATTTCATACGGTTTTTGCATGTCGCGCACGCGGAAAAACCATGCGTCGCGTTTTTCGCTGGCGCTGACCGATTTCAGCATGCCTGCGGCGTAATAGTATTTGTGGCTGCGATCGGAGACCAGGAAGCTGGTGACGGTGCCGTATTTTTGCTTGACTTCAGCCAGGTAGCGCACGATCCGTCCGGTGTCTTGTTCGCCGTCCAGAATCCAGTCGCGCAGAAAGCTGTTGTGCGCCATCAGCGAGGAAATGAAGGTCGGTTGCAGCACACCCTTCTGGATTTCCGAATAGATGCTGTCGCCGGTCAGCGGCAAGCCCTGCTCGGCAATGTCGCGCCGTATCGTGTCGCGCGACACGATGTAGCTGGCGATGCTGGTGGCCAGGAAACCGATCACCAGCAGCGCACTGAGCCAGGTCAGCAAACGGTATTTTTTCCATAAATTCAGTAGTTGCGGCATCGGCACGGCGTCTAGTGTGTTTGGGCAGGCATGCAGGTTAAATCAGTTTGCCAAGAAAGTGTGCGGCAATGCAATGATTTGCGCTTGCCCCGCGGTATCGGGTGACCTTGGCCTGCCGCATGTCGGGCTGCGCTCCACGTCTATCTATCGGGTATTTTTAGATACCGCAGTTTTTATATGCGGGAAATGGCAGGTTATTTGGCATACTCCAACGTCATGTAGGTTGGCGCTGCGCCAGGCCAAGCCCAACATTCATGTGTGCCTCGGTGCAATGTCAGGGGAGTCGCTTTCCGGCCGTGCTGGTTGTTTGCGCCTGCGTTCGGGATTGATGGTGCAATCGCATTACACCGGCTGATTGATTTTTTGTTCCAGGTCTTCCAGCTCGATTTCAATTGCGCGGGTGCTGATCGTGATTTCGTAGAAGGAAAAGATCAGCGACAGCAGCAACAGGAAAAGACTCAGGCCGAATGCGAACTTGGCTGCCAGCTGCAGCTGAATGAACACCAGAAACATGGCGACCGCGCACAGGATGAAGCTCATCACGCCGAGCGCCTGCATGCGCCGGATCAGCGTGATGCGCTGGCGCAGATTGGCGATCTGGCGCACCACGATCTCTTTTTGTTCTTCCTGGTACCTGCCGTGCAGCTGCCGTATCAGTTGCGCCAGTACCAGGAAGCGGTTGGTGTAGGCCAGTAGCAGCAATGAGATTGCCGGGAACAGCAAGGCGGGGGTGGTCAGGTTCATGTGGCTGCATTCAGTTCGGTTTTCTTGATTCTGGAATAAGAATTTTTTTGTGGGTATATCAAAAAACTTAGCCATTGGCGCTTTAATTCATTGGCGATTGAAAAATACATATATTAGTATATTTTAATTGCAGCCAATCGCGCGGGCCACTGGCGAAGCGTGCCGGGCATCTGGCATTGCTGCGATGCGAGCGCGCATTTTTTTGCCGGCGCGACCGCGGCAACAGTGAATTACTGCGCGCCAAGCAATCCTTGCATTCCGCTGTAGCGCGCAGCCGTCACCAAAGTAGAAACCTTGACCCCAAACAAAGAAAATAATCG
>JBDSCZ010000199.1:0-1853 GCA_039920865.1 Burkholderiaceae bacterium
CCTGGATACTTCGTGGTTGTTATTATTTCCGGCTGATTGGATGTTTGTGTCATGGACAACACCGCAGTTGAGCATAATCCGGTCGCGTCCGCGTGCGCTCCTACAGGTATGGAAGTCTTTGTAGGAACGCACCCGGGCGCGACCGGCCATTTACAAACCCAAGCAACCGATTTTTAAAACGGCAGTGCCGCATCCGGCTTGGCAGCCAGAATCACGCGCTTGAAATCGGCTTGTATCCGCTCCAACGCCGCTTGCGACTCCGCTTCGAAACGCATCACCACCACCGGCGTGGTATTCGATGAGCGGGCCAGGCCGAAACCGTCCGGATACTCGACCCGCAAGCCGTCTATCGTTATGATCTGCTCGGCATCCGGGAAGCGCGCATCGCGCTGCAATTTCTCGATCAGGCTGAAGTTCTCGCCTTCCGCCAGAGCCAGCTGCAGCTCCGGCGTACTGATCGATTGCGGCAAGGCGTTCAGCACCGCGGAAGGGTCAATCACCCGCGTGAGCAACTCCAGCAAGCGCGCACCGGCGTACATGTCGTCGTCAAAACCGTACCAGCGATCCTTGAAGAACAGATGGCCGCTCATCTCGCCTCCCAGCGGCGCGCCGGTTTCACGCATCTTGGCCTTGACCAGCGAATGCCCGGTCTTCCACATCAGCGGTACACCGCCATGCGCCTTGACCCAGGTTGCAATGTGCCGGGTGCATTTGACATCAAACAGAATCTCGCGCCCCGGATGGCGCGTCAGCACGTCCGCAGCAAACAGCATCAACTGGCGGTCCGGATAGATGATCTGGCCATCCTTGGTGACCACACCCAAACGGTCGCCGTCGCCATCGAAGGCAAGGCCGATTTCGGCATCGGTTTCCCGCAAGCATTTAATCAGATCCTGCAGATTTTCCGGATGCGCCGGATCGGGATGGTGATTGGGGAAAGTCCCATCGACTTCGCAAAACAGCTCGATCACCTCACAGCCCATCGCCCGGTATAAATCCCCGGCGAAAGCGCCGGCCACGCCATTGCCGCAATCGATCGCAATCTTGATCGGCCGCGCCGGCTTCACGTCTTCGATAATGCGCTGCAAGTACGCGTCCCGAATATCGTGGGTGCGATAGCTGCCGGCTCCATGGGTGAAATTGTTGTCCACAATCGTTTGATGCAGCGCCAGAATCTCCTCGCCGTAAATCGCCTCGCCGGCCAGCACCATCTTGAAGCCGTTGTAATCGGGCGGGTTATGGCTGCCGGTGACCATCACGCCGGATTGCGCATCAAGTACGTGGGTGCCGAAATACAGCATAGGGGTCGCAACCACGCCGAGGTCGATTACATCCACGCCGGAAGCCTGCAGACCTTCTGCCAGTGCCGCAGTCAGTTCCGGACCGGACAGCCTGCCGTCGCGCCCGATGACCACGGTGCGCTCGCCCTTGGCTCGTGCCGCAGATCCGAAAGCGTGGCCGATCTGGCGTGCGATGTCGACATCCAGCGTCTTGCCAACGATGCCGCGAATATCGTAGGCTTTAAAAATGGTTTTTGAGAGTGGGAGCATGTTTTATAAGATAAATTTAGGATGAGGGTTTATAAAAGAATCGTCACTGTCCAACAGAAGATTTTGCAGGAACGCACTTGGGCGCGACCAACGGCGCGTCAATCCGCTGCGCGAAAGCGTCCTGAGCTTTTGTAGGAGCGCACCAGGGCGCGACCAACGGCAGCAGTCTGGCGACTGCTTTCGCGCCCGGGTGCGCTCCTACAAAATCGCGCCACTTAACTCTTGATTCGCATACCGGCTAAATAGTTTCAAAAAATACATATTTACGCAGAATACCGCTGATTTTTAGTAGCAACGCAGGCC
>JBDSCZ010000200.1:0-1543 GCA_039920865.1 Burkholderiaceae bacterium
CCGGAGCATCGCGAGATTTTGCTGCTGCGTGAAATCGAGGAAATGACCTACGATGAAATCGCCGTGGTTCTGGAATTGAACCTCGGCACGGTCAAGTCGCGCATCGCCCGGGCGCGCACTGCGTTGCTGGCCACAATTGAACGCTGATCGGGGAACTGATGGGAGAACGTGCAATGTCTTGTCCGCGACACAACAAAATATCGGCTTATCTGGACCACGCGATGGCGGCTCCGGAGCGCGCGCAATTCTCAGCGCATGTGGAGACTTGCCCGCTGTGCCGGCATCAACTGGAGGCAGTGACGGCGCTGCAACAAGATCTGCGAGACCTGCCTTCACCGGTCCTGGGACTCGATTTTGCGGCCCGATTGCAAGACCGCATCCGCAGCGGCGCCGTGCAACGCCGGCCGGCCCGATCATTCTGGCCGGGATGGGGCTTGCCCGGACTGGCTGCAACGGCTTCGCTGGCATGCGGCGTCTGGCTCGGCATCCTGTTGACTGGCGGCATGCTCGCCAGCGCGCTACCGGCTGCGATGGTGCGGGTATTTGACCCGATACCGCCGGGCGGTCTTTGCGCGGCCACTGAACTATGTCGTCCATCGAAGGGAATGCCATGAATCGCAATGCACGGATCAATACATGGAAATGGCTGTTGGCGGCCTCGTTTTTACTCAATTTCGGTTTCGCCGCAACCGTCGCCTATAAACAACTGCAGCAGGCGCAACAGTCGCGGACAACACCGCCATCCTCCACCGCACAGAGCCAGCATCTTAGCCTGCCCGATCAGTTGCAATTAAGTACGGAACAACGCCGCCGCTGGCATCAGATCGAGCAGGGCTTCGTCACCGATCTGGCGGCCAACTGGCGCGAAATCCGACTGCACCGGGAAGTGCTGATAAAGCAAATATTTTCGGCGCAGCCCGAGCGCGCAAAAATCGATGCCGAGCAGGCCAGGATCGCAACGCTGCAGGATGCACAACAGCGGCGTGTGATCACGCAGCTGCTGGCAGAGCGCGATTTACTGGATCAGCGGCAACGCGCTGCGCTGATGTCGCTCTTGCTTGACCGCTACACGAATGAGGCAACGGAAGAAGAATTGCTGCACCGCGAACCATGAAACTTCGATGATTGCGACATTTTCTTGTGGAAAAATGGAACCTGCGCAGTTGCCGTTCGTTTAAACAGGCAGTCGGACGCTTTGCTCGACATCACCCGATTTATTCTTATACGGAGTGCACCATGAAATCACCTCAACTTTTATTGCTGGCAATCGCCCTTGCGCTACCTTTGACTACCCTGGCCACCGAGACGGTCAAGCATGAGCACGCCGCAGTGGCGCACGCCAAGCTTGAACTCAATGCCGGAAAAAAATGGAGCACCGATGCACCGTTGCGACAGGCCATGTCCAATATCCGCCGCACCGTCGCAACCGCGTTGCCGGCAGCCCACCAAGGCAAAATGACGCCGGCGCAATACGATGCGTTCGGCAATGATGTCACCGCACAAATCACTTACATCGTGCAAAACTGCAAGCTCGACCCCGAGG
>JBDSCZ010000201.1:0-3708 GCA_039920865.1 Burkholderiaceae bacterium
GGACAGGAACAGATTCCGTTCGAGCTGCCGGCGCTGCGCCTGCTGGCACAAGGCGCGCAAGGCTCGATGCGCGACGGCCTGTCGCTGACAGATCAGGCAATCGCCTACGCCGCTGGAAAAATTACACTGGAAGCAGTGCAGGGCATGCTGGGCGCGCTCGATCAATCGTTCCTGATCCGCCTGCTCGATGCGCTGGCGGCCGAAGACGGTGCCGGTTTGCTGGCAGTTGCCGATGAAATGGCTGCGCGCAGCTTGTCGTACAACAGCGCCCTGCAGGATTTGGGCAGCCTGCTGCACCGCGTTGCGCTGGCGCAGACCGTGCCGCAGGCGCTGCCGCACGATCTGCCCGAGCGCGACGATGTGCTGCGCCTGGCCGCCGCGTTCGACGCCGAAGAAGTGCAGCTGTTTTACCAGATTGCCGTGCATGGCCGTAATGAACTGGGGCTGGCGCCGGACGAGTATGCAGGATTTTCAATGACGCTGTTGCGCATGCTGGCGTTTCGTCCCGGCATCGGCAGCACGCAAGCACCAGCATCCGTAAAAGCACTGGCGCGACCGGCAACGGCGCCAGCAGCGCCTGCGTTACCCGGCAGAACAGCGCCAGCCGTGCATGCCGCCGCCAGTGCTGCCGCTAGTCACGCGCCAGCAAGATCGGGCATCAGTCCGGCGATGGCGGCCTTGAATGCGGCGCGCGCCGGCAGCAAATCCACGTCAGGCGCAATCATCTCCAGACCCGATGCGTCCGCCAGCGCCAGCACTGCGCCGCCGTGGGACGAGGACGACGCGCCGGCAAGACCTGCATCATCCGGCTTTTCTGGCGCGGCGGCTCAAAAAAAAACTGAATCTTCCGCGCAACTAGCACCTCCAGCGGCTCCCGCACTAGCGCTAGTGCAGCAATCTGCTGTGCTTGCTCCTGCCGCACCGGAATGGCAGCCGGTTCCGGCGTTGGATTGGGACGGTAACTGGCCGCTGCTGGCAGCGGCCTTGCCGGTTCGCGGCGTAGTGCAACAACTTGCCCTGCAAAGCGAGTTGGTCAAGGCGGCAGGCGATAACGATGGCAACGTATTGCATTTGCGGGTGCCGATGGCAACCCTGCAGTCTTCCGGTAGTGTGGATAAACTGACGGCTGCATTGAGCGCACATTTTGGCCGGCCGTTACGTGTTACCACCGAAATCGGCGCAGTAGTCCATACTGCCAGCGCCCAGGCTCGGGCCGCACAGGCCGAGCGCCAGCGCGATGCGGAAGCAACAATCGAGAACGACCCTTTCGTGCAAGCTCTCAAGCGCGAATTCGGTGCCACCATCGTGCCGGGATCGATCAAACCCATTTCATTAAAAACGCAAGGAGAATCATCATGATGAAGAACCAACTGGCAGGGCTGATGAAGCAAGCGCAAGCGATGCAGGACAACATGAAAAAAGCCCAGGATGAACTGGCCCAAATCGAGGTCGAAGGCCAGTCTGGTGCCGGCCTGGTGAAGGTCGTGATGAGCTGCAAGAATGATGTCAAGCGCGTCAGTATCGATCCGTCGCTGCTGGGCGACGACAAGGACATGCTGGAAGACCTGGTGGCAGCCGCGTTCAATGATGCAGTGCGCAAGGCGGAAGCCACTTCCTCGGAAAAAATGAGCGGCCTGACCGCCGGCATGCCGATGCCTCCCGGCTTCAAATTGCCGTTTTGATGTTCATCATTTCTCTCACGTATCTGAAGCCGTTCGAGGAGATCGATGCCGTGCTCCCGGCGCATCGGGAATTTTTGCATGAGCAATATGCAAAAGGCCTATTCCTGATGTCGGGCCGCATGGTGCCGCGCATCGGCGGCGTCATCATCGCGGCTAGTGGCAGCCGGGCCGCAATCGAAGCCTTGGTGCAACTCGATCCATTCCACCGAGATGGCATCGCACGTTACGACATCACCGAGTTCGTGCCGACGATGACCTCCGACTTATTTGAATCCTTACGGCAAGATTGATCCATGTCGAAGTCTCTCGAATTTCTGACCGAAGCGTTGCGCCGCTTGCCCGGAATCGGGCCGAAATCGGCACAGCGCATGGCCTATCACCTGCTGCAGCACGACCGCGACGGTGCAGCCATGCTCAGCCGGGCGCTGCATCAGGCAGTGGAAACGATCCGGCACTGCAGCCGTTGCAATACCTTTACCGAGCATCCTGTCTGCGAGATGTGTCTGGATGAAGAGCGCGACAAGGCGCTGTTGTGCGTGGTCGAGACGCCTGCCGATCAACTGATGATCGAGCAGACTCTGACTTTCAAGGGCCTGTATTTCGTGCTGATGGGGCGGCTATCGCCGCTCGACGGCATCGGTCCGAAAGACATTCATCTCGAAAAACTGATCGCCCGCGCCACCGATGGCAGCGTTACCGAAGTCGTGCTGGCCACCAATTTCACCAATGAGGGCGAAGCCACCGCACACTACATCAGCGAAATGCTGAAAGCGCGCGGCCTCAATGTCAGCCGCCTGGCGCGCGGGGTCCCGGTCGGCGGCGAGCTGGAATACGTCGATGCCGGCACCATCGCCCGCGCGATGCTGGACCGGCGCGCGACTTAGATTTTTAGACTTAATCCTTCTTTTTCCTGATCTTCCCATGACTTCGACAAAACCCGCTGGTCCATTGGCTGGCATCAAGGTGCTGGAACTTGGCACACTGATCGCCGGCCCATTCTGCGCCCGCATGCTGGCCGAGTTCGGCGCCGAGGTCATCAAGATCGAGTCGCCGGATGGCGGCGATCCGATCCGCCAGTGGCGCGTGCTGAAAGACGGCACTTCGCTGTGGTGGAGCGTGCAGGCGCGCAACAAGAAAAGCCTGACGCTGAACTTGAAACACCCGCGCGGCCAGGAGATCGCACACCAGTTGGCGCTGGAGGCCGACATCATCATCGAGAACTACCGCCCCGGCGTGATGGAAAAATGGAAGCTCGGCTTCGACGCATTGAAAGCTGTCAACCCCGCCATCATCATGGTGCGCCTCAGCGGCTACGGCCAGACCGGCCCGATGAAGGATTTGCCGGGTTTCGGCGCGATCGGCGAATCGATGGGCGGTCTGCGTTACGTGTCCGGTTTTCCGGATCGGCCGCCGCTGCGGGTCGGCATCTCGATCGGTGATTCAGTTGCCGCGATGCACGGCGTGATCGGCGCGATGATGGCGCTGCGCCATCGTGACGTCACCGGCGGACGCTGGAACGGCAAGATCGGTGAAGAGTGCGTCGCAGGGCAGGGCCAGATGGTCGATGTCGCATTGTACGAATCGGTATTCAACCTGATGGAGTCGCTGGTGCCGGAATACGATCATGCCGGCGTGGTGCGCGAACGCACCGGCGGCGCCTTGCCCGGGATCGTGCCGTCCAACACCTACACCACCGGCGACGGCGAGAACATCGTCATCGCCGGCAATGGCGACGCCATCTTCAAGCGGCTGATGCAAGCGATCGGCCGCGACGATATGGCAAATGATGTGCAGCTGGCGCGCAACGACGGCCGCGTGCCGCGCACCGCCGAGATCGACGCTGCGATTCAATCCTGGTGCGGCACCCAGGCGATTGATTCCGCACTGGATATTCTGAAGAATGCCGATGTGCCGGTCGGGAAAATCTACTCGGTGCGTGACATGATGAGCGATCCGCAATTCCTGGCGCGTCAGATGTTCGAGCAGCACGCATTCAACGATGGTACGCCGATCAAGCTGCCTGCGA
>JBDSCZ010000202.1:0-2027 GCA_039920865.1 Burkholderiaceae bacterium
CTGCGAAATAAGCATTAAGGCGAGTGCATGTAATTGGATCGTCGTCGACGACGAGCAGCGAAACAGTAGTCTCTTCCATCGATTCAGCTATTGTTGTGTTCAGGTCGAATTCTCATTTTTTGGCGGACAATACGACTAAAAAAGATTCTGATTAGCTACCAAGTTCAGACATAGCTCTCCAGCCGCTAAAAACACACCGTCATTCCCGCCTGCGCGGGAATGACGGATATGGGAAATTTTTTCTTCGCCCGAGGTTGGTAGTTAATCAGGAAAAAGATTGTAGCAGATGGTGTCTTTGTAAAAAGCAAAAACGAGGGACCTTACAGGGCAATCGCATCAAATGGTCAATGGGCACAAGGCGAGCACACTGGCGGGGTATTCGTCATGAAGTGCTGTGTAGAGCCGTTTTTTTGCAATGCTGCGTTTCATCGATTTGTCCTGTCAAAGCAGGTTCATGGTGACCTTCCGGATCAGGTTGAAATTTTCATCGGCGTGACCGATACACGCTCGACAGGTTCTGTCGCGTTGTTTGTAATCGGGCGAGTTAGACTGGCGGACGTGCCACGGCCCTTATGCTGGACGGACGTGTCGTGCCAGCGCATAAAATTGTTCGGCAAAAGACATCGTGTCGCAGCCTTCCATCATCAGCTGACCTTTGCGAATCATATGCACAAGCCCGATGCCGGCCAGGACATTTCCGGCTGATCGAAAAGACGTGAACCTGAGCATCGACCAGGTAACACGTTTGACGGCACGATGGTCTTGCTCCACGATGTTGTTGAGATACTTGACCTGTGCCGGGCGACGATCGAAATATCCAGGTCGTCGATGATCAGAACAATGGCCGCCTTGTTGGCGCCGCTCTTATCCATGGCGATTTTTTCAAGCGCCTCGTTGTTCTGCATGGCCTTATTGTGAAAAAACGCATTGCTGCTGCCTTGTCGCGCTTGGCCGTGAGCAGAAAATCGACCGTTTGCCTTCCTTGTCCACCGCACGGTAGAGATACTTCCAGGTACCTTTCACCTTGATGTACGTCTCATCAATGCGCCAGCTTCCACCGACCGGCAGTTTGTATTTGCGAAATACCTTTTCAAGCAGCGGCAGAATTCGAGCGCGCCCCCACCTATTGATCAAAGAATGATCAATAAACACGCCGCGCTCTTCACTCATTTCTTCCATATGCTGGTAACTTAAATGGATATGCTGCATACCAGTGAATGCACACCAGAATAACGTCGATTGGAAATCGCATCCCTTTGATATCGAGCATTTCGTTTTATTCTGTTGAACGGGTATTTAGCATAATATAATCCTGCCAGCAACGCTTAACGCGACAGAACCCCTCTGTCGTGCGCTGCATCACCAGCCCGTAGCCCTATGTCGTCCCCGGATATGGTGCCGACGCGGCGTCCCAGTCGCGGCAGAACTGCATGAAGGCCGACAGCCGCGCCGACAGGATCTTGTGCTGTTGGTGCACCAGGTAGAAATGCCGCTGCAGCCGCGGCAGCGGGGTGTCGAGCTGCACCAGCTTGCCGACTTCCATCAGATCGGCCACCACCAGCCGCGACAGGCAGGCCACGCCCAGCCCGGCTGCGGCCGCATGCTTGATCGCTTCCGCGTTGCTGAACTCGCCGGCCGAGCGCAGGCGGTGCAGATACGGCACCAGCGCATGCTCGACCGCCTCGCGCGTGCCGGAACCGGGTTCGCGCAGCAGCCAGGCCGCTTCGCGCAGCATTGCCAGCGTGACCTTGCCGCGTACTTCAACTCCAGCCAGCCGGTAGTGCGGCGCGCACACCACGATCAGCTCGTCGCTCAGCCACGGCTCGACCTGCAGCTCGGGCTCGTGGCAGGGGCCTTCGATCAGGCCGACATCTACCTTGAAACTGGCCACCGCCGCTGCTACATCGGCGCTGTTGGCGATCATCACGCGCGGAATCGCCGGCGTCTGGCGCACGCAGAAGCTGGCCAGGATATGCGGCAGTAAATAGGTGCCGATGGTGGTGCTGGCGCCGATATGCAGGCCGACC
>JBDSCZ010000203.1:0-3059 GCA_039920865.1 Burkholderiaceae bacterium
TGGGCGCCGATCGCGCTCGGCGAAGTATTCGGCTGGCCGCTAGGCGTGGCGCTGCAGATTGCGTTTCTGCTGGTTCTTTGGCTGGGCCTGAGGCGCTGGGGCAAGCCGTCGCAAAACAATGCCGAAGCCACGGCTAGCTGGCGCACTATCCTGACCGGACCCTGGCCCCTGCTGGCAGGCGCCCTTGCCTTGGCCGGCCTCGGTTTCATTACTCTATTGCTGGCCGGCCATCCCTGGACCATCACTTGGGCCTTCACCCTGTGGGGCGCCAGGATCGCCATGTTGCTGGGCTGGAACCCGGATTCAAGCGCTTTCTGGCAGGGCGACTTCCAGCAGGCGGCATTGCAAGGCAGCATCCTGGACGACATCACCTCGGTGATGGACATCGGCCTGGTTGCCGGGGCGCTGTGCGCCGCAACGCTGGCCGGCCGCTTCGCGCCGCAGCTTCACATACCGCTGCGCTCCCTGGTCGCCGCAATCCTCGGCGGCCTGCTGATGGGCTACGGCGCACGCATCGCCTTCGGCTGCAACATCGGTGCGTTTTTCTCGGGCGTGGCTTCGACCAGTCTGCACGGCTGGCTGTGGATCGCTGCAGCGCTGCCCGGCAATTGGATCGGCGTCAGGCTCAGGCCGTTGTTCAAGATGCCGAACTAGGCAGCCATTGTAAGAAATTGCAGCGCGAACCGCCCAGGGCCACGGCTGCGTAAACCAAAACCGGCTTCGACTTGACCGGCGCACCGGTGCGATATTCGACACGCAGGGCAAGGAAATTCCCGCGCTCACCGCTTTCTGGTTCGCCTGGTACGCGTTCCATCGCGATACCGAAGTATTCCAGGCGAAGTAGGTCTGCGCTGCCGCATCAGCGCCATTTGGAACGATTGGAAAACAGCAGCCGAAACGTTCGGGGCGCGCGCCGGAAACCGGCGAGCACACCGCTCACGCCGATCGTGCAGCCAACGCCGTGCTGGAACTTCTCGTGATCGGGCCGCCCGGAAAACCCGGGTTGCGCCTTGGCCTTCTGGAGATCAAGCACGGTGGCGATCAGGCCGAGGTGGGAGAATGCTTGCGGGAAATTGCCGAGGAAGTCGCCCGAGACCGGATCGATCTGCTCTGCATACAGGCCCAGCGGGCTCGCGGCGGCGATGATTTGCTCCAGCAGCGACTCGGCGCGGTCCAGTTCGCCTTCGCGGATCAGCTGCCCTATCCGCCAGAAACTGCACAACACGAACGCGCCTTCGCCGGACGCGCGATGCGTGTCGGAGCGGTACAGCCACGGCCCCACGGCGAGCCGCCGCTCGATCTCTTCGCGCGTGCTGCGCGCCAGCGGCTCAGGCAGAAATCCGGTCGTAAAGGCGAGCAACGCGGTAGCGTCGATCATCGCGCCGCCGTAATGCTCCGCCAGATAGGTCCGCCCATCGTGCTTGTGCACGCCGCATTCCAGGATCTGCGCGTGGATTTCGGCACAGAGCTTTTGGACTTCCTCCCGGCTGGCGAGGCCCAGATCACCGGCCCGCTGGAAGGCCAGCCACGCGCTCACTTTGCTGTAGGTGCGATGAAGCCGATCCTGCGGCTCCCAGATGCCGTTGTCCGGCTCGGACCAGCGCCGTCGCAAGATCGCGAGGGCGTCCAAGGCCATGCCACGCTTCGCCTTGTCGAGCTTGCCGCCGGTGTGTTTCCAAAAAAACAGCGACTGCAGGAAGTGGCCGTAATTGTCGAGCTGGAGCTGGTCTTTGGCGCGGTTGCCTTGCCGCACCGGGCGCGAGTTGCGATAGCCGGCAAGATGGTCGAGCGTCCCTTCGTCGTCTGAGGTGCCATCCCGGATCGGCAACAGCACCGGCAAATCCGCGTCCGCGTCATCGGATCTCTGCGCGCCATGCTTCGCGGTGATGAATCCGAAGTACGCCTTCGCCTCACCGGAGTAGCCGAGGCGAAACAAGGTGTTGATGAACAGCGCCGTGTCGCGTACCCAGGTGTAGCGGTAGTCCCAGTTAAGGTCGCTGCCAAGACGCTCGGGCAGCGACGTGGTGGGCGCGGCGACAATCGCCCCGCTGGGCGCGTAAGTCATCAGCTTGAGCGTGACGGCGCTGCGTCGAATGAACTCTTGATGCGGTCCGCGGTAATAGTTGAACAGGTTCCACTCGCGCCAGAACGCCTGTGTGATCCGCAGCCATTGCCGCACCGCCTGCGCGTTCGGCCGCCGCCGGGCATCTGGCTTTACACTGTCGAGCACGAAGAAAACTGCCCGGCCAGCTTCCAGCGTGAACTGCAGCGCGATGTCGCCGCCTTGTTCCGCCAGCGGCAGATTGGAGAATAGCGCTGCCTCGGCGCACTCGAAGCCGCCTTCGATGCTTCGCCACGCCGCCGGCCGCCGGGCGTAGTCCGGTCGCGCAGCGATGCGCAGATCGACCACCGCAGCTTCGCCGCTTTCCACTTCGAGCAACCGGACCAGCTTGCGGGTCGGATGCAGCGATGTGAAATCGTAAAAGCGTGCATGCGGCTCGCGCGCGGTAACAAAAAAATCGGTCAGCAGCAGCGTCCCATGCCCGGTCACGAAACGTGTCTCGAGGATTGCGCTGTCCTCGAAGTAGCGCCGTTCGACGCTGTACCTATCCGCATCCGCATCCGCATCGGCAGGACGGATCGAAAACGCGCCGCCCTGTTCCCGGTCGAGCAGCGCACCGAAAAACGACGGCGCATCGAAAGCCGGCAGGCAAAGCCAGTCGATGCCGCCGTCAGAATTGATCAGCGCCGCCGTCTCGCAGTTGCCGATGATGGCGTAGTCCTGGATCGGATATTCATGCATCGGTCGTTTTTCGAATACGGGTAATTTATTCATCGTCATCTCTGGTTGGTTGGAGACAACCCTATCCTGGCGTCAAAAGACAGCCGGCAGAAACGGCAATGAAGGCCACCGCAGGCACGATGATCGATCCGTTGCGTATCTTGTGGAGTTTGAATCCGATGTTCCCGGCGGCGCTTGTCAGCATGCCGCAACCCTCCGATGAATGGCCAGCAGAAGTCGGCAAGGCTGAGCCGAATTGCACCAAAAGTCCGGATCC